>JANNSR010000113.1:0-31722 GCA_031402935.1 Hyphomicrobium sp. | reverse complement strand
AGGCCAATACCGGCGGCCAGAGCCCGCAGCACAAACGGTTCTGGGAGTTCAAACACTCGAGCTGCCTCGCCCGCCGGAGCTGGGTTCAGCGACCGGGCGTGCAGCACCAGAAATGTCGTGACTGTGGTCGTGGTGGTGCAGATAGACGGCAAGCGCATTGGCGGCTTGCGGTCCGAACATGCGAGCATATTCGGCATGTTGCGCGACCGTCTCGGGCTTGCCCGAACAACAGACATGGCCGTTGAGACAGATGACGCGATCGCTTTTCGCCATCACCACATGCAGATCGTGCGAGATCAACAGCACGCCAAGCTGGCGCTGATCTCTCAAGCGCCCGATCAGGTCATAAAGATCCGCTTCGCCAACGTAGTCAACGCCGCGGGCGGGTTCATCAAGAACGAGCAAGTTCGGATTGCGCAGCAAGGCGCGGGCAATCAGCACACGCTGCGTCTCGCCGCCTGACAGCTTGACGAGTTGCAGATCAAGCGTGCGTTCGGCGCCAACTTCCGCAATGGCGGCACGCACCTCAGCAGATGAAGCAGCGTGGCCAAGCGCCAGAAATCCCGCGACCGTCATCGGCATCGCGCGCTCGATATCGAAACGCTGTGGCACGTAACCGACGCGGGTCGAGGCTGGCCGCGACAGACTTCCGGCATCCGGCTTTTCAATGCCGAGGATCAATTTGACCAGCGTCGTCTTGCCGGCACCATTCGGGCCGATCAGCGTTACGATCTCGCCCGCACGGACGTCGAGATCGACATTCGAAATAAGATCGCGGCCGCCGCGGGTGAACCGCAGAGCCCGGACCGAAACAAGCGCTGAGGTGTCAAGCGGCGCAGCATGGCTCAGACCGCAGCCGCAAGCGTGATCGTGCGCATGGGTGTGCGAACTGCGATCCGTTGCGGGCGCGAGTATTTGGGGTGTACTGCCGGTCACGTTGATCTCGACTCCTGGGGCGGCGGCAATCACTCTTTGCGTTTGGCCGAACAGTCGCCGCATGTGCCCGAAACTTCGACGAACTTGACCCTCGGCTCGAATTTGCCGCCGCGGGCTGCAGTATCGATGCCGTCAAAAATATCCTGACCATCAACTTCGCTGACCGTGCCGCAGGTTTCGCAGCTTAAAAACATCGGCCGGCGCCCGGTGCGCGGCTGATGCGGCCGGCGGCAGGCGAAGTAAGCGTTCTTGCTCTCAAGGCGATGCACGACGCCGGCTTCCAGCAGCGCGTCGAGTGCCCGGTAGATCGAAATCGGCGCGAGGCGCGTGCCCTTCTTCGCTAGCCGGTCGAGCACTTCGTAGGCGCCGACGCTGGCCGTCGTCAAAGCGATCTCCTCGAACACCTTGCGCCGCAAATCAGTGAAGCGGATGTTCTTTTCAGCGAAGATATTGACCGCTTGCTCGACGGAAGTTTTGACGCGCTCCTTGTTGCGTTGGTCTTCGCTCATTTGCGCTGCCATGACGGGCCTCAGGAGATGGTTTTGCAGCGCGGACGATCGCATTGCGCGGCGGTGAAACGGATAGTATAACAGTTCTCCCGGCGTTGCCACGCTGAACCGGGGCGGGCGCCCCCGGCTTGAAACTTAAAATAATTTCATTCCCACTGGCGCAAATCGTCTTATTCTCGCCGCCAAAAGGTCCGGTCTTTTGCTCAAAATGGCCTTTGAGTTAAGGAGTTCGCGGGCGGCGCCTGAACAAGGGACGATTGCAGAATGGACGTAAAATATCTGCTGGACGGCCTAATCCAGAACGCCCGGCCGCTGGGCATTTTGCTGTTTTTCTTCTGCGTCGTGACGCTTTTGCTGAAAACCCGCGTCGCCAAGCGCCTGAAGGCGGCCATCGAAGAAACCATGTTTTCGAACTGGCAGCTCGGCCTGCTGGCGACGACAGGCCTCGTTCTGTCGCTCGCGTCCGGGTGGACGACCTGGGACGGCATGCGCAATTTTACGGGTGAGCCTCTGCTCGCCGGAATGATCACGTTTGGCATCCAGGGCGTAATGCTGATCGTCGCCTGGTTGATCGGCGAGAGTTTCGCGACCGGTATGAATACCCAAAGCCAGCGGGCCGACTCCCGTCTCGTCAATCCAGTCGTGCAGACTTGGCTTGGAACCGGTATCGGCGTTCTTCTGTTCGTCGCCGGTATGACGCTTTTCATGCAGTGGATCGGCGCCGCCGACGTGCGCCAAGCCAGTGCCGAAGATCTGCAATGGTCGAAAACCGGCGACAAGTTCTTGATGTTCGGCGTCGGCCTTCTGCTCGTTGCACTGTTCACGCTCTACGCAGCAAGTGACATCATCAAGCCCTACATCCAGGGTTCGCGCGTCATCATCCGCAACTCGGTTCTTTGGGTGATGTTTCTCGCCTGCATGGCGACGAGCGTGTTCTTTTCGTTCGACAGCCTATTCACGTCGATTTTCCCGCAATCGGAGCGCGTGCGTGCGGCTGAGCTTCGCGGCCAAAACCAAGTCGCCGGCATAGTCGCCGATATCGAGCATACGATTGCAGCCAAGCGCGGCGTAGAAGCCGGCGCCCTGTTCCAAACGGAAGCGTGGACCGGATACGAAAAACAGATCGAAGGCATCGCCGCCGCCGCGGCCCAATCGGGCGGTGCCATTGAGCGCTACGTCAACAGCCAGATCGAAGCCCGCCGTCTGGCCGTCAAAGAGCAGCAGGAGCGCATGGCCTCGGCCCAAGCCGGGCAAGCCGGTCTTGCCGGCCGCAAGATTTCGCTCACCGAAGAAAAGAGCCGCTTGGCAACCCAGCGCCCCGAACTGGCGAGCGAATTCGCAGCCAAAAAAGCCGACGTCGATGCCAAAGCCAAGGACGTCGATGCCAAGCGCGTCGAAGCGCTTGCAGAAGACAAAGGCGTCGAGGGCACTGGCAAGGAGGGCCGCGGACCGATCTATCGCCAGCGCATGGGCGAGCTCAATCTGCTGCAAGGGGCTCAGAAAATCGCTGAGGAGCGCATGAAGGACGCGCAGAAACGGCTCAATGCCGTTGAAACGCGCCTCTCAACGATTGATCGCGAACTGGCGACACTTGATGGCGATCTCGCCAAACTCAAAGGCGAAGCCGAGACCGCCGAGCAGCGTATCGCGCTCGCAGAGGATACAGCGAAAGACGATACGGGACCGAAAATGGACCCCACGCGCGTGCTGCCGGCGTTCGAGCGTGCAACCGCTGAATTTCGTGCCTACCCGACGGTGGCGCGTCTCACGCAGGTGCAAGCGATGTGCGGCGAGATTCAAGGTGCGCTGTCGGCGACGCCCGAGACCAAAGCGCTTCTGTCCGGCCTCGATTGCGACCCCAAGGCGACGGCCGAAGCAGCAGGCGCGCTGTTCGCGCTCCAAGCCGGCACCAAGGTTTTCGAGCAAACCTGCGTTGGCGGCGACAAACTCATTGCCAATACATCGGCCGACGCTTTGTTTGGCTTTGCACGCAAGTGCCTTGCCGACAGCGGCTTGCCGAGCAAGGAAACAGACTCGCTCAGAACCAAGATCAATGGCATCGAGCTGGCGCGCGATGACAAGGCTCATCGCTTCGTTGTGACCTGGAACGCGTTCAGCGACGGCAACCGGCTGGCCTATCTGGCGCTTGCAATCGCGATTGCAATTGACGCACTCATCTTCATGTCAGGCCTTTTCGGCGCCAACGCCGTACGCTCGCCGCTGTCGGATGTACCAAGCTTCAAGTCTCGTTCCGCCACTCAGCTTGAGGCGACGATCAACGCCGCGCTCGGGCCTCACCCCTATGAGACCGCGTGGCTGACGCTCAATGCGCTTCGGCCTATCACCAATGCTGACGGTTTCTCGGCTATGGCTGATTTGAGCGTCATGGAGAAGTCATCAGCCGACCGGGTCCGCATGGTGCTCACGGCGGGCGCGGATATCGGCGCCGTGGAGACCGCCAGCCATAACCCCGAGCGCTATCGCGTCAGAAGCGAGTTGCGCGAATACCTGTCGTCTGTCTGCGACAAGCATTTCAAGACCGACGCCAGCGCCAAGGACCGGGCCCGGCTCGACCAACTCGTCAGTGCGGCACTCAGCCCGCACCCGCGCGAACATGCCGACCTGGTGCTGCATACGCTTGAGCCGATCCGCGAGACTGAAGGCTTCACGTCGATGGTGACGCTTTCGGACATAACCGACGCCTATGACAGCCGCGTCGTCCGCCGCGTCATGAACGCCGGCTCCGCCGTCAAGGCCGTGGCCCCCGACGTCAAGATCGATGACCGCTATTACATCAGTCCGCGCCTTTATGAGACGCTGCTGACGATCCGGGCTACGGCTGCCGAGTCCGCAAACTACGAGTTCGAACGCCGCCGCTTCACTGGCGTCCAAGACGGCCCAGCGCTCGACGGCGGCGCCGTGCACGAGGCGCGACCGCGATTGGAACAAGAACCGCGCGCTGCCGAACTGGCAAAGCCTGCCGCACAACTCCCGCGTGCGGTTCCGTTGATGCCGGACGAGCGCGCTGGCCTCATCGCCGACTATCGCGATGACTTGCTCGCAGCGATCGGTCTCAGCGCTGCTCTTGTCGATCAGCGCCTGCCGACGCCGGCGTCACGCAGCGCCATGCTGGAAGCCTGGAAATCGTTGGACGGGCACAGCAAAAAGAACCTGTTGCTCGGCACTGTGCTGCGCGAATTCCAGAATGCGCAGGACCGCGAATTGAGCGAGGTCTACTCGCGGCTGTTGAGCGATATCGGCGGCGACGACCGCAAGAAGCAGTTGCTCGCGGCGGTTGAGGACACCATTCGGGATGACTTGGTGCTGTACATGTTGTTCCCCGAAACGCACTTGATCGACTATCTCATCGACGAGATCGAGCGCGCGGCGCAGACCGACGACGGTTTGCAATCGGGCGAACAAGCCTTGAAAGATCAGTTGAAATACGTGCGCGAGGGCCTCGGCCAGCTCAATTTGTCAAACCCGCGCTCGTGGGACGAGATCAAGCAGCGCCTCGCTGCGGGTTATCGCAAAGATATGCCGAACTTTCTCAACAAGTTCGGCCAGCACGGCAACGGCACGATGAACGACGGCGATGCGTAAAATTTCGATTTCACGCAAGACGTCCGAGTGCGGCTTAAGTCCTGAGTTGATCACAACACAACTCCGTCTCATTGTTTCGCTGTTCTGCCCTGATCGAAGCACTGTTTGGCCCAAGCCGAGTGCTATCGCTGCTTTGTAATTCGTCGATGCAATAGTTTGAGGCCACGCATGCCCTATTCCCGCTATTTCGGAATCCCAATGCTCACGCTACTGTCGGTCGCGGTGAGCCTGCTTCTTCTGCCAGTCAAGCCGACGAGTGCGACTTCGATGACGCGCGCGGTCCAGGTCGCGCCTATGGCAAGCGCGGTCGCACCGTTCTAGACTGCCGCGTCTCAAAGAAACTTCGTCATCTGAAATCGCCGGGTCCACACGCCCGGCGTTCTGGTTTTGTGGCGCAAGGCATGTCTCAGCCCTTGAATGCGACGACGGTCTGGCGCTGCTCTCCCAGGCCTTCGATCTTCAGTGTCATCACATCGCCGGCCTGCAGATACTCAGGCGGTTTCTTGGCCGAGCCGACGCCGGGCGGCGTGCCTGTCGTGATGACATCGCCCGGCTCGAGCACCATGAATTCGGTGACGTAGGCCAGCAACTTTGGAATCGAGAAAATCATCGTCGCTGTTGAGCCCGCTTGTTTGCGGTTGCCGTTGACGTCGAGCGACATAGCGAGGCTATGCGGATCGCTCAATTCATCGGTCGTCACGAGCCACGGCCCGAGCGGGCCAAACGTCTCGGCCGATTTGCCCTTGACCCACTGACCGTTGCGTTTGACTTGAAAGCGGCGTTCCGACACATCGTTGCAAATGCAGTAACCGGCGATGTAGCGCATCGCGTCCTTCTCTTCGACATAGCGGGCGCGCGTGCCGATCACGAAAGCGATTTCGCACTCCCAGTCCATGCGGTCGGAGTTCTTCGGATACATCACGTCGTCGTTGGGGCCGCAAATGCACGTCGGCGCCTTGTTAAACAAGATCGGCTCGGCGGGCAGTTCCTGCCCCGTCTCCTTGGCGTGGTCGGCGTAGTTGAGGCCAATGGCGACGAAGTTGCGTGTTCCCGCAACCGGCGGGCCGATACGAACACCGGCAGGCGCCAGCGGCAAGGTTGCAGCGTCGAGCTTGCGGATTTTATCGAGCGATGCGGGCGACAGCTGGTCGCCGGAAAAATCCGGCACATGCCCTGAGAGATCTCGGATTTTGCCGCTGGCATCGACTATGCCGGGCTTCTCAGCGCCCGCTAACCCAAATCGAACGAGTTTCATGCATCAATCCCCGAGCTAACCCTGGCAGCCCGAGTTGCGCTGCCGGTCATGGTCCCGGATGGCTCAATGGCAGAAAGCCGCCGCCGTTTCAATCTTGCGGCACGAGCATGCAGTCCCGGCAAGAACAATGCAGAGCAGTCATTCCGCCTTCAGGCCGAGCTCAATCGCCGCGTCTGCAATCTTGTCCGATGCTACCGAGTCGTCCTTGAAGACCTCAAGCGCCTTGCGGAGCGTTTGTACCGCAACCTCTCGCTCACCAAGAACAACGCGTGAGCGCATCAAGCGAGTCCAGCCCTCAACGTCTCGCGGAGAACTCTCTAGGCGAACTGCTAGGCCATCGACCATCGATCGGATTGCAACGTCACTCTCGTGCGGAGGCATCGCTTCAGGCTTGGTCAGTTTCTCAACGCTTGGTCCGTCACCGCCCTTTCCGGCGGCCCCGGTTTGCAAAGACGAGTCTAACGCTAATTTATCGCTTTCGGAGGCCTTCGCCTTGGCCTCCTCGTATGAGCGCTTGAGCTCGGCGGAACTCGGATCAAGCTTTACCGCTCTCGCATAGGCGGTAGCTGCTTGTTCATAGTTAGCCATATTGAAGTAGGACCAACCGAGCATCCGCCAGCCTTTTGTGTCCTCTGGCGTGGTCTCGAGCCGAGCCGCTAGCTGTTCGATCATCGTGTTCACATCTGGCTGTAGTTTGCCAGCTGCCGCCATGGACGCAGGTTCTTCGGTTCCAATAGAACGCGTGTAGTCCTCGAGACGCGCAAGCATTTCGCCATTCGACCCTGAACGCGACGGCAAGACTGAGTTCGCCTGCCCTGAGCCCGTCGCCTCGGGAGTAACCCGCGTATATGACGTAGCTGTGCCAATGCCTGTCACCAGGAGACAGACCGCGGCAGGCACAGTCAACGTCCTGGCGGCACCTCGAAGGTCTTGGCCAAACCCCCAGGTCGATGACCGCAGCCGAGCGGGGAGAGCGGGTCCCGCTGCCTCCGCTTCTGTTTCGTTGTTTTTCCCAAGCATAGGTCGAGCTCCGGTATCGTCGAGACGAGCTTTAGAGGACTTTTAGATCTAGCTGCTCCGGTCGCGAGCCCCTCAATCGCACCGCAAAGATGAGCAGCTTTGATATCGCGCTTGCAGAGAAGATCAGAAGCCAGTCCACGGGCATCAAAGGCATCTGCAAGCTCCGATGCGACGCGCGTTCTGCCGGCGGGGTGATCCAGCATTTCGATTGTAACCCAAATTGGCAATGCATCGCCGGTACCCATTGGCGCATCGCTCGCCGTATCTCGGATAATAATTGCGGCTATAGTAGGGATAGTAGATATAACCCCCTATATGCGTCGGGTAATAACCGCGGCTGTAGTAATAGGGATAATCGTAGTAGATATAGCCCGGACCTCTAGGCAGGTGAATCCGTGGGCCGCGGCCACGACGTTTGATCTCAATCACATAACTCCTGGCACTTTCTCCGCGCTTCAGTAGCGACATCCCAGCTGATGCAGCGTTGGCCACTGGCGCAATGCCGAAGGTGCCGGCCGCAAGCAGGCAAGCCATCAGAAACGATGCGAATGAATTCCGGCTGCTCATGAGATGACCTCACATAGTAATCCGTTATCCGCGTTGCGTCAGAACTTCCTGCGGACCTCGGAGCGGATGCCAAAGTTGTCCTCGGCACCCTCGAGGATGTGATAGGTCGCATCGGCGCGGAACAGCCAGGCCCGGTCGATCGGGACCTGATAGCGAGCACCGATGCCGTACTGCGCGTCCTTTGCGCCGATGCCGTCATTCTCGAAAGGCTGCACCATGGCCACCTCGAAGACGAGCTGCTGATCCAGATTGAAGAGGTACTGCAAGCCAATCGCGCCGCCCAAGGCGTTGGAGCCTGTGTCGTCGAGTTTCGGATAGCCGGTGAGCGCGTCGGTCTCGAAGTTGATGCCGACGTTCTTCAGGATGCCTGCGTTATTGCCATCGACGAGCGGCTGAGGGTTGCCGAAGCCGACGAAGAAATTGGCATAGGGGAGCAGCGTGCTCGGCAAGCTCGTAACGAGACTGTTCTCCGAAAGGATTGCGAATCCGTCGCCGTTCTTGGCATTATCGTCGCCGAAATTCGCGAACACGCGGGTCGAGTTCGACAAGGTGTTAACATAGCGCCGGCTGTAAGCTGCAGTCAGGAAGTTTTGCAGCAGGCCGTCCTGTTCGTCGCGGCCCTGTATCAGACCGTAGCCCGCTTCGACATAACCGTCGAAGGCGTCGATGAAAGCGGTGACGCCATAGAGGTTGGCGATGTTGTTGTCGAGCTTGCCGTCCGCTGCGACGACGCTGGCGTTATCGACATCGTCGAATGCGGCGAAGAAGGTGATGTCAAAGTTGGCAAGGCCAAGCGCCGCCGAGTTCTTCGCAGGCAGGCTCACCGCGCCGCCAAGGATCGCGTCGTTGGCCCAGATGCCGTTCTGCAGGAACAGCGGGAAGAGACCGACAGTGAAGGGCAGGTCGAAACTGGCTTCCTTGCCGGAGAAACCGGAATAGATGGAGCCGACGTCACCCTCGAAGAACAGCGTCTGCGGCTCGGCGTCGAACTCAGTGTTGAGTTCATCATTGGAGTTACCGCCGCCAAACTCGAGCCGGGTGAATTTCGCGGCGCCGTCCTGGATCGGCGTGAAGAAGGCGTGGATGCGCTCGGTGCCGGTGATCTTGATGTCGACATCGATGTTCAGCCGGGTCGCGAACTGGGCGATATCCTTGCCGTTGTTGTTGTTGTAGGCGACGGCCGTCCGCCAGTCCCCGTAGATGGCGAGGCCCGGGAGTAGCGGATTCAATTCACCAAGTAGGGTGCTGCTCTCATCGTAGATGCCGGAGGTGTATTGCTGGCGCCCGAACTCAATCGGCGGGCGCGGCGGCTCAACCGCGCTCTTGGCGCCGTAGACGTCGACGTTTCCCTCGGCATTGTGATTGGCTTCGTACTGCGGATCGGGACTGAAAAGGTCTTCCTTGCTGGCCGTCTTCTTTATGGTGGACGTACCGGCGTCCTGGCCATCGGCTTGGTCTTCGGCGACATCGGCCGAAACTTTGATCACCTCAGTTTCAGTTTTGGCCGCGTCGCTGCTTTCGACCATCGCGGGTTCTGCGATGGCGCGTGACATCACGACGTAGCCACTGGCGACAAGTGCCATAACGGCGGTCTTTGTCCTGGCCCGGTACGTGCTAAACATAACGTGGAAGCCCCCCGGCACCCAATTCTTTGGACCCCTGGCGGGGCCCAAAATGCGAAACCCTCGGCATTTCGAAACTAGCCCTTCACTTCGATCTCCACCGCGAAGGCGTGGAAGTTCATGATCCGCTCGTTCATGCTTTGCTCCATGTCCTTGGTTGAACCAACGAAGCGCATGAAATAGATCGGCTCGGCACGGCTGCGCATGCGGAAGGCGAGTTGGTACTTGCCGGGCTTCTTGATGAGGCTACCTGGCACTTGGTACTTGGCCTGCTTCTGACCCAGAGGCGCCAGCGAGTGGTTCTCCATGCGCACCAGCGGCGGATGGTTGAGTACCGTTGTCGGTATCCCCGGCGGACGCAGATGCGGCAGCGGGTCGATATCGAAGTTCACGGGCAGGTACATTTCGCGGTCCGTACCCTTGACGTTGGTGGTCAGAAACTTGGTCTGGAAATTGAGCAGCTGTTGGTCCGTTGTGATTCTGCCCGCCGCAACGTCGAGACTATGCAAATCGGCCATGTCGCCGTTGCTGTCGAGGTAGCCCGTCTCCCAGACGTTCTTGCCGTCGGGATCGACGAGAGCGACGTTCACCCAGAGCTGCGGTTGCGCGCCAAGCGAACCGGATGGCAGGTTGTGCCCCGTATTGGTGTTCTTGATCTTGTAGGAGAACGCCAGATCCGTACCGGCCCTCGGGGTGCCCTCGATATAGGGACCGTCGACATGGCTACTGTTCTCCATGACCTGCCGCCGGAGTTCGTCGCGATCGTCGAGCTTCTTAAGATTCTCGTCGATCATCGCCCTAGCGTCTTCACGGTCGACGGCATCAGCCCAACGCTTTGGAAAATCGGCCTTCAGCTTGCCGTCTGCGACCTTGTCCTCAAATTTGGTGGTGCCCCAACCGGCGCGCCAATCGAACTGCAGCCAGTCCTTGATGCTAATGGCCTGGGCTTTCGTGTTGTGCGGGAAGATGCCGGGGTGCGCGATCGAATAGCCCGGGCCAATGAAGCGGTGATTGGCATGCTTACGCCCGGGGTTGATGTCCTTGCCGCCGACGACCGCAGACGGCGCGGTCGCATAGCCCTTAGGCTTTCCGGGGACTTTGCCCATGTGGCAGTCCTGGCAGGTGACGCCGGATTTGCGTGCCGGACTGTCGCGATACTGATCCCAGACGATCTCCAGCTTAATGCCCAGGTTGACCGCAACCTGGTGGCAGCTGACGCAGAACTCCGACTTGGTAATCTGGTCGTTCGCAATCATGCCCTTGTGAATATCGTTCCCGCGCCCGTCAGTGCTGGTTTTGACGGAGTAAGTTTCCTTGTCGGCAAGGACGTCTTTGATCACGCTCTTTTCGCCGCTGCCGTAGACCGGCTCATAGATCTTGCCCGGCTCGACCCGGCGCTCGCCGTTGACCTTGCCGTACTGCTCCTTAACCCGGTGACAAGTGATGCAACTCACGCCCTCGCGTGAGATCTGGCTACGCTCCCAGAGCGGCGTTTCGCGGTTCTCGCCAAGCTGGGTGCCGACCTGCTGGTGGCAGCGCACGCAGAAGGTGCCGACCGTACCTTGGGTCAGCGACTGGAACTTCTGCTCAAATTTGTGGAACATCGGTGAAATCGACGCATAGGCATGCTGCGACGAAGACCACTCTTCGTAAATCTGCTTGTGGCACTCACCGCATTGCGCAGCGGTAGGATAGAGAGAGAGGACCTCGTCGTTAGCGAGCCCACTGTGACCTTCGGTCTTGGCGTTGGCGGCATCGGTTTTTCCGGGCGCTTTTTCAGCCTGCGCGCGGCTCTTCTCGTCCTCTTTGACAAGTGCGTCTAGCGCGGCATTCGCATCGGCTTCTCCTGCCTGAGCGAGCACAAAATTGGGCTGCGCTTGTACGGCTTGGGTCAGCACAGCCCCACTTGCACCAGCGAATGCACTCTGGCGAAGGCACGCTATGTGCATCAGCATGGCGCACACGCAAAAAAGCATCGGAATGCCTGACAGTTTTCTCATCGCCTTACCCCTCACCCCTATGGACAATAGAGGCGCAATCCCCATTTGCATCAAATGCACGATAATGACATTTAACCATTTCGCGGAATTGATGATCTGAAGATTTTTTTAATTGGCGAAATGGGCCGTCATAAGGCCACTTATATAGTGACAACCGCGAGATAACTGCGGCGGCAAATTTCAATTGCGCTCGAAATCATCAATGCGCATCTAATGCATTACCAAATGAATTGTGCCGCACGGATGCTTCCGCGACGCCGCCCCACAAGCGCGAAGATTGCCGAAGACGGTTCGCCTCGCAGGTGGAATATCTCAAGTCCAGCACCAACCCTATAGTTTATATTGATTTTTCCGGCTGTCAGAAGCCTATGCCGTTATTTGCTCAATTTCAGACTTTCTATTCCGGCCACTCAATCCAACACCTAGTGCCCGCCATTGAAGCCGATACTTGGCCACTCTCTGAACATGATGTTGAGAATAGATCGCTTAAGAAAATCAAGGTTCGCCAATCGCGTGACGATTGATACGAGAATCTCAAATTGGGTCCGTATCACTTGTCGATTCTCCATGGGGGTAGCAAAGTGACAATTGAAGGAAAACACCGGCATTTCCACTGCCAAACGAATTGGGGGTTTTCAGCTCCCGAACGATCGCTTTGCTGAGCATCCCAGGCAGCGCAGCGGCGGCGGGTCACCCGCACTGGCTTTAGATGAGGACCTTGAAGCATTCTGGGATGAGACAATGTCAGCACGTCACCAAATTACTATCGATGGCAGTAGCTTTCCAATGCGCCGCGGCGAGTTACTGCTGGACGCTGCCCTGAGCAACGGCATCGACCTGCCCTATGACTGCCGCGCAGGCCACTGCGGTACATGTTGCGTGCGTCTGGTATCTGGCAAAGTCCAGGGTGGGGAAGGCTCCGAGCCAGGCATCATTCACGCCTGTCAGTGCCGGATCGTCGGCGATGCAGTGATCGAGAGGGCCCAGCCGTCGGGTGTTCGCACCGTCGAGGGCGTGCTGAGCGCGTTGCGCCGCCTGTCGCCTGATGTGATGGAAGTTGGCATCCGGACGGACCGCGCGCTGCCCTACCATGCTGGGCAATATGTGCAGTTGCGCTTTGCCGGTTATCCCAGCCGTCCCTTTAGCATCACCCATCCGTTGCGCGGCAATCCGAAGAGCCGCTTAGTCTGGTTCCATGTCCGGCGCATGAAGGATGGGCGTGTCACCTCATCGCTCGGCAAACAAATCACGCCGGGCCATCGGGTAAAGCTGACCGGGCCCTATGGCTCGGCGCATTTCCGGCCCAATCCGGACAGCCGGCTGATTCTCGTCGCCACCAACACCGGCTTTGCGCCGATCTGGGCGATCGCCGTCGCTGCGTTGCGCGAGAACCCGCAGCGCCGGATGATGATCATCGCTGGCGGCCGAACCATTGAGTCGCTCTATATGGGTCCGGCTCTCATGCAGCTCTCACGCTTCCCCAATGTCCTCGTCGTGCCTGTCTGCAGCACGCCGCAGACTTTGACCAACGCGGTAAATCCGGGCCGGCCGACCGACTATATGCCGCGCCTGCTGCCGACCGACGTGCTCTACGCCTGCGGCGCGCCGGGGATGGTCGATTCGATCAAAACGATCGCGGCGCGCTTCGGCGCGGTTTGCTATGCGGATCCGTTCCTGCCGGCCACCGACGACACGGTCGAGGAAGGCGTTTTGACCCGCGCGATTGCGTGGCTCGCTGTACCCACCAGCCGGCCGATGGGCCAGCTCGCTCTTGCTCGCCCTCGCAACAGAGAGGGGACAGCCGATGCCGGCGTCAAGGATGGCTGAAGCAAGGGTCAGACGTCATCGTCGTTCCAAGAACGCGTACCTCCGGTCGATCTGGTTCGGGCCCGGGGCCTCTCTCCGGTCTTCCGTGTTTTGTCTGTTCGGCTTGCTGATGATCTTCGGCGTTGCGGCGGACGGCGCATTTGCGTCCGATGTGGCAAAAACCGTTGGTGCGAATGCCTGTGCCGAATGTCACAAGCAAGAGGCCGAGGCCTGGAAGGGCACGCATCATTTCAAGACCTTCCGTGAAATGCCGCGCAGCACCAAAGCGAACGACATCGCGGAAAAAATGGGGTTGCGTCGCATCAAGTCGGAGAGCTTGTGCATGAACTGCCATTTTACGGTGCAGCAGAAGAACAATCGGGAGGAGCCAGTCTCGGGCATCTCCTGCGAATCCTGCCACAGCGCGGGGCAGGATTGGATCAAGGTCCACAGCGGTTACAGCGGCAAGAAAGCAGATACCGAGAGCAAGGCCGAGAAGGAGGCGCGTTGGAAGCTCGCCGAGTCCAAGGGAATGATTAGACCGTCCTCGCTCTATGAGCTGGCGAAGAACTGCTATGGTTGCCATACCGTGCCGCGAGAGGACCTCGTAAACAAAGGCGGCCATAAGGCCGGTAGCGCCTTCGATCTGGTGGCCTGGTCTCAGGGTGAGGTTCGGCACAACACTTGGCATTCCAAGGGCAAGGACAACGTGCCAGCCAGCGCGGCGCGCAAGCGGATGCTCTATCTCGTTGGTCTCGGCGTCGAGGTTGAGACGGCATTGCGCGCGGTCGGAAAGGCAACGGCGAGAAAGTCCTATGCGTTCGAAATGGCTAAGCGCGCCGACCGGGCGCGCAAGCAGCTCGCCACTGCTGCGAAAGCGGAGCCGAACGTGCCGGAAATTGCAAAGATGGTCGAATTTGCCCATTCGGCCGGGCTGACGCTGAACAATGAACGCCGTCTGACGGCTGCTGCAGACGGCGTTTCCAAGCTGCTCGCGAGCATCAGCGCGACGTACGACGGCAGCACGATGGCCGGGCTCGACAGTCTGATTCCCGGACCGGACAAGTTTAAGGGCACGGCGAGAACCGCCGGCGCGGCGAATTGATCGAAGCCCGGCTGGTAAACTGAATGGGCTTGATGGGGAAACCAACACTGCGATGGGTGATTTCGGGAGGGTTACCGTGAGATCGGCAGCGCGGCGCGCGACTGGCCGCTCGATCGGCGGACGCGGTCCGGGCTCGGCAGGATATTTTAACAGCCAGACAGTCCAGGGCCTTCTGATCGCAGCCATTTCCGGCGGTCTGTTTTGGCTCGTTTGGATCTATGGTAACGGCCTCCGCGACCCGCGCTATTTCGATGGCTGGGTGCTCGCCGGCGGCATGAGCTTGCAGCTCTGTTTCCACATCGCCATCAAAACAGCGCGGCTGTCGCCAAAATCCGTTAGCGCGATGCGGAAGTTCCATATTTTTGTTGGGCTTGTGCTGATCGCCGCCTTTATCTCACATTCGGATTTCTCTTTGCCCGATACCGGCTTCGAATGGGCGCTGTGGGTTGGCTTCGTTCTTGTGACGGTGACTGGCATTTTCGGCACCTATCTCGCCTGGTCGCTGAAGGCTAAGCGCCGGATTGACGAACGCGTCGGCTATGATCGAATTCCCACTCGCCGCGCCGAGCTGGCGCGTGACGTCCACGCCGCTGTCGCCACGACCGATCCGGCCACCGCTGCGATCGGCCTTCCGGCACAACCCCACGACGCTTGGATCATGGACCTCTACACCACTCACCTGCGGGACTTTTTCGTTGGCCAGAGCAATATCTCCGCCCATCTCATCGGCTCGCAGCGGCCGCTGAAGCGGCTGACCGACGAGATCGACAAGCTGTCACCTTATGTCGATCAGCAGAGCCAGGAGAAACTTGCCGCCATCAAGACTCTCGTGGTCGAAAAGGACCAGCTCGATTTCGCAGCTGTCTATCTCGGCCTTACCAAGGGCTGGCTATTCGTGCATGTGCCGGTCACCTATGCGCTGATCGTGCTGATCGTGCTGCACGTCCTCGTCGTCTATGCCTTTTCATCGGGGGACTGGTGATGTGGCGATGGGGCTGGATCAGACCGGTTCGTCCGCCGAAGGCCGATATACTGGCGGCGCCCGCCTCCCAGTGCGACCGCTTAGCGGTACTGCTGGCAGTCGTGACCGTCGTTGGCCTGGGCGCGGCCTTCTCTTTCTTCAAGGACACGCGGTTCCTGATGCCGGGGCCGCTGACGAGTGCTCACGGCGGAATCGAGAAGTGCAGCGCTTGCCACACCAAGAGCGGCAGCGGTCAATTGAGCTGGGCTCACGGCCTCATCGCCGGCGATCCGCGCGCCGATAGCAAGGCCTGCATCACCTGCCACAAAATGCCGGAAACGGCCTTCAATGCGCACAGCGCTTCGACCGGTGTTTTAGAGAGAAGCACCCAGCGCCTGACGAAAGTCGCGGCAAATACACCTGCGCCGGAATCGGCTCGCGCGCAGAGCATAGCCTTCCCAGCCCAGGACGTGGCCGGAGGCGGTCTCACCTGCGCGACCTGCCACCAGGAGCATCAGGGCGTCAATTTCAATCTGAACACGATCTCCAACGAGCAATGCCGCTCCTGCCACGTGGTGAAGTTCGACAGCTTCGACGGCAATCATCCGAAATTCGAAAACTATCCATTCAAGCAGCGAACACGGATCATCTACGACCATGCTGGCCATTTCGGTAAGCACTACCCAGAACTGGCGAAGAAGGACCCGGCAAAGCGCATTCCGGAAACCTGCTCGACCTGTCACAACAGCAGTGATGACAAGCGAGTCATGGCGGTGGCGCCGTTCGAAAAGACCTGCACTGCCTGCCATCTCGACCAGATCACCGGCAAGGAGCGGGTCAGCGGCCCGAAAGGTATTGCCTTCCTGAGCCTGCCTGGCCTCGACCTGCAAACGCTGCAGAAGAAGAACGCCGCGATCGGCGAATGGCCGGAAACGTCTGACGCCGCGCTCACACCGTTCATGAAGGTGATGATCGGCCGGGATGAGCGGGGCCGCGCTCTGCTCAAGACCGTAGACAGTCTGAACCTCCAGGATCTGTCTGCTGCAAGCGACGATCAGATCAAGGCGGTTACTCATCTGGTCTGGGAGATCAAGGGGCTGTTCCATGCGCTGATCGCAGGAAAAGCGTCGGACGTCCTGGCCGACCTCAATATCGGCAGCGGGGCGAAGCTGAGTGCTAGCCTCGTTGCCGATCTGACTGCAAGCATCCCGCGCGATGTCGTCTTCACCGCTCATCAGCAGTGGCTGCCCAATCTCGCGACGGAAATGGCCAATCGTCCCGACACGATTGCTCAGAAGCATGGTGGTTGGAACGCTGTGATTACGGAATCAAAAATGGCCGGATCGGGGTCACCAGAGAAGCTGGATGGTTCGGATGCGCGTCAGGAACTGCCGTGGCTCAGTCCGCAAGCCGGAGGTGGTGAAGCTCAGCCTGAAGGCGCGGCTGGAACGGCCGAACCCGCAAATGCCAATCCCGATAATGGCCCCGCAGACGGCAAGAAACGGCGTTCCGCCGGCGAACTGCCTTCCGCGATGAGAGCAGGCATCAAATATGCCGAGAACGAAGCCCAGCCTGAAGGCGAGGGCGGTACAGCCGGTACTGCGAACCGCATTCTCTTGCCGAGTGGCACGCCGCGCGCGATCGAAGCGCGTGGCAAGGACGCCGAGACAGCGGCCGAGCCTAACGGAGGGGCCGGAAAAAACGATACCGCGAAGCCCGATGGCGGTAGGAAGACGCCCTCCACCAACGAACAGCCACAGGACAAGGCGACGGACCAGCCCAATACCGCGAATGCCAAGCCTGCTGGCGGCATGGAAACGCCCTCTACCACCGAACTGCCGCAAGCTGGAGCTTCGGACCAAAAAGACGATCTGCTCTTCCCCACGGAAGATGAGCTTCGCGCGATCAAAGCAGGTAACAAGGACGCCGGGACAGTAGCCCAAACTGAAGGAGCAGCCGGAAAAACCGATGCCGCGAACGCCAAGCCCGACGTCGCCGTAAGTGCAGACGCCGCCGCCAAGGCGGATTCAAATACCGCGGCGGCTCAAACTCAGACGAGGGCGACGCCCGTGATCAGTATCGACAGCGACGTGGATCCAGAGAGCTGGGCTGAATATGGCGGCTGGTACCGGCAGGATTACGCGATTTTCTACCGTCCGACGGGCCATAAGGATAAACTCATTTTCTCTTGGCTCTTTCTGACCGGTCCGCTAGCGCCGAAAGGTGATACGAGCCCGGCGGCGGCAGTCTTCGATTTTCTCACGAGCAAGGACGCTCAGGGGTCATGCACGAAATGCCACAGCGTTGATGATATCCAAGGCAAAGGGCGGGTCGTCAATTTCTCCCCGGCTTCGGTCAAAAGCAAACAGGGACGCTTCACGAATTTCATCCATGAACCGCATTTCGGCATCCAGGAGAACAGCGGTTGCCTGACCTGCCACGCCATCGAAAAAGTCCAGCCTGGAGAAGCAGCCGGAACGGCCAATACTGCGGACGTCAAGCCCGATGCTACCGTATCTGCGGATGCTGCCTCCATGGCGAATACAACTGCGCCGGCCGGCGCCGCGGCGGCTAACCAGGTGGCCGCGAAAGCAAGCAGCCTCTATCTGAAGAGCTACGAGCAGGGCAATCCGCAAAGTTTTGTATCCGACTTCGGTGCGGTGAAAAAGGATCTCTGCCAAACCTGTCACACCAGCGGCAAGGCGCGGCAGGATTGTCTGCTGTGCCACAAATATCATGTGAATGAGGTGAGCACGCCAATCATGACCACGAAAAATCCGACGCAATAGCGTTTGATGCCATCGCTTCCCCCGGCGCGTTAAAGCAGACGGACGTTCGCTACCCCGGCATCTACGAGGACGACCGGTTCGACGACGGGCAGTTCGGCGCGTGCATCATGCCGTGATCGACTTCGACAGAGCATATTCCGCCAAACGCTCTTCGATGAGGCACCCCAGCCAAACGGCAGCGGCGCTCCGCAGTATTTTCGACAAACCAGGGATGTAGAAGACGGTTGGAGCGGAGGACTAGCGCAGGTCGTGCGCCGCGAGGACGGTTTGGTTTTGGGGGAATGAAATGCGTAATTCTCATGCGTTGAACGCCATGGTGCCGGCCGCGTTGCTGGCCATGGCGTCGGCATTCGTGCCAGCTCATTTTGCTCGCGCCGAGAGCTATGTCTTCGACAGCAAACGCACCGAGGTGCGCTTCTCATTCGTGATGGGGCTCGCAACACAGCGCGGCCGGTTCAGCCGCGTCGAGGGCGACCTGCAGTTTGACGAGCGCGCGCCGCAGAACAGCCAGGTCTTTGCCAAGATCGCCACGGCGAGCGTCGAAACCGGCCAGCCGATCATCGACGACGAGTTGAAGGGCATCAATTTTTTCAATGCCAAGGCTGAGCCGGCGTTGACGTTCCGCAGCCGGTCGGTGAAGCCCAAGGCCGGGGACGCGGCCGAGATCACGGGCGACATCACCGTCAATGGCATCACCAAACCCGTCACCCTCGATGTCACGCTGACGGCGCATGATGACCCGGCACTCAAATACGACGCCGGCCGGAAGAAGTTCGTTGCGAAGACAAAAATCTCGCGGAGCGCGTTCAAGATGGACTCGTACGCGGATATGGTCGGCGATGAAATCGGCATCGAAATCGATGCCATCGTGCGGCCAAAGCGTTAGTGTTTTGCTTTGCGCCTTCCGGCTCTCTGCTTTTTTCTTGGCGCGTGTGCCAGGCGCAGGATCGAACCGGGCTTCGTTTTCAATTCTGTCATAGCTCCGCCTATCACCGCGGCGGCATCGCCCGGCGTTAGAAAAAAGTGCGAGGGACGCGCGGCGGACAGGGCCCTGCGTCTTGAATTCAAGCAAGAAGGAACAGGTCCCTGCCCTTCCGCGCCGGTGTTTTATCGCGGAGTCAGACGGTCGCTGGTCTGCGAGGCGCTTGTCCCTTGGATGGCATGGGCCGCAGGGTCGGCGGGGTTACGAACGGTAAAGCTCGTACTCGCAGTTGGACGGACCACGCGAGCGGTCGCCCGCAAGCGCAGCTCTGATGTCTCCGCGCCTAACGCGTGCAAGGACGTGACCCTGCTCGGCCCCGTCACATGACGAGGGGGCCTCAAACGCGGTGTGGCACCGTCCGCTCGTATCTTCAGGCACGTTCCGGAAGCGCCCTCGCGTTACAAGCGGATGCAGTGAGTGTGCGGGTGCGCGGAGGGGGCGGGGATAAGTTTTTTGAAGATTTATTTGGTGGAATTTTGGAGCGTGGTTAAGGGCGGGTACAAGCTTTGATCCACCCGCAAAAATCTCGCCTTGCGAGGGTATGCGACGATCGTCAAGGATGGAGGCACAGCGAAAAATTTAGCGATGGGAGACAATCAAGACATCAAAAACCAAATGCGCCGGTGGCCACTAAAGCTACCTCGTCACGCGAAATTTTAAGAAAGCGGTCTTGGACCGGCTGCTTCATGCGCACGCAACGGCGCGCCTGAGAGGCGGAGCCATGGCGAAAACTGGCGGAGAGGGAGGGATTCGAACCCCCGGTACCCTTGCGAGTACTTCGCATTTCGAGTGCGACGCGATCGACCACTCTGCCACCTCTCCAGGCGCTTGAGCCTCACCTTGCGGCGAAGCGGGCTTGTAACTTCTGATTGCTGCCCGCGCAAGCGGCCTTACGCCGCCTGCCGCCAGGTCAGCTCGAGCGGTTGGGTCGCCGGGCCGTCGTGCTCATAACCCTGGGCGATGAGACGGCCCGCCTTGGCGTCGGCGACGAAAACGAGGCGGGTATGATCGTTGAGGATCGGGGGCTTGAGCCAAGGGAAACTCGTGTCGAGCTCGGGTGCAATGGCGCTCATCATGCGGGCGCGGCCGGGGCTATCGACGCCGCGCGGGTGACCGGTCCACCCATGCGATTCCCAGTGGTTGGCCGCAACATGGACGCCATCGCGCACGCGCGCTTCTCGTTCGGTCCTTTCGATAACAACAGTTTCTGAAGCATCGACGCCGGCGAGCGAAAAAATGCCTGGTGTCGAGATCGGCCGCTCCATCAACATGCGCCGCGCGTCTTTGAAGGTCTCGGCCTCCTCCGACACAGTACGCAGCAGGTGAGCGGGCGTCGGATACGGCATGTTCCAGACCCGGCGCCGGTTCGCCGCCCAATCCATGTAAAAGAGACCGACCGCCTTGCGCATCGGCGCCTGATTGAGGGCTGCTGAAAAGCGCCCCGGTGCCATGACCTGGAGAACGCCGGTATAGCCCGGCCACGTCAGCACGGCGAACGGACCGGCCGGCGCGCCGCTGACACGCGCGGCAACGAAGTTGCGGCCCAAGCCCGGCGTCATCCAATCAAGAACGCGCACGAGACGCGCCGACGTACGGTCGGGCGACGGCGCCACGCGGCAGGTGCAGCCCCACTCGTAGTTGACGGAAAAGAAGTACGCGCCCGGCCGGTCGAGCGCCTTGGCAATCGCGTCGATCTCGTCGAGGTGCGCGTTGTTCCAGCGTACCAGCCAAGCCCGCGATACGGAATCGAGCCCGGCCAGCGCCTTGCGCGGATAACGTTTTGACGCCAGATCGAGCAGAGCGTGCGCCTGGGCTTTGTGCTGCATGAGGGTCGCGAGCGGGAAGTCCAGGCCGGTCTCGACGACAGGGATAGTGGGCAGTGCCTCCGCTCTGAGCCTCGTGGTATTTTCCGGGCTCGTCGTCGTATCTGTTTGGGCTGCGCGCATGGGCTCACTCTATATCACGCCCCTAGATGCATTCAGGCGCCGTCGATTCCAAGGCAGCGCGCGACAGCCCGTCGCTCGGCGTGCCAAAGAATTGACATTGCACGCCAGTTCGACAATAAAACGGGACAACGCGAGGGAAAACCTCCCTTGCGCTGCAAGCGCTGCCCGAGGCTCTGGTTGCACGATTTAGCAACCCATTGAAAGTACACCGCTTTGCGGTGTCGCCACAGGGCGCGGCAACAGGCCAGAACGGCCGAAAGGGTTAGACCATGTACGCTGTCATCAAGACAGGCGGCAAGCAGTACCGCGTTTCCAAGGACGACGTGCTGACCATCGAACGGTTGCCCGGCGACGCCGGCGGCAAAATCGAGTTCAGCGAAGTTCTAATGGTTGGGTCGGGCGCGAGCGTCAAAGTCGGCACGCCGACGGTCGCAGGTGCCAAGGTCACGGCCGAGTTGGTCGAACAGACGCGCGGCCCCAAATTGATCGCCTTCAAGAAGCGCCGCCGCAAGAATTCGCGCCGCAAGAAGGGCCACCGGCAAGACCTCACCAGCGTTCGCATCACCGGCATCACCGGCGCTTAAGGCATCGGCGCATAAATCGTTGGCGCCCAAGCGGCCGCCAGAACCATTCAAGGACCTGATCCATGGCACAAAAGAAAGCAGGCGGCTCGACGCGCAACGGCCGCGATTCAGAATCGAAACGCCTCGGCATCAAACGCTACGGCGGCGAGCACGTTATTCCGGGCAACATCCTGTGCCGCCAGCGCGGCACGCAATGGCACCCGGGCGCAGGCGTTGGCATGGGCTCCGACCACACCATCTTCGCCGTCGAAGAAGGCCACGTCGAGTTCAACACCAAGCGCAATGGCCGCATATTTATTTCGGTCCGCACCGGCAAACTCGTTGCCGCCGAGTAATCCGGCTGCCGCTATCCACGATCCTACAAGGGGGATGGCTTGGCCGTCCCCCTTTTCAGTTTTTTCGCCTTCTTTGTCCGCTGATCTGCCGTCCATGATCGAAACCAAACGCTTGACGCTCCGCAGTCTCCAACCAGACGACGCAGCCCGCATCGCAGCGCTTGGCGGCGAGTGGGACGTCGCGCACATGACCGGGCGGATTCCGTTTCCCTATTCCGAAGTCGAGGCTCAGCATTGGCTGACCGGCGTCGCCAGCGGCGAAGTTCTGTATGGCATCGCGTGCAGCGGCGCGTTAATCGGCATTTGCGGATATACGCCGCGCAGCAACAACGACGCTGAAATCGGCTACTGGATTGGGAAACCGTATTGGGGCCGGGGTTTTGCCACCGAAGCCGCGGCAGCGCTGATGTCACATGGCTTTACCAGGGGCGGGGTCAAGCGCTTCACGTGCTGCCACTTTAGCGATAACCCTTTGTCGGCGCGCGTTGTCGCGAAACTTGGATTTCGCGCCACAGGCCCAAACACCGGATGGTGCGAAGCCCGCCAGCAGGAGTTGCCAACTGTGACCTACGAACGGCGGCGCCCCTGGGCAGCGGCAATCCGGGCGCTCGCGTCATGAAGTTTCTTGACGAAGCCAAGATCTACACAGCCTCCGGCGCCGGGGGTAACGGCTGCGTCGGCTTCCGGCGCGAAAAGTTTATCGAGTTTGGCGGACCCAACGGCGGCGACGGCGGCAAGGGCGGCGACGTGTGGGTCGAATGCGTCGCCAATCTCAACACGCTCATCGACTACCGTTATCAGCAGCATTTCAAAGCTAAGTCGGGTCAGGGCGGCATGGGTCAGAACCGCTCCGGCGCCAACGGCGACGATTGCATCATCAAAGTGCCGCCCGGCACGCAGGTGTTCGCCGAAGATGGCGAGACGCTGCTGGCCGATTTGACATCGCCCGGCGAACGCGCGCTGATCGCGCGCGGCGGCAATGGCGGCTTCGGCAACACGCATTTCAAGAGCGCGACCAACCAAGCTCCGACGCACGCCAACCCCGGCCTGCCCGGCAAAGAATTGACGTTGTGGCTGCGTTTGAAATTGATTGCGGATGCCGGCCTCGTCGGCCTGCCGAACGCCGGCAAATCGACGTTCCTTGCGGCCGTCACGGCGGCGAAACCGAAGATCGCCAATTATCCGTTTACGACGCTGCACCCCAACCTCGGCGTCGTCCGCGCCGGCGATACCGAATTTGTCCTCGCTGATATTCCAGGCCTCATTGAAGGCGCGCACGAAGGCGCCGGTCTCGGCGATAAATTCCTCGGCCACGTCGAGCGCTGCCGCGTGCTGCTGCATCTCGTTGACGCAACCGAGGCCGATGTCGCTGTGGCGTACAAAACCGTGCGCGGCGAACTCAAAGCCTACGGCAACGAGCTCCATAAGAAGAAAGAGATCGTCGCCCTGTCAAAAGCCGACGCGCTCGATGACAAAACGCTGGCGCAAAAATTCGACGACCTCAAAAAGGCCGCGCGCAAAACCCCGCTGGTGCTTTCAGCCGTCTCCGGCAAAGGCATCAAAGAAGCGCTCTATGCGCTCACCCGCGAAATCACAAAAGCCGATGCGGAAGACAATGAAGACGCCGGACAGCCGGAAACGTGGCATCCGTAAAATCCGCAGGCGCGGCCTGCTAAATTACCACCCCAGCATGTCGTGTAACGCCGACTCGCCTTCGAATAGGTCAAGGCCCAGCGCCGCTTTGACGAAGTATAATAGCATGACGATTCCGATCAGCATCGCCGCCAGCCCGAGCCCCACAAACATCGCATACAGCGTCGTGATCTGCGCAAACCGGATCTGGCCTTCGGCGGCAAGACGCGACAGCGAGCGGCGTTCCCGCCCGGCCAGCAGCGTCACATAAAACCGTTTGCCGAAAAGCGGAAAGCTCACCCTGTAGTCGATCGCATGCGGTGAATTCACCGGCACACTTGCCTGTGCCAGTGCCGCCAGTTGCTCGGGCGAAAACGATGCGCGCAGTGGATGCGGAATTCTCGCCATCATGCGGTGGAACACCGGATGCCCAATGGGCTTGAGTGCGGCTGACGTTTCAGCCGCTTCGCTCGTCGCAATCCACATCGGCGCAAATGCCTCGGCATCGCGGGCGGGATACAACAGTGTATGGTGATAAAACGTCACGACCACACGTCTCGCAACTCGATGGATTCAATCTCTTATGACGCTCCAACTATGCGTAGCGTGCATTGACGATTGGTTGCCGCATGCGGGTCACGTGTCTGCATATTTTGCGCGCGCGGTAGATGACCGAACGACAGAGTATAGTTGATTTCATTCCGGCAACGCGTCCGCACGGCAACTCAGCACCGCTGCATCGATATTTTCATGCTTTACGCGCCTCAAAGCTCTGTCGCGCTAGGCCCTATATCTGCTAAGCCAACGCCAATCCTTAGTTCTCTAGCCTTTGGTTGACATGAACCGCTCCACTACGACATCCGTTTTCTCAGGACGCCTCGCCGCTCGCCCTGAGTGGGCGGCAGCCCGCCGAATCGTCGTCAAAATCGGCTCGGCGTTACTCGTCGAGCGCGATACTGGCAAGCTCAAGTCGGCGTGGCTTGCATCATTGATGGACGACGTCGCGGCGATTGCGAAGTCTGGCAAAGATGTCGTGCTCGTGTCGTCGGGCGCCATCGCGCTCGGGCGCCACACGCTAAAATTGCCCAAAGGGCCGCTCGAACTCGAGCAGAGCCAGGCCGCCGCAGCCGTCGGTCAGATAAGCTTAGCACACGCCTATTCGGAAATGGCCAACGCGCGCGGCCTGATCGTGGCGCAGGTGCTGCTCACCCTTGGAGATACGGAGGAGCGCCGCCGCTACCTCAATGCGCGCCACACCATCGAACAGTTGCTGGCGCTGAAAACCATTCCCGTCGTCAACGAGAACGACACCGTTGCGACAACGGAAATCCGTTACGGCGACAATGACCGGCTTTCGGCGCGCGTCGCGTCCATGGTGTCGGCGGATTGTCTCGTGTTGCTGTCCGACATCGACGGCCTCTACACCGCGCCGCCGAACGCCGACCCGAACGCGACCCACATTCCGCTTGTCACCGAGATCACACCCGAGATCGAGGCCATGGCAGGAGACGCCGGAACCGAACTCTCAAAAGGCGGCATGAAAACTAAGGTCGAGGCCGGGCGCATCGCCCTTGGTGCCGGCACCAACATGGTCATCACGACCGGTAAAGTTTTAAACCCGCTGCAGGCCATCACTGACGGCGCCAAGGTCACCTGGTTTCTCGCCAAGTCGGATCCCATCACAGCGAAGAAGCGCTGGCTGTCGGGACAGCTCGTGCCGGCGGGTCAGGTTTTCGTCGATGCTGGCGCCGAAAAAGCATTGCTATCGGGCAAAAGCCTGCTGCCTGCTGGCGTAAAGCGCGTCGAAGGCAATTTCGATCGCGGCGACGCGGTTGTCATCAGGGCGCTCGATGGCCGCGAGCTTGGCCGTGGCCTCATCGCCTATGCGAACGCCGAAGCCCAGCGTATCATCGGCAGGCGCTCGAGCGAGATCGCGGCGATCCTCGGCTACGAAGGCCGCGACACGCTCGTCCATCGCGACGACATGGCGTTGAATAGGAAGTGACGGCGATGAACAAGCCCGAACGCATTGCGGAGGATACCGCGAACATCATGCTCGGCATCGGTGCCGCAGCACGAGACGCCGCACGCACACTTGCCATCGCGCCAACGGAGCAGAAGAACGCCGCGCTTCGCGCCGCAGCCGCCGCCTTGCGCACCAACACCACCGCCATCCTCACCGCTAACGCGCTCGACATCGCGGCCGCCAAAGCCGCCGGCCGTCCGGCCGCTTTCGTCGATCGTCTGATGCTCGACGCCAAGCGCGTTGACGCAATCGCAATCGGGCTTGAAGACATCGCAGCCCTCGCCGATCCGGTCGGCACCATCCTCGCCGAGTGGTTGCGCCCGAACGGCCTCAAATTCCAACGCGTGCGCGTGCCGCTCGGCACCATCGGCATCATCTATGAGTCCCGCCCGAACGTAACAGCCGACGCCGGCGCACTCGCGCTGAAAGCCGGCAACGCGGCGATCCTGCGCGGCGGCTCGGAAAGCCATCATTCGAGCGTCGCTATTCACAGCTGCCTCGTCGAAGGCCTTCGCGCGGCGGACCTTCCCGAAGCCGCGATCCAGCTCGTGCCGACAACGGACCGCGACGCCGTCGGCCTGATGCTCAAGGGGCTCGGCGGCGCCATTGACGTTATCGTGCCGCGCGGCGGAAAAAGCCTCGTGAGCCGCGTGCAGGACGAGGCCCGCGTGCCGGTGTTCGCGCACCTCGAAGGCATCTGCCACACCTACGTCGACCGCGGCGCCGACCTCGATATCGCGATCCCCATCGTGTTGAATGCCAAACTGCGGCGCACGGGCGTCTGCGGCGCCACCGAGTGCCTACTGGTTGACAAGAACAGCGACGACGACAACCTGACGCCGCTTGTCAAAGCCTTGCTCGACGCGGGCTGCGAAGTCCGCGGCGATGCGGCCACGCAAAAAGCAGACAAGCGCGTCAAGGCTGCAACCGCCGCCGACTACGGCAAGGAATTCCTCGACGCCATCATCGCCGTCAAAACCGTCGATGGCGTCGATGAAGCGATTCACCACATCGCGCACTACGGCTCGCAACACACCGACGCAATCATCACCGAATGCGAAGCGACCGCGAACCTGTTTCTGCAAAAGGTCGATTCAGCCATCGTCCTTGTCAACGCCTCAACGCAATTCGCCGATGGCGGCGAGTTCGGCTTCGGCGGCGAGATCGGCATCGCGACCGGCAAGATGCACGCCCGCGGCCCCGTCGGCGTCGAGCAACTGACAAGCTTCAAGTATCTCGTCCGCGGCACCGGCCAGATCAGACCGAAGTGACAGCAAAGGACATAACCGCCATGCGCAGTGAATACACGGCCATCGTCAAGCAGGACGGCAAGTGGTGGATCGGTTGGATCGAGGAGGTTCCCGGCGTCAATTGCCAGGAAGACAGCAAGCACGAACTGACACTCAGTCTGCATGCCGCCCTCAAAGAGGCGATCGAATTCAACCGCAATGACGCCCGAGCGGCGGCTGGCGATGATTTCGCAGAGATCAAAATAGCTGTATGAAGCGCAGGAAGCTCCTACAGCATTTGCAAGACAGCGGCTGCCGGCTGGTGCGCGAGGGCGGACGCCATTGCAAAGACTTAGGTGTGGGGCGGCCGGGCTGATGTCACTCCGCACACGATCGCAAACATTTGGATCTGTCGCCGTCCGCTCCCCGCTCGCACTTCCGGGCCAGCGCATTGGCATCATGGGCGGCTCGTTCAACCCGTCGCATGATGGCCATCGCATCGTCGCCGAGACGGCCGTCAAACGCTTGAGGCTCGATCGACTTTGGTGGCTCGTCACGCCCGGCAATCCGCTCAAGGTCAACGATACGCTCCCCTCCCTCAATCAGCGTATGGCCGCCGCACGCCGCTTCGCGCGCGGACGCAAAATGACAATCACCAGCTTCGAAGCCAGCCTCGGCACACCCTACACAGCCGCGACGCTGGCATTTCTCAAGCGCCGCTATCCCGGCGTTCGCTTCGTTTGGGTCATGGGCGCCGACAATCTCGCAACCTTTCATCGCTGGCAGCACTGGCGCGGAATAGCCGCGACAATGCCGATTGCGGTCGTAGACCGGCCCGGCTGGCGGCTTAAGGCGCTGGCGTCTCCTGCGGCCGCGGCCCTCGCAATAACGCGAATTCCAGAGCAGCATTCAGCGCGCCTCGCGACCCGCAAAACGCCCGCATGGACGTTCCTGACCAGCCGGCTGTCGCCGCTATCTTCGACGGCACTGCGCCAGAAACCCCCGTCGAAGACCCAGAAGTGACAAATTAAGCCATTGAATTGCATGACACTTAGACGACAGCGTCGAAGCGAATATCGTTTGCTGTGGCAGCCTCTGCACATTATGCTTGTGAGGCTCCGGTCAAATCCCGGCGCGACCCGCGGGCACAACCAGCAAGGGACAACTGCCGCTTGATCCGAACCACGTCTGAAGGCGCCCGCAAGAAGGGCGCATCTTCCGCCAAGTCCGCTGCCACTGTGCCGGCCTCGGCTCCACTCCTCGCTGAAATCGTCACATGGCTTGACGATGCCAAGGCCGAGGAGATCGTGACAATCCCGCTCGAAGGCAAATCCTCGCTCGGCGACTACATGGTCGTTGCGACGGGGCGTACCGATCGCCACGTTGGAGCCATCGCCGAACAATTGCGCGAGAAAATTAAATCCTTTGGCGACACAAGCGTGCGCGTCGAAGGTCTAACGGCCTGCGACTGGGTACTGATCGACACCGGCGACATCATCGTCCACGTCTTCCGGCCCGAGGTGCGCGAGTTCTACAATCTCGAAAAGATGTGGAAGGCCGAAATCCCGCCGGATGCGTCGGCCGGCGATCCGTCGCAACATTAGTCTGAATGTCCGGCGCTGGCGGCCTCCCCGCGAAGGCGGGGATCAACGAAGGAGAGTCGCGACCACTTGGGAGTCCCCTTGTGGGGCCAGCGCCCACCAAAAATGCGCATCTTGATCGCCGCCGTCGGGAAACTGAAAGACGACGAAGAACGCGGCATCGTCGCGCGCTACGCGAAGCGCTTCGATCAATCCGGCAAGCCGCTTGGCCTAGGTCCTCTCACGATCACAGAACTGACCGAAAGCCGCGCCACCTCCGTTGACGCGCGCAAGGCCGACGAAGCCGCCCGCTTACTCAAAGCCGCAGGCGACGCAGGCCTTAAAATCGCACTCGACGCGGCAGGCCGTCACTACGCCAGTGACGTCTTCGCCAAGCTTCTCGGCAAACAGGCCGATAGCGGCGTCAAAGCTTGCGCCTTTCTGATCGGCGGTCCCGACGGCCATGGCGACGAGGTTATGAAGGCCGCGGATTTCAAACTCGCGCTCGGGCACATGACGCTGCCGCACGGTCTCGCCCGCGTCATCCTCACCGAACAGCTCTACCGCGCCGCGACGATCCTCGCCGGCCACCCGTATCATCGCGCCTAGCAGCGCGCCTATGCAGCATTCGCTTTCGGCCGCAGCGCAGCCGATAGCATCCGCTTCAATTCTGGAATGCACGACCCGCAGTTTGTTCCGGCGGCGCAGGCGTTGCCAACGGCTTCAACTGAGCCGCACCCATTGGTAATAGCGTCAGCAATCGTCACGGCGCCGACCTGATGACAAACGCAAACGACCGGACCCGCGTCAACCGCGCCTTCCGCCATAGCGCCTGCAAGAAGCGCCCGGCGTTCCTCTGCGGTAAGTGCGTCCAGCGCCAGCATCCCCTTCAACCACTGAGACGGCCGCAGGCCCGGCGTCGCGGCGATATTGAGGACACCGGCGAGACGGCTATCGCGGATGGACGCGGCGCGGAAAAGCCCGGCGCGCGGGTCCGCAACAGTTAGGCGATCACCGGCCGGTAGAAGTGCACCGGCAAACTCCCGCGCTGTGTCATAGGACCCTGCAACCGCAAATGCCGTTACGTATCCGGCGGCGATGCTTGCGCGCGACCAGTAGACGGCGTGTGCAATGCTGTTCGCCGCAACTGGATCGCGCGTCACGATGAAGCCGAAATAGTCCGCCGCGACGGCACTGATGTTCGCGGGCGTTGCTTTAGAATCCGGCTGTCCCGATATCGGGTCCGTGACGCCGTGCACCAGCGCGCCGATGCGGCCGCCCGAGCTGTTCTCCGCCGACCAGTGGATCGGCGCGAACAGCGTGCCGGCCATGACGCGATCCGTCACAACGGCCTTGACGATTGCCGCGCCATGCGCGGTTTCGATCCGTGCCAAATAGCCATCGCGAATAGCTGTCGCTGTGGCATCTGACGGATTGATCTCGACAAACGGCTCAGGAATGTGACTCGACAGGCGCGGCGCCAGCCCTGTGCGCGTCATCGTATGCCATTGGTCGCGAATGCGGCCCGTGTTCAGCAGCAGCGGCCACGCGGCGCTGACGCCTGCTGCTATAGGCACATCTCCGACCGCGACAAACCGCGCTCGCGCGTTCGCCGTCGCATAGCGCCCGTCGCCAAAAACGCGCTTTGAACTCTTGCGGTCTGCCTTGACCGGCCACTGCACAGGTACAAGCTCATCGAACGCTACATCACTGATGTCCTTGAGGCCCGAAATGTCGAACACGCGCGCGCCCGCGTTCTCGAACCCCGAAAGCGCCGCGTGTTCGCGAAAGACATCGGCGGCACTGCGAAAAGCGAACGCCTTGCCAAACCCGAGCCGCGCGGCGACTCGGCTCACGATCCACCAATCGGCGCGGGCCTCACCGGCGACGTCACCAAAAGGCCTTTGCCGGGAAATCCGCCGCTCCGAGTTCGTCACGGTGCCGTTCTTCTCGCCCCAGCCATGCGCGGGCAGGCGGACGCCAGCACCGCGCGCTGTGTCGTTCGAGGCAACAACCTCCGACACGGCGAAAAATTCGAGGCTGCCCAGCGCCGCCTGCACGGCATCGGCGCGCGGCAGGCTGACAGCTGGGTTCGTGCCCATGACCCAAAGTGCCTTGATCTCGCCGCGCCCAATCGCCTCGAACATCTGCACGGCTTTGAGGCCCTCGCCCGCGACGAGGCTGGGTGCCCCCCAAAAGCGCTGCACCAGATCGCGCTCGGGTTGCGAAAATCCCATGTGGGCTGCCAGCATGTTGGCGAGCCCGCCAACCTCGCGCCCACCCATCGCGTTCGGCTGCCCGGTTAGCGACAACGGCCCGGCGCCGGTTTTAGCGATACGCCCCGTCGCCAAGTGGCAGTTGATGATGGCGTTGACCTTGTCTGTTCCCGCGGCCGCTTGATTCACACCCTGCGAATAGCAACTCACGACGCGGGGCGTTGCCGCCCACAGCGCATAAAACGCGCGAATGTCTGCTTCAGCCAGCCCGGTCAGCCGCGCCACGTCTGCAATCGAACTGCAATCATTCCGCGCCCGCGCCATCGCGGCGTCGAAGCCTTCGGTGTGCGCTACAATATAGCCGGTATCGATCACCCCATGATCGGCGAGCCAAACCAGCAAACCGTTCCACAGCGCCGTGTCGGAACCGGCAGCGATACTCAGTTGCAGATCTGAGCCTTCGCTTGTCGCGGTGCGCCGCGGATCGATATTGACAACCTTGGTGCCGCGCGTCTCACGCGCCTTTTGGATGCGCTGATACAGGATCGGGTGACACCACGCCGTGTTCGACCCAATCAGCACGATCATGTCGGCTTCATCGAGATCTTCATAGCACCCCGGCACCACGTCGGCGCCGAACGCCCGCTTGTGTCCGGCAACCGACGACGCCATGCACAGACGCGAATTGGTATCGACGTGCGGCGTGCCGATGAAGCCTTTGGCGAGCTTGTTGGCGACGTAATAGTCTTCGGTCAGCAGTTGCCCTGAGACGTAGAAAGCCACTGCCTCCGGCCCATACTCGGCGATGATCTTTGCAAACCCGCGCGCCACGGCATCGAGCGCTTCATCCCAGCCTGTTGTGCGGCCTTGAACCCGTGGCTCGGTGAGGCGCCCTTCCCAACCGAGAGTCTCTGCCAGGGCTGAGCCTTTCGAACACAAGCGGCCGAAGTTGGCGGGATGCTGCTTGTCGCCGCTGACTTGCAGACCGGCAGCAGTCTGTTCAACCAGGACGCCGCACC
>JANNSR010000112.1:0-2763 GCA_031402935.1 Hyphomicrobium sp. | reverse complement strand
CCCTCTCCCCGTCCTTTACGGGGAGAGGGCTAGGGTGAGGGGCGGCAACACGCCTCGAACAAGCGGCCGCCCCTCACCCCAACCCTCTCCCCATTGAGTGCAGGAATGGGGAGAGGGAGAAGAGAAAGCGCCGGGACATCGTCAAGGCGCTCAGGGCTTCGGCGGATTCTCCATCTTCTCCCGCATTTTTTCGCAGGGGTCGGGGCGGCCGGCGACGCCGGGCGTGAAGATGATGTAGTCGGCGGCGGGTTTCCCGTCGGGGTCGCGCGGCACGTAGGCCTCGGGATCGTTTTTGCCGTCCTCGACCTCAACAAGCATGACCGAAAAGACTTTTTTATCCGGAGCGCGTTGGCGGATGTACCACGGCACGCCGCGATCGGTGCGGACGTGGCCGTTGCCGGCGATCAGGATAGCCGAGCCGTGTTTGCCGGCGGCGTTGATGAGCGCGTCGGCAAGCGACGCGTCGCGGTAGCGTTGCGCGAACGCCATGCCGCTGAGGGCATCTTTCGGCATCGTATTGCAGTGGGCGTCTTCGATCTCGGTGAGGGAGGCGTCGTCGAGTTTGGCGCCGAGCGGTTTGTCGAGCGCGAGGCGGGCGCGTTCGTCGGGGGTAAGCGCCGCCTCGCCCTCTTTGGCGGCTTTCATGATCGCGTCGCGCGTCACGTCACCGGGGTAGATCGGCAATTTGGCGTCGATCGCGGCTTGAAACAGCGGATCGTAATCGTACTTCGCCCAGCCGGATTTGTCCCAGTTGAGAAGGCGTTTGAGTTCCGGGAGTGTGACTAGGTTTGGCGATGATGATTTTAAATCTCCGAACTTATCGAGCGCAGGCTGCTGATCGGCGGAAAGTTGTTCGAACACAAGAGCGGTATTAAGAACAACACTACGGCGCTGTTCGCGCAGGCTGATGATTTGGTTGATAGCCCAGCGCCGCAGGACGTGATGATCCGGATTGTCGTGCGTCTCGCCAAGGAGAACAACGGTCGTATCGTCTAATTTCCGCACAAGAGATTCAGCGTCGGTCGTTGTTCGTAGCACTAGGCCTAGCCATGACCCTGAACTCATGTCGATCACCGACCCAACGAGCGGATGATCCAGGCCCTTCGTAGATTGCCAAGTGTCCGGCATTGGAGAAACACTTTGCGCAATTGCGCTGATCGACTGCATCGATGCCAAAAGCGTTGCAATCGCGAAAAACGTTTTTAAATCGCGCAATCCGTACTTATCCAATCTTCAGCGCCCCCAGGCTGACGGCGAGCGCGGGCAGCGCAAGCGGCGCGAGGGTGTCGGCGGGCGGGACGGTCGAAATTTTGCCGTATCCGGTTTCGCTGGGCTCCAAATGCACGATCGTCTCTAGTGTCTTGGCATTCACAACCCAATACTCGCGCACGCCGAGGGCGGCGTACAAACGCGATTTTACATCCCCGTCATATGATGCGCTTGTGTCGGAAACTTCAATGAGCAGCAGAACATCGGCGCCGACGACCGAAACCGGGGACGCGCCTGTCGCACACAACAGGAAGTCGGGTTCTAGATAGTGGAATTCGTTGGGCCGCCATCCGGGTTCGGAGAAAATCATAAAATCGTTTGGCGTCATGCGAAACAGTACATTCAACAGCGCCTGTCGCACAATCTCATGGCGATTTCCCTTGGGCGACATCGGTACGAGTTCTCCCCCGACGAGCTCGACACGGTCGTCATATTTTATAAAGCCGTGTTCGGCCAGAGCATCGAACTGCTCGACGGACCACTTGTAGCGAGGCAGCCCTTCGGCACCCTGCGTGGTTCTGTGGCCTGTCGCTCGGAATTTGGAAATCTCGTTCATGGGTTCAGTCTAACCCAGAATGTGGCGACGCTAAAGGCGTTTACCTTGCCCCTTTACCGCTCCCTTACAGCCTTCGCGCCCTTCTTCTCGCGCATCATGTTCGTAAAGCGCGTGAAGAGATAATGGCTGTCCTGCGGGCCGGGGGACGCTTCGGGGTGATGCTGGACCGAAAACACCGATTTGCCATCGAGCTGTAGACCGCAGTTGGAACCGTCGAACAACGACACGTGCGTTTCCTTGACGCCCTTCGGCAAACTGTCGCGATCGACCGCGAAGCCGTGGTTCATCGACACGATCTCAACCTTGTTGGTCGTGAAGTCTTTCACCGGGTGATTGGCGCCGTGATGGCCCTGGTGCATCTTTTTGGTTTTGCCGCCAAGCGCGATGCCGAGCATCTGATGGCCCAGGCAAATACCGAACACCGGTAAGCCGCTCGCAACCAGCTTTTTGATTTCCGGCACGGCGTATTTGCCGGTCGCCGCCGGATCACCAGGGCCGTTCGACAGGAACACGCCGTCGGGCTTGCGGCCGAGCACATCCTCGGCCTTTACTGTTGCCGGTAACACCGTCACCTTGCAGCCTGACGAGGCGAGGCAGCGCAGAATATTCGTCTTCAAGCCGTAGTCGATGGCAACGACGTGAAACTCCGGCTTGTCGATGCGCGTGTAGCCCGTACCCCACACCCAGCGCATCTCGTCCCAGGTGTAGCTTTGACCGGTCGTCACGTCGGGTACGAGATCAAGACCCAGCAGGCCCGGCCAGGCCTTGGCGTCCTTTTTCAGTTTCTCGATATCGAACTTGCCCGACGGCTCATGCGCGATGACGCCGTTCGGCATGCCGTGATCACGAATGCGGGCGGTCAAGGCGCGGGTGTCGATGCCGGTGATGCCGGCGATGCCGCGCGTCTTGAGCCACTGGTCGAGATGTTCGGCGGCGCG
>JANNSR010000111.1:0-105086 GCA_031402935.1 Hyphomicrobium sp. | reverse complement strand
GCCGCCGCCGACTGCCTGTTGTTAATCCCCGCCAACGCCCCCGCCCAAGCCGCAGACACGCGCGTCGCCGTTCTCCCACTCGATTTTTAAAGCCGTCCAAATTCCGGCCCTAAATTCCGGCAAGCCCCGGCTATAGTCGATGCGCCGCGCATGATTCAGGAACACGCCCCTTGCAGCTCTCCTCCGCCCGATTTGTTTCGATCATAGGAACAGAAGTCCACGCCAACCCGGCCTCCAAAGCCGAGGGCAAAATCGCGCTCGCCGAGTTGCGCCAGAAAAAGAAAGAGTTCGCGCTCCGCCGCCGCGCTTTAATCTCGCAGCAGCGCGCCGCCAAGGACGCCGCCGAACGCGCCGAGGGCTCGCCCGCGCAAAACAAGAAGCGTGGTTTCGCGGCGTTTGTCGGCCGCCTGTTCCGCAAAGCCAAAGCCCGCACACCCAAGCGCGACCTCACTGAGATCGACGCCGACCTCGCCGCCGTCGACGAAATCCTGTTCAACCTGGATTCTTGCGCCGTCCAGATCGAGGGCAAGCTGCTGCAGTTGGGGTGACGCGTGTTCTAGCTTTCAGCTTGGCACGCCAAGCTCGCACCCCGTTAACTCAGCGCTCGCAGCACTGTCATCCCCGCGCCGCTCTCTCCTCCCCGTCATCCCGGCGCCGCTCGCGGACTTGCGGCGCTGGCGGCCGGCTCGACGAAGGAGAGTCGCCGGCGCCCAGCAAAACGCGAGCGGAAATACGGCCGGGATCCAGGCAAGCGTCCGCACTGTGACGCCGGAGGGACACGCGCCAAAGCTTCTGCATCGCGTCTCGCGCGGTCGAAGATCAGCTGTAGCGCGCAGTAGTTTCGCCCCTGCCCTTGGACGAAGCGTTTTGCGCCGTTTGGCCTTCGCGCTAGTGGAGTTGCTCGTGCGACGCCAAGGAGTTGGTATCGACACGACGCTTTCTGAGCTTTGCAAGCAAGCGGCCTAATACTTCTGACGCCTCTCCAGTACCGGCCTCAAGCTCTCTACGGATATCCGCCTCAACACTGTCGAGCGCATAGTTAACGCTTATAGCGGCGGCTCTCGCGTATTCGCTATGGTCTGGTGTGGACATCGCGCATCTCTCCGTTAGTTGAGACGGGCGGTATCTGATTTGCCTAAAGCGGAACAAGCAGTCACGGTTGACGATGAACAACTATATTGTCTGCGGCGGCCGATGACGATGTTGTCTGAGGACTCGGTGCTACATAGCCCGCGTTCTGATTCGCAGGGCGGACGACAGGGGGCATGCTGCCATCCATGGCTGCAATACGAGAGAACTCAACAAGCCCATCATCTAGCTGCCGATCGACAATTTCAAGTGGACCAACCACGCTGCCCGGAACTTTTTGATTTCTGGGACGGTATCTGTTGAACAACTCGATGAGTTCCCGCGATGCATTTGCAGCTGGCTTGTCAATGCGCCCAGCCGCTTCAAGTCTGTCTATGATCGCTTTGTAGTTTGTCCGTGGCATCCTGTCGAAAGCGAGCCTTGTTCGACCATCCGGAATTTGATCTATCAAAAATTCGATCCGTTGGGTGTTGCGGCGCCAGTACTCACGAAGCTTCTCCCACTCGTCTTCTGAATTCGCAGAACCTTGATTGCTGAATCCGTTCGAGTCGCGTGTGGAAGCTTGTTCTGCGTCATTTGTTCTTCCACTCACGCTTTCAACCTGCAGCTCCGTTACTTGCTTTCGAGCAGCATCGACTTTTTCGTCTAGCAAAGACATTTGCCCGCCAAGTTGACGGATGACTGGTTCAAGTTCCTTGAGTTGGTTGACCGTGCCGCGCAGATCCCAGATTGGCCCGCGTGCACTGTTAAAGTCGCGTATTATCTGAGCGATAGTTTTGAGCCTAATCAGCACCCCAAACACAGCGAGCAATACGAGCCACCAAAAAGATTGGGCAACAATCTCGGGGCCGTTAGCTTTTGCCCACTCGACCCACGTCCAAAACGTACTGCTGTCCATCCCCGCACCCCCACGCAACAAAACAACACAACGTGCGCTACCCAACCGACCCGCATGAACTATGCTCAGAGCATAGTTCCGCGTAAAGCGCTTTCTAGCCGATACGCTGGCGCGCCGCTCCCTCCTCCCCGTCATCCCGGCGCCGCTCGCGGAACGTGAGCGGAAATGCGGCCGGGATCCAGACAAGCCAGCAGTAGGCAAAGAAACTTTGGCGCGAAACGCAACGGTGTTTTCCTGCCCGATTGAAGCTTGCCTGGATCCCCGCCGCACTCCCCGCGCATTTGATGCGCGGGCGCGGGGATGACGACGCGGCTATATTTTGCCTGCTGCCCATTACACGCGCGCCAACTTATCCCCGCCCTTAACGTTACCAAAAATTCCGCCAAAAAAAGTTATCCCCGCCCCCCCGCGTGGCCGCACACTGATCGCATCTCGCCACACGCGAAGGACGCTGGCTCGAGCTGCGGTCTGTTGAGTGGAGGAGAGCATGCCGGGCCGCCAGCCAGTTCAGCGGGCCTGGGGAACTCTGCCGGCCTGCCGCGACGCGCGCTGCGGTGCGATAGCGAGGTTCAACGCCTGCTCGAAATTTCGAGATGCACAGGCGGATGGTGGACTCAACGGCTCGAAGCGGTGAAGTCGCCGCTTCAGTTTCGAGAGCGGCGCCGAACGTTTAGGGCGGCGTCGTTAAACTCGGAGTTGGCATGCGCGGGACGGCGATGGCTGCATCGCGGACTAAAACAACAGAAGATCGAGGCCACGCCGCCCCGCCCTTCGCTTTTTACATTTGCGCCTCCGACTCCCGTTCCGGGAGCCGGGCGCGACCACTTGAGAGTCCCACTCCGGGGGAGGCGCTGTTTGCTGTTGCCCGCTGCGCTCCACTGTGGCCACAATGCCGCGCGTGCGGCCGGCTCGAGGAACGAGAGTCGCACGCGCCAAGCAAGAAGCGCCAAACAAAATGCGACAATCCGCGATGCCACATATTTGGCTGCACCCGCTTGGCGGCATCGCGCGATAAGTCCAATATCGTTGGACATTCTGCCGCCGATGCCCCCCACCCCGATTGAAATCACACAACAAAATCAAAAGAAACCTGAGAGGAACCGCCCGTGGCCGTCAAATCCGACATCGAAATCGCCCGCGAAGCCAAAATGAAGCCGATCGCCGAGGTCGCAGCCAAGGTCGGCGTGCCGGCCAGCGCGCTGGTGCCCTACGGCTGGACCAAGGCGAAAGTGAACTTCGATTACATCAATTCGATTGCCGGCAACCCGGACGGCAAATTGATCCTGGTCACCGCCATCTCGCCGACGCCCGCAGGTGAAGGTAAGACGACGACGACGGTGGGGCTCACCGACGGCCTGAACGCGATTGGCAAAAAGGCCATCGCCGCTTTACGCGAACCGTCCCTCGGGCCCTGCTTCGGCGTCAAGGGCGGGGCTGCCGGGGGCGGCTATGCCCAGGTCGTGCCGATGGAAGACATCAATTTGCATTTCACCGGCGACTTCCACGCCATCACATCGGCGCACAACCTGCTCGCCGCCATGCTCGACAATCACATCTACTGGGGTAACGCGCTCTGCATCGACCAGCGCCGCATCGGCTTCAAGCGCGTGCTCGACATGAACGACCGTGCGCTGCGCTCCATCGTCAATTCCCTCGGCGGCGTCTCCAACGGCTTCCCGCGCGAAGACGGCTTCGACATCACGGTTGCATCTGAAGTCATGGCCATCCTGTGCCTGGCGAAAGACTTGAAGGATCTCGAGAACCGCCTCGGCAACATCATCGTCGCCTACACGCGCGACAAGAAACCCGTCCGCTGCCGCGATCTCAAAGCCGACGGTGCCATGACGGTTCTGCTGAAAGACGCGCTGCAACCGAACATGGTGCAGACGCTTGAGAACAATCCCGTGTTTATCCATGGCGGGCCTTTCGCCAACATCGCGCATGGTTGCAATTCGGTGCTCGCCACCCGCACAGCCATGAAGCTCGCCGACTACGTCGTCACCGAAGCCGGTTTCGGTGCCGACCTGGGCGCTGAAAAATTTTTCGATATCAAGTGCCGCAAGGCCGGAATCGCGCCATCCGCCGTTGTCATCGTCGCCACCGTCCGGGCGCTGAAAATGCACGGCGGTGTTGCTAAGGACGATCTGAAAAACGAGAACGCGGCAGCGGTTGCCAAGGGTTGCGACAACCTCAAGCGCCACATCGAGAACGTCAACAAGTTCGGCGTCCCGGCCGTCGTCGCCGTCAACAAGTTCATCACCGACACCGATGCCGAGATCGCGGAGGTGCAAAAAGCGGCCGAAAGCATGGGCACAAAAGCGTTCCTGTGCACACACTGGGCCGACGGCAGCAAGGGCACCGAGAGCCTGGCGCGCCATGTCGTCAGCGTTATTGCGGAGGGCAAGGCCAACTTCAAGCCGCTCTATCCCGACGACATGAAGCTGCGCGACAAGGTCAAAACCATTGCCACCGAAATCTATCGCGCCGCCGACATCTCCTGCGATGCCAGCGTCGAAACGCAGTTCAAGGATCTCGAAGCCGCCGGATTTGGCCATCTGCCGGTGTGCATGGCCAAGACGCAGTATTCATTCTCGACCGACGCGTCGAAGCGCGGTGCACCGACAGGCCACATCGTACCGGTGCGTGAGCTGCGCTTATCGGCGGGGGCCGAGTTCGTCGTCGTCGTCACCGGCGACGTGATGACCATGCCGGGCCTGCCGAAGGTACCGTCCGCCGACACCATCCGCCTCGACGACAAGGGCCAGATTCAAGGGCTGTTTTGATACTTCGCTCGTCATCCTCAAACGCGCGCGCCCTCTCGCGAAGCGCGTTTGGGGATCCAGCACAAAACGTGTCGAAGACACAAAATATGATCGAGCCTGCGGCAAGCCGTGCGCTGGATCCCCGGCCGTCGCTAAGGGCTCGGCCGAGGATGACGAAAGCCTGTTGGAAGTCGCGGCTACGTGCTGCCAACCGGCGCCTTGAACACGAAGAACGCGCCAAGGCAGATCAGCGCAAAGCCGATGCCGTGATTGATCGTGAATTTTTCGCCGAGAAACCAAACCGAGAATCCCGCGAAGACAACCAAGGTGATGACTTCCTGCATCGTCTTGAGTTCGGCCGTGCTATAGTACGTTGAACCCCAACGATTGGCCGGAACCGCAAAGCAATATTCGACAAAGGCAATGCCCCAGCTCGCGAGCACCGCCAGCCACAGCGGCGCACTTTTGTAATTGAGGTGGCCGTACCAGGCGAACGTCATGAACACGTTGGAGGCGACCAGCATCAGGACCGGCGTCAGGTGAGCGAACATCATGGGTGGCTGTAACCTCAGGTTCGGAGTGAAGCGAAACGAGTGTCAGCGCGCCAAAAACGCCAATTGCGCCAGGCTTGCAAGGTGCTCAGTGCTTGGGCGGCGTGCTCAACGGCAAGGCATGTAGCCGCGCCTCTGACACTGAATTCATTGGCAATTTCGGTTCAACGCGACTTGGCCCGCAGCTTGCGATGCCAAGCAAAAGGCCGCTCTCGCAGCGGACAAACCAGCGGGGAGACACGTGGCGACAGCCTTCGATGAAATGAACGGCGCCGGCGGCGGTGTCCGCGCGCCCTATCGCGCCTTTGCCGAGTGGCTCGGCATCCAGCGCATCGAAACGTTGGCAACCAAAACGGCCGAGGCCGAAGCCCTGTTCCGCCGCTCCGGCATCACCTTCGCCGTCTACGGCGCCAACGATGCCAGCGAGCGGCTGATCCCGTTCGACGTGCTGCCCCGAATTATTTCGGCCGCCGAATGGCGCCGCTTGGAGGTCGGCATCGAGCAGCGCGTGCGGGCGCTGAACGCCTTCATGTACGATATCTACCATTGCCAGGAGATCTTGAAGGCAGGCCGCATCCCCGAAGAACTCGTGATCCAGAATGCGGCGTTCGTTCCGGAAATGATTGGCGTCGAACCGCCACGCGGCATCTATAGCCACATCATCGGCATCGATATCGTGCGCACCGGAGAAGACGATTTCTTCGTGCTCGAAGACAACACGCGTACGCCGTCTGGCGTCTCGTACATGCTCGAGAACCGCGAGACCATGCTGCACCTGTTCCCCGATCTGTTCGGCCGCAATCGCGTGCGCCCGGTCGAGGACTATCCCGGAAACCTTCTGAAAACGCTCGAAAGCGTAGCGCCAACCAATCTCGATTCCGAACCCACCATCGCACTCCTGACACCGGGCCCCTACAACAGCGCTTACTTCGAGCATTCATTCCTCGCCGATCAAATGGGCATCGAGCTTGTCGAGAGCATCGACCTGATGGTTCGCGACGGCGCGCTGGTCATGAAAACGACGGAGGGCTTTAAGCGCGTCGACGTGCTCTACCGCCGCGTCGATGACGCTTATCTCGACCCTCTAGTGTTCGACCCATCTTCCATGCTCGGCGTGCCGGGCATTTTCGACGTCTACCGTTCGGGCCGCGTCTCGATCGTCAACGCGCCGGGCGCCGGCATCGCCGATGACAAATGCATTTACAGCTACATCCCCGCGATCATCGAATTCTATACCGGCCGCGCGCCGATCTTACAAAACGTCGAGACCCACAACTGCCGCGAGCCCGAGGCACTGAAATACGTGCTCGATCACCTCGCCGAGCTCGTGGTCAAGGAAACCCACGGCTCGGGCGGCTATGGCATGCTGGTCGGACCGGCGGCGTCGAAAGCCGAGATCGCCGCGTTCCGTGCCAAGTTGAAGGCCAATCCGTCGAACTACATCGCCCAGCCGACGCTTGCATTATCGACCTGCCCGACGCTGGTCGATTCAGGCGTTGCGCCCCGCCATCTCGATCTCCGCCCGTTCGTGCTGATTGGCGACCAGGTCCGCCTCGTGCCAGGCGGCTTGACGCGCGTGGCGCTGCGCAACGGCTCGCTCGTCGTCAATTCGAGCCAGGGCGGCGGTACGAAAGACACTTGGGTGCTGCAGGACTGATTGACCATGCTCGGACGCGCCGCAAACGATCTCTACTGGCTATCGCGCTCGATCGAGCGGGCGGAGAACATGGCGCGGCTGATCGAGGTCGGCTACCGCATCGTGCTGCTGCCGCGTGAGGGCGAGGGGTTCCATGAGGAGTGGCGTTCTACGCTCGAAAGCGCCGGATGCCTCGACGGCTACATGGCGCGGCACGGCGAACTGGAAACCCGCAATGTCATCGACTACATGCTGTTCGATGGCGATAACTCATCCAGCATAGCGTCCTGCCTCCGGTCGGCACGGCGTAACGGCCGGGCGCAGCGCACCGCGTTGACGCGGGAAATGTGGGAAAGCTTGAACGGCGCCTGGCTCGAATTCTCGGCCATCAAACCGGCGTCCGTCACCTCGAACTCGTTGCCCGAGCTGCTCGACTGGGTGCGCTCGCGCTCGGCGCTGTACCGCGGTGCGCTGCTGAACACGATCCTGCGCAACGACACGTTCTACTTCAGTCAGCTCGGCACCTTTATCGAGCGTGCCGACAGCACGTCGCGCATTCTCGACGTCAAATACTATCACCTGCTGCCGTCCAGCGAGGCCGTTGGCGGCGGCAAGGACAATTTCCAATGGACGTCTATCCTGCGCTCGGTGTCGGCGCATCGCAGTTACCGCTGGGTGTTCAAGGATTCATACCGGCCGTGGAAAATCGCCGATTACCTTATACTGAACCGGCAAATGCCGCGCTCGCTGCGCTCGTGTTATGATGAGCTCACGCAAGCGCTCCTCGATATTGGCCTGCTGTATGGCGCCCGCCACGACTGCCACGCCACGGCCAACGCGACGCGCGATCTGCTGCTGGAAGCCGAAATCCAGCAGATCTTCCAATTCGGGCTGCATGAGTTCGTGCAGGACTTCATCGCTCGCAACAACAAGCTCGGCGCTGAAATTTCGCAAGCCTACCACTTCGTCGATTGAGGATAGCTAAGCCACGCCATGCGCATTTCGATCGGACATATGTCGCGATACACTTACAGCGAGCCGACCTGGTATTCGATCCAGACGCTACGGTTGACGCCGCCGTCGTTCGCCGGCCAGCGCGTGATCGATTGGTCCATCGCTGCGCCCGGCATCGAGAACTCGACACGCTTTCGCGACACCTTCGGCAACGAAGCCAACCTCGTGACGTACACCGAAGAACACACCGAAATCCTGATCATCGCCAAGGGTACAATCGAGACGGAAGATCGCGCCGGAGTTGTCCGCGGACTGCCTGAACCGGCGCCGCTGAGGATCTATTTGCGCCAGACCGACAAGACGATGCCGGGGGCCGCCGTCCACGACCTCGCCAACACGGCCGGCGTCGGCCGCGACCTCGATGGCTGCCACCGTCTGATGCAGGCCGTTCGCGACGCGGTCGATTACCAGGTCGGCGTCACGTCGGCCCACACCAGTGCCGAAGAAGCGCTGAGCGACGGCAAGGGCGTGTGCCAGGACCACGCCCACATTTTTATCTCCGCGGCGCGTCTGCTTGGCCTGCCGGCGCGCTACGTCAACGGCTACTTTCTGGTCGATACCGACGGCCCGGCGGACGCGCATCACGCCTGGGCTGAGGCCTACATCGCAGACCTCGGCTGGGTCGGCTTCGATCCCGCTAATCGTATTTGCCCGAACGCGCAATATGTGCGCCTTGCTGCCGGGCTGGACGCCGCCTCCGCGGCGCCTATCCGCGGCACGCGGCGCGGTACTGCCAACGAAGCCCTTGACGTCGTCGTCGAAGTTCAGCAGCAAGACAGCCAGCAGCAATAGGCGCGGCAATGCGGGCGATTTCGGAGACGGCAGAATGACGTACGGCGTGGCGATGCGGTTGGAGCGCGGCTTGGTGTTTGCAGCCGACACGCGCACCAATGCCGGTGTTGATAACATCGCGCAGTACCGCAAGTTGCAATTCTGGCGCAAGCCCGGCGACCGCGTGATCGTGCTGCTCAGCGCCGGCAATCTTGCCGTCACGCAGTCGGTTCTGAGCCTTCTGAACGAAAAACTGACGTTGGACGAGCCGGATGTGACGCACCTGTTTAATGCGCCGAATATGTTCCGCGCCGCCCGTGTCGTTGGTGATGCCGTGCGCGACGTGCGCGGCATCGATGGCCCGGCGCTTGAAATCAGCAAGACCGGATTTAGCGCGTCGTTTATTCTCGGCGGCCAGATCGGCAGCGAGCGCCCGCGCTTGTTCCAGATCTATTCTGAAGGCAATTTTATCGAGGCCAGCGACGACACGCCGTTTCTGCAGATCGGCGAGCACAAATACGGCAAGCCGATCCTCGATCGCGTGGCGCGGGCCGACATGCGCTTAGGCGAAGCCGCCAAACTGATGCTGATTTCGTTTGATTCGACGCTACGCTCGAATCTATCGGTCGGCATGCCGATCGATATTCTGATTTACGAGCGCGATACGCTCGACGTCCGGCGCGAAAAGCGCATCGGCGCAGAGGACGAATACTTCAAGAAGGTGTCGTCGGCGTGGTCGGATGCGCTGCGCCAAGCGTTCGCTAAAATCGAGGAATTCAAGGTTTAGGCAGGTGGCTTGCGAAACACGCCGAAGCGCAAGCCGAAATAACTTGCAGCGATACTGAATACTGTCGCGAGGGCGAACGCGAACAGCGGTTCTGTTCCGGGCTGGTAGAGTAGAACGCCAACGTAGATCGCATAATTGATGATCGATACGCTCGCCGCAACGCTGACAAATTTACCGAATTGCGCAAAAGTCGCCGCCTCTGTGACGCCGAACGACAAGCGCCGGTGGGCAAAAAATCCGGCGACCATCGCAACCGCGATCGCCGCCACGCGCGCGGAATAGGGATCGACCTCGAGGCCTCGCGTCAGTGTCGCAAGCACGGCAGCATCTGTCGCCGTCGCGATGAGCCCTGAAGTTATAAACCCGGCGCCGTGTTTGAGATTGCTCGCCAAGAAAATTGTGCCTCGCCGCCGTCGCGCAGATCCGCGATTTATGATAGACTATGGGTATCGGAACGCGTGCGCTGCGGAACGGATTCAGGGGGTCCTATCCCAACCTCCTCCCGCACCAGAAACAGCGGCCGGGCTTTTACCTCTTCATAAACCCGGCCCAGATACTCGCCAAGAATTCCTAAGAAAATCAGCTGCACGCCGGCAAAAAACAGCACCGTCACCATCAGCGTCGGATAGCCCCGGACAGGGTTACCCCAGACCAGCGTTTGGACCAAAATCACGGCCATCGCAATGAACGCGACGATCGACACGATCAGCCCAAACGCCGACGACAGCCGGAGCGGCACGGTCGAAAACGAAGCCAAGCCGTCGAACGCCAGCTTCGCCAGTTTGAGCGGCAGCCAACGCGATGTTTCGCCGCTTGGCCGCGGCGGCATATCGAACGGCACGCCGATGGACGGGAAACCAATCCAGGCGAACAGGCCGTTGTTGTAACGCACGCGCTCGCCGATGGCGTTGATGGCATCGACGGCGCGGCGGCTGAGCAGGCGGAAGTCGCACGAATTCTCTTGAAGCGGTGTGCCCGACATGGCGTGGAACATGCGATAGAACCCGCGGGCCCCGGCGCGGCGCCAGGCGCTGTCGGCGTGGCGGTCGATGCGCTCGCCAAAGACGACGTCGTGACCCTCGCGCCATTTGGCGACGAACTGCGCAATCGCCTCGGGCGGGTGCTGCAAGTCGCTGTCCATGATGACGATCGCCGCGCCTGTCGCATACCGCAGGCCGGCGGCGACGGCGATCTCCTTGCCGAAATTGCGGCTGAGCGCGACCGTTTTGATGCGCGCGTCGGCGCTGTTCTTGCGGCGCAGGATATCTAGCGTAGCATCGGCCGAGCCATCGTCGACGAACACGATCGTCCAGTCCATGCCCGTCTTGTCGAGCGCGGAGGTCAGCCGTGCCAGCAGCGCGTCGATGCCGTGCTCTTCGTTGAGGACCGGTATGACAACGGAAAGGTCGAGTTGCTGTTCGTGCGAAGCGGATTGCCGGGTGGCGGACATACTATTGACCTTGTAGCGGAAACATGCGCCGAGGGGATGTTATGACCCGATGCGGCCAGAGCGTCCACCCAAACGCCGCCTGCGCAGCCACAGCCCATTGCCGCTTGCTGGCGCATCGGATAGCGGTTGTCCGGACAAGTTCGGGCGGACCGGAGGCGACACGTGAAAATCTGCATGATTGGTGCCGGATATGTCGGCCTCGTCTCGGCAGCCTGCTTCTCGGAATTTGGTTGGCACGTCACGTGCGTCGACAAAGACCCGGCGCGGCTGAGCGACTTGAACGCCGGCCGTTCGCCGATCTACGAGCCCGGCCTCGACAATCTGTTACAGCGGAACATGCAGGCCGGCCGCCTCGTGTTCAGCACCGAACTCGGTCCTGCCGTGAAGGCCGCCGATGTGGTGTTCCTCGCGGTCGGCACGCCGATGCGGCGCGGCGACGGCTATGCGGACTTGAGCTACGTCTATGCCGCGGTCGAAGAAATCGCGCCGCACCTCGACGGATTCACGGTGATCACAACGAAGTCGACGGTGCCAGTTGGCACCAGCCGCGAAATCGAAAAGCGGCTGCGCGAATTCCGGCCCACTGCCGACGCGGCGGTCTGTTCGAACCCGGAATTCCTGCGCGAAGGTTCGGCGATTCAGGATTTCACCCATCCGGATCGCGTGCTCGTCGGCACCGACAGCGCCAAAGCCCGCGATGTGATGGAGCGGCTCTACCGTCCGCTGGCTTTGCGCGGCTCGCCGGTGATGTTCGTATCGCGGGAATCGGCGGAACTCGCGAAGTACGCGGCCAACGCATTCCTCGCCATGAAAATCAGCTTCATCAACGAGATTGCCGACTTGTGCGAGGAAGTCGGCGCCGATGTGCAGGAGGTCGCCTCCGCAATCGGCAAGGACCGCCGCATCGGCGGTAAGTTTCTGCACCCTGGCCCAGGCTACGGCGGCTCGTGTTTTCCGAAAGACGTGTCGGCGCTGATCCGAACGGGGCGTGAATCCAAGGCGCCGGTATCTATCATAGAGCAGGTCGAGCGCGTCAATCACGAGCGCAAGATCGCCATGGCAGGGCGCATCGAGGCGGCGGCTGGCGGCACCTTGCGCGGCAAGACGGTCGCGATCCTCGGCGTCACGTTTAAGCCCAACACCGATGACATGCGCGACGCGCCAAGCCTCGTGATCGTGCCGATGCTGCAGGAGCGCGGCGCCCACGTTCGTGCCTTCGATCCTCAGGGCCAGAAGCACGCCCGTCCCTTGCTGCCGGGCGTGGAGTGGTGCCTGAACGCGCTGGATGCGGCGCGCGGCGCCCATGTGCTTGCAGTCGTGACCGAGTGGAATGAGTTTCGCGCGCTCGATCTCGCGGCGGCGAAAAAGTGTATGGCCGGCGATGCTCTGGTCGACTTGCGCAATGTGTTCGCGCCGGATTTCGCGCGCCGCGCAGGATTTCGCTATTCGAGTATCGGGCGCGGATAGCGGACGCTTGCCTTAGCGTTCCTTGAACGCCTTTGCGAACTGATCGGTCAGCGGTTTGATGAGGTACGACAGCGCACTTCGCTCGTCGGTCTTGATTTGCACCTCCGCTGGCATGCCTGGAACCAGCCTGAGACCGGTTAGCTTTTTCATTTCGTCGTCTGAAATTTCGATGCGCGCGATGTAGTAAGAAAGATGCGGCTGCTGCGGTTCGTGCGTCAGGTCGGCGGCAATATGAATGACTTTGCCATCAACATTCGGCGTCGTGCGCTGGTTGAAAGCGGGAAAGCGGATGTTGGCGAGCTGGTGCGACCGGGCCTGATCGATGTCCTGCGGCGCGATCTTGGCTTCGACAAGCAGCCGGTCGCCCTCGGGCACGATGAGCATCAGCGGCTCGGACGTATTGACGACGCCGCCGATGGTATTGACCGACATCTGATGCACGAGACCGTCGGCAGGGCTAGTTATATCGATGCGTCGCAACTGGTCTTCTGCGGCGGTACGGCGCTCGGACATTTCGACGATTTTGCCTTGCGTCTCGCGCAGCTCCTTGACGATCTCGCTCTTGGCTTGCGAGTCGATGTTGAGTTTCTGCACCTCGATCTCGGCAATCCGGCCGCGGCTTTGACCGGCGGCGGCCTGAAGCTGGGCTTTTTCGCCTTCGAGGCGCGCGGCTTCGCGGTGTAAGGCCATCATTTTGCTGCTGGTGACAAGCTTTTGCGCTTCGAGACCGGCAAGTGACGCAACCTCCTTGCCGATCAGGTCGATCTCGCGGGATTTGGCAGCGGCTTGGGAGGTGTTGCCGGCAATCTCTTCCTGCATGCCGGCGATGCGTAGGCCGAGTTGCTTTTTTTGCTCAGTACGGCTGCGCACGCGGCTCTCGAACAGTGTCTGCTCGCCGGATAGGATTTGCGTGACGTCTGATTCGTTTTTGCGACCCAATAGTTCGGCTGGGAATGCAACAGTTACAGCTTCGTCGCGCTCGGCCTTGAGCCGTGACAAGCGACCTGACAGTTCGTCGATTTGCTTGGTGACCAACTGCAGACTGGCGCGCGTGACCGTGTCGTCGAGGCGAACTAGCATATCGCCGGCCTTGACCCGATCGCCGTTCCTGACGAATATATTGCCGACAACGCCGCCAGACGGGTGCTGCACTTTCTTGAGATTGCCAGCGACGACAACCGTTGCTGGAGCGAGCACTGCACCGGACAGATCGGTCATTGCGGCCCATCCGCCGATGCCGCCGAACAATGCAAGCACGGTCGCCGCACCCGCGATCATGTACGGCCTGACAGACGTCAGCATGCGGTCGAGCGGCGATTGACCGGGCTCAATGCTTGGCTTTGGCAGCTTGACCAAATCGAGGCTCATGCGCTGTCCTTTGCCTGTACCGGCCGCGCTTCGGGCCGCTGCAGCTCTTGCACGGCAACGCTGGGCGGTTGCGGCACCGTTTGTAGGATGGTGCGCAGGACTTCTTCTTTCGGGCCGAAGGCGCGCGTTTGACCGCTATCGAGAACCAACACCTTGTTGACGGCCGAGAGCGCCGATGGCCGGTGCGCAATGACAATGGCGATACCGCCGCGGCGGCGAATCGACACGATGGATTCGCTGAGGGCCGAATCGCCCGCCGCATCGAGATTGGCGTTGGGCTCGTCGAGGATGACGAGGAACGGATTGCCGTAAAGCGCGCGAGCCAGCGCCACCCGTTGCCGTTCGCCGCCGGAAAGCGCCCGCCCACCTTCGCCGATTATCGTTTGGTAACCGTCGGGAAGCCGGACGATGAGGTCGTGCGATCCCGCCGCCTTTGCTGCGGCCACAACGGTGTCGCTCGACGCGGCTTCGTCGAAGCGGGAGATGTTCTCGGCGACGGTGCCGTAAAAGAGTTCGACGTCTTGCGGCATATAGCCGATGTGACGGCCGAGTTTTTCCGGCGCCCACTGGTCGAGCGCCGCGCCGTCGAGGCGAACGGCGCCGCCCGGGTTGAGCGGCCGCCAGATGCCGGCGAGGGCCCGCGCCAGGGTCGATTTACCCGATCCGCTCGGGCCGATGACGCCGAGCGCGTCGCCGCGGTCGATTGTGAACGTGATGTTCTTGAGAATGGCTTCCTGTTGCCCAGGTGGAGCGATGTAGAGCTGCTCGACCTGTAGCCCTAGATGCGGCGCCGGTAGTTCAACCACGTCGGCGTCGATCTCACCGGCCGCCATCAGCAATTCGCCGAGTCTCGTGGCGCTGAGACGCGCTGAGATGAACCCTTTCCAATGTGCAATTGCCGTTTCTATCGGCGCCAGGGCGCGCGAAACGGTTATCGAAGCCGCGATAATCGCGCCTGCGGACAGTTCGTTCTGAATGACGAGATAGGCCCCAAGCCCGAGCACCGCCGACTGCAACAGCATCCGGATGACTTTGGTGACGTTGCCGATGCCGCCGGCGGCGTCCGATGCCTTGAGCTGATAGGACAGGTAGCGCTTATTCAGCGCATCGTAGCGTTTGCCGATATGGGGCGAGAAGCCCATGGCATAGATCGATTCAGCGTTGCGCCGCGCCGATTCAGCAAGCGCCAAGCGCTGGCCTCCCGCCATAGACGCAGATTTGAGCGGCGCCGAACTGCGATATTCGGTGACGATCGTCAACACGACGAGCAACAGCGCGCCAAGCGTGGCGACGAGCGCGAGCGTTGGGTGAAGGAGATAAACGAAGCAAAGGTAGACTGGCATCCACGGCAGATCGAACAGTGCCGTCAGTCCGAGGCCCGACATGAAGTTCCGGATCTGGTCGAGATCGCGCAGCGGCTGCATGCCGTCACCGCCGCCGCGGCTTCTGAGCGGTAAGATCTGCACGGCGCTGAAGACGCGCGGGCTCAGCGTATTGTCGAGTCGCGTTCCGACCCGGCTCATGATACGGGCGCGCAGGAATTCAAGTATGCCGTTGATGACGAAGAGACCGAACATCAGGATCGACAGCCCGACCAGAGTCGGCACTGACTGCGACGGCAGCACCCGGTCGTAGACCTGGAGCATGTAGAACGAACCGCCGAGCGCCAGAATATTGATGACGCCCGAGAAAAGCGCGACGCCAGTCAAGATAGGCGAGTACGTCCAAAGCAGGTCGGCTACAGGGTGCTTCGGCTTGAGCGGATTTGTGGGTCTAAAGCGTGCCATGGTACCGGTAAGGCCAAACCGAAGTTGCTTTAAATGCGCCCGCCCGTGAGGCAGTTACGGGTGTACCCTAGACAAGCTAAAAATTGAGTAATCAGAACGTTAGGCTTTTGCCTTCGCTTCTGATTTGGCCGGCTCCATCCGGCCGACGGCAATGCGTCCGTCGGGCAGAACGGCGCGAAGTTTAGCCGGGGCGCCCTTGAAAGTCCGCGCGGCAATGTTTTTCAGCATTTCATTGACGATGCGCGCTTCTCCGACCGCTTCGACGATCCAAGGTATGTTGCCGCTGTTCCACTCGTCTGGAGCGAGCTTGAGATACTCGTCGCGGCTGTCAGTAAGCCTTTGATCCACCTCGGGAGTAACGAATGCCCACCAGGCTGCCGCCGCAACCTTCGTGGGGCCGTCCTTGACGTCTTTGGCACCGACGACGGCAAACTGACCGAGGGCCAGCGCCGGTCCCAAAAAGATGTTTAACTCATGAACCGTCAGCTTGGAATGGCGCGGCGAAATCATAAGCATGGCGACGAGGCGCCCGAGGTTCGCCGCACGGGCATCGATTGTGGACGCCGGACTGGGCCGGGGAGTGCTGGCATTATTCTGGACCTGAGCTTGCCGCTCGTCGTTGTCGTCTGCCATGACTGCAAACCTCGTTAACGTGCGATTTCCCACAGCATCTGATCCCTAGCACTGGTTAGCGCTAGGTGCCATCGCGTTCGCGTTGGCCGGTTAAGTCCGGTACGCGTTGACTTTCGCTGGCCTATGCAAGTCGTACCTTGGCCGACCCTTGAAAGAAATCAACTCTGGCACGAAGCGGGCTCGCTTCTGCGACTTAAGTTGGACTACAACAGAGCGCGCTTGCCCTGCCGCAACGGCTTACTTTTGGACCTTGGCGATGAGTTCGGTGACGTTAAATGACTACTTAGCGGCGTGGACGCTTGACGGTGCGACGCGCGGCGCGGTCGCCCGGACGGTCGAAGCGCTGGCCGAGACAACAATCGCCATGTCCGAAACCGTTGCCAAGGGCGCGCTAGCCGGCCGGCTTGGGCGCGTGACGGCGCGGGCCGGTGAATTCGACGAGCAGAAGGAAATCGATGTTCTCGCCAACGCGAGCATCCTTGCGGCGATGAAGTCTGTACCGGTTGCGGCTGTTGCATCGGAAGAGATGCCCGAACCGATGATGCTCGATCCGAAAGCGCCGCTGCTCGTCGCAACGGACCCGCTCGACGGCTCGAGCAATGTCGATGCCAACGTGTCGTTCGGCATGATTTTTTCGGTATTGCCGCGTCACCCGTCCTCGACCGGAGAGGCTGCGTTTCTTCGCCCCGGTTCGCACCAGTTGGCGGCCGGATTGGTTGTCTATGGGCCGCAAACTGTTTTGGTTCTGACCGTTGGCGTTGGGACGCATATTTTCACGCTCGACCGCGAAGCGCGCTCGTACACGCTGTCGCATAAGGGTGTAGCGATCCCGGCTGAGACAACCGAGTATGCGATAAACACGTCGAACGCCCGCCACTGGGACGAGCCTATACGCATCTATGTCCATGATTGCGAAAACGGTGCTGATGGGCCTCGGGCCCAGGATTTCAACATGCGCTGGACCGGATCACCGGTTGCCGACATCTACAGAATTTTGTCGCGTGGCGGCATCTATCTTTATCCCGGCGATAGCCGCAAAGGCTTCCACCAAGGCCGCATCCGGCTGATCTATGAAGCCAATCCGATGGCCTGGATTGTCGAACAGGCGGGTGGCCGGGCAATGGCGGGCAAAGAACGTATCTTGGATGTGGTGCCGGCGTCGTTACATCAGAAAACACCGCTGATCTGTGGTTCGCGCGACGAAGTTGACCGCGTCGTACGGCTCTACAGCGGTCAGGATTTGAAGGGCGAACGTTCGGCACTGTTCGGGCGGCGCGGGCTTTTTCGGGCCATGTCGTAGCGAGAATCCAGAATCGTACCAAAAGAGGTTTCGAAGCCCCCCGCAATGTCCATCAAACATCCCATCATCTCGGTAACCGGGTCATCGGGCGCTGGAACAACATCGGTTCGGCATACATTCGAGCATATCTTCCGGCGTGAGCAGGTGAACGCGGCTTTCGTGCAAGGCGACGCGTTTCACCGCTACGATCGTGCCGGTATGGAAAAGGCGATGGTGGCGCAATCAAAAAAAGGCAATCAGAATTTCAGTCACTTCGGCGCCGAAGCAAATTTGTTTAGCGAACTGGAGAATTTGTTCCGCTCCTACGCCGGGACAGGGCAAGGCAAGACGCGTCAGTATGTTCACGATGCGTCGGAAGCTCACAGCACGAAGGCCACAGCTGGGTGTTTTACCGAGTGGTCGGATATCGAGCCGGGGACGGACCTGCTGCTCTACGAGGGGCTGCATGGCGCTGTTGTGACAAAGGACGTCGATGTCGCTCGCCATGCCGACCTCAAGATCGGCGTTGTGCCCGTAATCAATCTCGAATGGATTCAGAAGATCGAGCGCGACCGCGGACATCGCGGATACACGACAGAAGAAGTGACGGCGGCGATCCTGCGCCGGATGCCGGACTACGTGAAATACATCTGCCCGCAGTTCACCGAAACCGATATCAATTTCCAGCGTATCCCGACGGTTGACACGTCCAATCCGTTCACCGCGCGTTGGATCCCAACGCCGGACGAATCTATGGTGATTATCCGCTTCAAGGAGCCGCGCGGCATCGATTTCGCGTACCTCTCGGCCATGATCCACGACAGCTTCATGTCGCGGGCGAACTCAATTGTTATTCCTGGCGGAAAGCTCGATCTTGCAATGCAGTTGATCCTAACGCCCCTGATCCTGCAGCTTGTCGAGCGCCGCCGCCGGGCATTATAGCCGCCTGAATGGTGGCCAGCGCCGCGAATCCGGCTACTGTCCGCTCCATTGAAATGACCATCGAGGCTAGCCCGTGACGCGCCCAATGATCATCGCACCATCGATCCTCTCGGCTGACTTCGGCCGGCTGGCGGACGAGATCCGCGCGATCGACGCCGCCGGTGCCGACTGGGTCCATTGTGACGTCATGGATGGACATTTCGTGCCGAACATCACGTTCGGGCCGCCGGTCATCAAGGCCGTGCGCGGTGCATCAAAGAAAATTTTCGATGTGCATTTGATGATCGCGCCCGCCGATCCCTATCTGGCGGCTTTCGCGGACGCTGGTGCCGACATCATAACCGTTCACGCCGAAGCGGGGCCGCACCTCGACCGCTCGTTACAGGCGATCCGCGCTCTCGGAAAAAAAGCCGGTGTGTCGCTCAACCCATCGACATCGGAAGTGGTCATCGAACATGTGCTGGACCGGCTCGACCTTGTCCTGTTGATGACCGTCAATCCGGGGTTTGGCGGCCAGGTTTTCATTCCGGCGGTGCTTGCGAAAATCAAGCGCGTCAAGGCGATGGTAGGTGACAGGCCGATTGATATCGAAGTCGATGGCGGTGTCACGCCCGAAACGGCTGGCCTTGTTGTAAAGGCCGGCGCCAACGTGCTCGTTGCGGGCTCAGCCGTGTTCAAGGGCGGATCGCAAGCGGTATATGCGGCCAACATCAGCGCCATCCGAAAGGCTGCAGAAGCGGCGCGCTAGACTTTATAGTAGTCGCGGTACCAGGCGACGAAGCGGTCAATTCCGTCTTTGAGCGGTGTTGCCGGACGGAAGCCGACGGCGGCCATCAAAGAGTCGACATTGGCATAGGTCTCCGGCACGTCTCCGGGCTGGGCGGGTAGCATGTTGAGCTTTGCTGTGCGCCCAGCCGCCTGCTCGATTAGAGCAATAAATTCGGTCAGCGGCACGGGTGTGTTGTTGCCGATATTGAATATCCGGTACGGCGCATGGGATGTGTCGGCGCGCGGCGTGTCGCTGCTCCAGCCGGGATCGGGTTCCGCAATCCTGTCCATCGCTCGCACGACGCCTTCGACGATGTCGTCAATGTACGTGAAGTCGCGGGCGTGATGGCCGCCGCTGAAAACGTCGATCGGTACGCCTTCCAGAATGCTCTTGGTGAACATGAAGAGCGCCATGTCGGGGCGGCCCCATGGCCCGTAAACGGTGAAAAAACGCAGGCCCGTCATCGGCAAACGATAGAGATTGGCGTAGGTGTGGGCCATCAGTTCATTGGACTTTTTTGTCGCGGCGTAGAGGCTCAACGGATGGTCGATGGCATCACGCTCACTGAACGGCATCCGGGTGTTGGCGCCATAGACCGAACTCGATGAGGCGAACACACAGTGCGCGACGCTGCTCTGCCGGCAGCCTTCGAGAATGTTGAGAAACCCTTGGATGTTTGAATCGATGTACGCCTGCGGGTTCTCAATCGAATAGCGCACGCCCGCTTGCGCGGCGAGGTGCACGACGCGGTCGAACTTCTCAGCGATGAACAGGTCAGCCATCGGCGCGCGACTGGCGATGTCCATTGTCTCGAAGCGAAAGCCGTTGCGGCCCTCAAGCTGTCCGAGGCGCGCTTTCTTCAGGTTCACATCGTAGTATGCGTTGAGATTGTCGATGCCGACGACGGTGTCACCGCGCGCAAGCAAGGCCGTTGCGGCATGAAAACCTATGAATCCAGCCGCGCCCGTTACGAGAATTTTCATGCCAGTCGTTCGGCCTCTTGATCGCAGGTTGCGCAGGACGTCCGGTGCGCATAACAGAGAATGCCGGGCCGTGCCAGAGCGCGGAGATTGGCGGCCTCAATCTGGGGAGCTGCCTGATAAGAGCCTTGATGGGCCGGGGCTTAAGAACATTCGACATGCAGTTTTCCACACCCCTACCAATCGACGCCGTGCTTGACGGCCTGCATGATGCGCTGGGCGGTGATGGCCTCGCGGTTCTGGTCGCGCCCCCCGGCGCCGGCAAAACAACGCGCGTGCCGTTGGCGCTGCTGGAAGCACCGTGGCTCGCGGGCAAAAAAATTCTTGTGCTTGAGCCGCGACGTATTGCAGCCCGCGCCGCAGCCGAGCGTATGGCGATGACGATGGGTGAGCGGCTAGCCGAGACGATTGGGCTGCGCGCCCGCCTGTCGTCGCACACCGGCCCCAACGTGCGCATTGAGGTCATCACCGAGGGTGTATTCACGCGCATGATCCTCGACGATCCGTCGCTCGCGGGTGTTGGCGCGGTGCTGTTTGACGAATTTCACGAGCGCTCGATCGATGCCGATCTCGGCCTCGCGTTGGCAATCGAGACGCGCGATGGCCTGCGCCCCGATCTGCGCCTGCTTGTCATGTCGGCGACGCTTGACGGCGCCCGGGTAGCCCGGCTGCTCGGCAACGCGCAGGTCATTGTTAGCGAAGGCCGGGCGTATGCCGTCGAGACCCGCTACTTAAGGCGCAAAGCACCTCGAATTGAAGATGATATGGTCGATGCCATCAAGCGTGCCGTGGCGCGCGATACGGGATCGATCCTCGCGTTCCTGCCGGGGCAAGGCGAGATCGTACGGGTGGCCGAGCGCCTGAGCGAAAGCATCGCGGACACGTCCGTCGTCATTGCGCCGCTCTATGGCGCCCTTGGTGCGGAAGCGCAGGACCGCGCAATCGAGCCAGCCGAGTTGGGCCGCCGCAAGGTCGTACTCGCCACATCGATTGCTGAGTCGTCGATCACGATTGACGGCGTGCGCGTCGTCATCGATTGCGGGCTGGCGCGTGTGCCGCGCTTCGAACCCGACGTCGGTGTGACACGGCTCGAAACCGTTCGCGTGTCGCGGGCATCCGCCGACCAACGCCGCGGCCGTGCTGGCCGGATTGAGCCGGGGGTCTGTTACCGGCTCTGGGATGAGCCCGAAACACAGGGGCTACCACCGTTCGCGGAACCGGAAATCCGCTCCGCCGACCTGGCGGCACTCGTGCTTGATTGTGCCGAGTGGGGCACGCCCGATCCTCGCGCGCTTGCCTGGCTCGACCCGCCGTCCGAGGGAGCTGTACAGGCCGCGCGCGCGGACTTGCAGGTGATTGGCGCGCTTGATGCCGAGGGTCATATAACCTGCGAGGGCCGGCGCCTGCGGGCATTGCCACTTCCGCCGCGCCTTGCGCGCATGTTGCTGGCGGCGGGCCGCGCCGGATCGGCGCCAGCGGCTGCTGAAATTGCCGCCGTTCTCGTCGAACGCGGTATCGGCGGCAACGATATCGATCTTTCGACACGGCTCGAAAACTTCCGGCGCGACCGTTCGCGCCGCGGCGGCGATATGCGCCGGTTGGCGCGAGGCTGGGCCGATGCGGCGCAGGGGGCCGCGAAGGTGAGTGCCGGAGAGGCGTTGTCTTGCGCCGCTATTCTTGCGCTCGCCTACCCCGATCGCATTGCCAAGGCGCGCGGCCCCAATGGCCAGTTCCTGCTGGCCAACGGCCGCGCAGGGGCGATCGATAGCGCCCATCCGCTGTCGCGCGCGCCGTATCTCGTCGTGGCTGAACTACAAGGCCGGGCTGCGGCCACGCGCATTCTGCTTGCGGTCGCGACCGACGAGACGGAAGTCCAGCAGATGGCGGGACCGCGAATTGTTGATAGCGACGACGTGATGTTCGATACCGTGTCGGCAAGCGTCAGGGCGCGTCGCAACCGGCGGCTCGATGCGATCATGCTTGCGAGCGAACAACGTGGGCTTGCAGCCGATGAAGATGTATCAGCCGTTCTGACCGCTGGCATTGCGGGAATTGGTATTGCTCGACTGCCTTGGAGCAAAGTGCAGCTTCAACTGCGCCAGCGCGTCGCTTTTCTGCGAGCGGCGGGCGGTGACTGGCCGGACCTCACGGATGCGGCGTTGGCCTCCGGTATAGGCGTTTGGCTGCAACCGTACCTCTCCGGAAAATTGCGCTTATCCGATGTCGGTGCCGACGATCTCGGTCAGGCGCTCGATGGCCTGATCCCGTGGGCGCTGCGCAAGTCGCTCGATGCGGATGCGCCGACACATTTCGAAGCGCCGACGGGAAACCGCTTCGCGCTCGACTATGATGGCGCCGGTGCGCCCGCGCTCCACATCAGGGTTCAGGAACTGTTCGGACTCAAGGTGCATCCGGCGATTGCGGGCGGCAGATTGCCCTTGACGCTTTACCTGTTGTCGCCGGCGCATCGGCCAATCCAGATTACGCGCGACCTGCCGGGGTTCTGGGCCGGGTCGTGGGCTGCCGTGCGAGCCGACATGCGCGGGCAGTATCCCAAGCATGTCTGGCCCGAAGACCCGGCGAACGCCGCACCGACGGCCCGGGCGAAGCCGCGAGAGCAATAGCCCAAGTGCAATGACATGATGGAAATGCCTCGCGCAACTTCGGAAGTTTAGGCATGTAAATAAGTAAACTCACTGGGGATAAGACCAGTCCTCCGAATTGGTATGAGGCGCCAGTCTCCGTTGACTACAGCAGACACCGATGCTGTATGGGCCGAGCAGGTTGGCTCCGAACCGGACACAGGACAAGCTGGTTTAGCTTCAAATCCTTGAGTTGAAATTCAGGTAGCTTTGGTAAGGAACCGCTGTGAACACTGTGTCGACAAACCCGAGCTTCGCACTTATCGGCGCCGCAGGTTACATTGCTCCCCGACATATGCGAGCCATTAGGGACGTGGGTGGCATTCTTCGAGCCGCATATGATCCTGCTGACTAAGTTGGAGTTATGGACAGCCACTTTCCAGACGCCAGATTTTTCACGGAGTTCGAGCGCTTCGACCGTTACGTCGATCGCTGCCGCCGGCAAGGCGAACAAATTTCCCACGTCAGCATTTGTTCGCCTAACTATCTGCACGACGCCCATATTCGCTTCGCGCTGCGATCGGGCGCAGATGCCATTTGTGAAAAACCACTGGTACTCAACCCCTGGAATATCGAAGGGCTCGCTGCGGTCGAGCAAGATACCGGCCGGAAAATCAACACGATTTTGCAGCTACGACTACATCCCGCCATCATCGCACTGAGGGACAAAGTAGCTGCTGACAAGGCGCAGCATATTCATGATGTTGATTTAACCTACATTACGTCTCGTGGACGCTGGTACTACGTCTCTTGGAAAGGTGACGAAGCCAAATCTGGCGGTATTGCAACGAATATCGGCGTTCATTTCTACGATATGTTGAGTTTCGTTTTTGGCAAGTTGAAGGCTAGCCATGTGCACCACCGCGCGATGGATTGCGCGTCGGGGTACCTCGAATACGAGCGGGCGCGTGTTCGCTGGTTCCTGTCTATAAATGTGCGCGATGTACCTCCCAGCGGGGCTGAGAACCAGCGAACATACCGTTCGATAGCCATCGACGGGGAAGAAATTGAGTTCTCAGAAGGGTTCACTGACCTCCATACGGCGAGTTACCGCGAAATCATCTCTGGCCGTGGTTTTCCACTTGAGGACGTCAGAGCTTCAATTGAAACGGTCTCTCGTATTCGTTCGTCCCCCATCGAACTTCACAAGGGCGAACGTCATCCGCTGCTTGACGACGTCATCAAAAATGAAAAACGGTATCAATATGGGTGGCCAATTTAAGTCTGAATGGGAAAGTCGCGGCGTCAAGGTTCATGTGAGTTCCTACGTTGATGAGCCGTGCAGCATCGGCGAAGGCACGAGTATCTGGCATTTCTGCCATATATTACCCAACACCAATATTGGCGAGAATTGCACAATTGGCCAGAATGTAGTTATCGGACCTAGCGTCAGTGTTGGTAGGAGCTGCAAGATTCAGAACAACGTGAGCATCTATAAGGGTGTCGTTCTCGAAGACGGCGTTTTTTGCGGCCCCAGCTGTGTATTTACAAACGTAAGCAATCCACGTGCGGAGATCGATAAGAAGTCCGAATTCAAGAGTACAATTGTACGCCGCGGCGCTTCAATCGGAGCGAACGCAACGATCGTTTGCGGACATGAACTCGGAGAGTATTGCTTCATCGCCGCTGGAGCGGTTGTGACGTCAAGCGTTCCATCTTTCGCTTTAATGATCGGAGTGCCGGCAAGGCGAAAGGGCTGGATGAGCAAAAATGGCGCGCAATTGGGGGTCGACCTTGTCTGCCCGGAAGACGGAACACGTTATAGGGAGACACCCGATGGCCGTCTCGAGCCAGTTTGACCCACATCCGTCTGCCAAATCATCACCTATCTCGTTTATTGATCTTAAGGCACAGCAGGCACGCATTCGGGTTGAAATCGAAGACGCCATCAAGCGTGTTCTTAATCATGGCCATTACATTATGGGGCCAGAGATTGAGGCGCTTGAGACAGAGCTAGCTGCATTTAGCGGCTCTAAGAATGTAATCTCCTGTGCTAGCGGTACCGATGCACTTCTGATGATCATGATGGCGCTGGGAATCGGACGGGGCGATGCCGTCATTTGCCCAGCCTTTACATACACTGCGACACCCGAAGTCCTTGCACTTTTGGGAGCAACGCCGATCTTTGCTGACGTCTGCGAGGGTACATTCAATCTTGATCCGGCCAGACTTGCAGCCGCTCTTGATGCAGCAATCGTCGCTAATCTAAAGCCGCGCGCAATCATTGCTGTGGATCTATTCGGACAGCCTGCCGACTATAACGCGATCGGTTCATTTGCCGAGACGCACGGGCTATCTGTCATATCGGATACTGCTCAGGGTTTTGGCGCTTCGATTGGCGATCGTAAAACCGGAACATTCGGCATTGCTTCGGCTACCAGCTTCTTTCCGGCCAAGCCGCTTGGTTGCTACGGCGACGGGGGCGCAATTTTTACGGACGATGATGCGCTGGCGGAAATCATGCGTTCTATCCGTCTCCATGGCAAAGGGGCCGAAAAATACGATGTCGTGCGGATCGGGATCAACGGGCGTCTCGACACGATTCAGGCGGCAATATTGATCGAAAAATTAAAGATATTTCCGGACGAAATCCAATCGCGGCAACGCGTGGCCGCCCGCTATAGCGTTGGTCTTGCAGACGTTGTGAGAGTTCCGCGTGTTCCGACTGGGATGACATCTGTTTGGGCGCAATACACGCTGATTATCAAAGGTGGAGCCCGCAATGCAGTTGCGCGCAGTCTTGGTGCAAAGAATATCCCAACACAGGTCTACTATCCAAAGCCGGTCCATCGGCAGCCGGCTTATCAAGCTGCGCCCGTTGCGACGGGAGGTGTGCCGATTGCAGAGCGGCTACCGAGCGAAGTCTTGAGCCTGCCAATGCATCCTTATCTCACAGAGCAAGAGCAGCAACGCATTATCTCGGCACTGCGCGACGCCATCTTAGGGAACCTCTGATCAACGGCTCGGTTTTCGCGGGTTGAGGGTTGTCTCGGGGGGCGACATGGATTTTCATCTGTCTGGAGTACCAGGCCCTGGCCCAACGCGCCTCACGCCGCCGCCAGTTGCCTCCGAGCGAGGTAGAGATTTGCGAGTGCGAGAAGCGAGAACACCTGCGCGCCGTTCTTCCTGATGCCCCGGTAGCGAACCTTCCGGTATCCGAACCGGCATTTCAAGACGCGGAACACGTGCTCGACCTTGGCGCGCACCACCCCGTGCTTCTTGTTGAATGCACGTTGCGACCGCGTGAGCGCCCTGCCCGCTTGCGCCTTCTCCTTCACAGCTCACAGCACGCCGGCTTTCTTTGCCGCCTGCTGCTTCATGCCCGAAGTCACGCCCGCCGTGTGCATGAGCCCGCTCTTCGCATCGACGCCAATGTGCACCTTCATGCCGAAGTACCACTGGTTGCCCTTCTTCGATTGCCGCATCTCGGGATCGCGCTTGCCCTCTTTGTTCTTGGTCGAGGGCGAAGCCGCGATCAGCGTCGCGTCCATGATCGTGCCTCCCCGGAGTAACGCGCCCCTCGCTTCGAGATGACCCGCGACCGCCGCGAACACCGCTTTCGTCAGATTGTGGCGTTCGAGCAAATGGCGGAAGTTGAGGATCGTCGTCTCGTCGGGAATCGTATCGCGCCCAAGTTCGAGGCCTGCGAAAGCGCGCATCGATTGGATGTCGTAGAGAGCTTCCTCGGCGCCGGGATCGGAGAGCCGGTACCACTGCTGCAGGCAGTAGATGCGCAGCATCACGCAGAGCGCAAAGGCGCGCCGCCCGCCTTGCGCACCAGGACCCGCAGGATAGTGCGGCGCAATCACCGCTTCGAGAGCGGACCACGGCACGACCGCCGACATCTCGGCCAGGAAGACCTCGCGTTTGGTCGTCTTTTTTTTCGCCGCGTAGTCGAGAGACGAAAACGAAAGCTGGCTCATAGCGCACCACCTCGAATCAATGATCCGAGTGTGCCATCTTCCGCAAGAAGTTCAGAGGTTCCCTAACTGACAATTATCTTAAATTCCATCTGCGTCACAGTGTCGGATCTTTATGCTGCAACCCACTAATTCGCCGTGGAACGCGTCACCACCTGGAACAACGAAGTATCGTGGCAGACATTTACCAACTGCATCCCGCACTTTCCGAAAAGGCATGTTGGATCTCCACAAATTAATTGGAGAGGCCTAATAGGTCATGGTATCTTCGGCGTAAAAAATACTGGTTGGAGCATATCAACAGACCTTGTGCCGTCAAGAATTGTGCAAGGTTTTTTTGAAGTCAGGCGGCCCCGGCTGCGGTTAGCACCGCAAACAAGGCGGCTCGTTATGCTCGCTCCTTTTCATGATAACCCTCACCAACCCACCACTCATTGAAGTCTTTGAAGGTGTCGTAGAGGCCGGAATGGTCGACAACGGTGCGATTGCCGAGGTTGGCGCGGAAGAATTCTACTGTGTCGTGGCCAGCGGTGTCGCGGTCGAGATGAAGCGCGATGCGGCCGAAGCCGTGTTCTGTGATGCGGTCGAGCGCGCGGCGGCGAAGGGCAACGGAGTTTAAAATCAGGATCGCGCAATCCGGCTCGGTAATCCCCCCATTTTTAACGGGGTTCGTTGGTAGAACTCACACGGCGGTTTGCAGTCTCAGTTTCTGAGCAGGTGTAATCCCGCCAAGCCCCATGTTGGGGCGGTCGTTGTTATATTTCCAGAGCCATTGCGTGGCGTAGTCCTGCACCTCCTCGATCGTTTCGAACATGTATTGATCCAGCCATTCGTGGCGGACTGTCTGGTTGTAGCGTTCGACATAGGCGTTCTGCTGCGGCTTGCCCGGCTGGATGTGCTGGATCGCAATGCCACGATCTTCAACCCATCTCAGAAGTTGCCCGCTGATATATTCAGGGCCGTTGTCGACCCTGATCACATTCGGCGCGCCACGCCATTTGATGATCCTCTCAAGCGAGCGTGTCACCCGCTCGGCCGGTAGCGAGAAGTCCACTTCGATGCCAAGCCCTTCGCGGTTGAGGTCATCGACGACGTTGAGCAGACGGAACGCTCGCATGTCTTCTAAGCATATGCCATGAAGTCCATCGACCAGACCGTGTTCGGTTGATTCGGCACCGACAACTCTTCAGGCTTTTCCCGCTTCAATCGCTTCTTCGGCTTGATCCGCATGTTCAGCTCCAGTTCGCGGTAGATCCGGTACACGCGCTTGTGGTTCCAGCTATGGCCCTTGACGTTGCAAAAATACAGAAAACACAGGCCAAACCCCCAGGTCCGCCGCACATTCGTCAAGCCCACGAGCAGATCGGCGATCCGTTTGTTCTCGGCGTCGAGCTTCGGCTGGTAGCGGTAACAGGTTTCGCTGACGCAAAACGTCCGGCACGCGAGCGCGATACTGATGCCCTTTTGCGTCACCGCAGCTGCGCGTGGACGCGCGTATGTCGTGAAGCATCATTCGCTCGATGCGAACGGGAAGCTGTTTCACGGTAATCAGACGGCGCTATAGCCGTTTTCAATCGCCTGCGTCGAGCAGCGCCGCAACGTGCGGCCCGATGGCCAGCGCCGCCGTGATGCCCGGACTTTCGATGCCATAGAGCGCGACGAAGTTTGCAACGCCGTGTGTCTCCGCCCCATGAATTTCAAAGTCGCGCGGCGGCTGACCCTTGCCGGATAGTTTTGGCCGGATGCCGGTATAGCCGTGCGCTAGCGCGCCGGCAGGCAGGGCTGGCCAATAGCGGCGGATGGAGGTCTCGAACCGAGTGGTGCGGGCGCCGCCGGGATCATCGAATGCGTAGTCGAGCCTGTCGATCCACTGCACATCGGGTCCGAAGCGGGCCCGGCCTTGCAGGTCGAGCGTCAAGTGCGTGCCAAGTCCGCCGTCGACCGGCACTGGATATATTAGGTGCCGGAACGGGCAGCGGCCGGTCAGCGTGAAATAGTGGCCTTTGGCGAGATGCTGCGGCGGCGGCGCGTAGTTATTTCGGTAGCGTAGCCGCGTTGCGAGCGCGGCCATGCCATGTCCGGCGCTGGCAACAACGCGGCGTGCGGTGAGGTTGGAGGTTTCGGCGTTGCTAACGGTTTCGAGTGAAAAGACACCTGAAGGAAGTTGCGTTATCGAGGTGACGGACGTTGCGAGAACGACAGCGCCGCCGTGACTGGTCAAATGCCCTTCAAGCGCAACCATCAAGCCGTGACTATCGACGATGCCGGTTGAGGGTGACAGCAGCGCGGCGACCGCTGCAACATCGGGTTCGAGCGCGTGGATCTCAGGTGCGGTTAGATGTTTTAGATCGTCGACGCCATTGGCTCGGGCGGCGGCCGCAATACTGTCAAGCTTGGCGCGCTCGGGCTCCGACGTCGCGACGATCAATTTACCCAAGCGGCATACATCGACGCCGTTTTCGGCTGCAAACGCGTAAAGCCGCGCTTTGCCTTCTACGCAAAGGCGGGCCTTCAGTGATCCTTTCGGATAGTAGATGCCGGCGTGGATAACCTCGCTCGAGCGCGAGCTTGTTTCCTGGCCGATGCCGTCGTTGCGTTCGAGAACGAGCACGTCCTGCCCGCGCGCCGCAAGTTCTTGACCGATCGCGAGGCCAACGACGCCGGCGCCGATGACGACCGTTTCGATATCTGGCGTTATGGCGGTCATTGGCTATGCGCCTCCGGCGCGCGATGCGCTGTCAGCAGCCCGTCATAGAGTTTAATTGTTTCGGAAAAAATGTGCGCTTCGGCATGATCGCGTTCGACGCGGGCGCGTCCCTGGCGGCCGTAGTGGGCGAGTCGCTCAGGGTCCGACAATGCGTCGCGGATTGCAGCGGCAAGTGCTGTTGCGGCACGCGCCGGCACCAGCCAGCCGTTGTCGCCAGTGTGGACGATCTCGCGGCAGCCCGGCACATCGGTCGCGACGATGGCACGGCCAACTGCGGCGGCTTCGAGCAGGGCTTTGGGCAGGCCCTCGCGGTACGATGGCAGGCAGACGAGCGTTGCCAAGCGATAGACTTCTGCCATGTCGGAGCGCCAGCCGAGGCAGGTGACGAGGCCATCGCGCACGTAGCTTGCGATTTCTGAATCGCTCAGCGAACTCGGATTGACCGGATCGGGACTTCCAGCGAGCACGAATTCGGCGTCGAACCCTTCGGCTTTCAGGATGCGCGCGGCTTCGACGAACTCGACGATACCCTTGTCGCGAAGGAGGCGCGCCGGAAGCACGATGCGCGGCCGCCCAGGCGGCAGTTCGGAAAACGGAAAGGCCGCGAGATCGACGCCGGAACCGCGGATCAGCGCGATGTGGTCCTTTGGTGCGAGGCCTTGATCGAGCAGCATCTGGTAGTCGTCGCGGTTCTGAACAATCGTGCGGCTGTTCGGCCGGGACAGCGCGCATTTAAGCGATGCGCGAACCAACGGTTGCAAGGCTTTGGCTTTTGCCGTGTCTGAACTGAAGACGTAACCGAGGCCCATCAGCGCATTAACGACGCCGGGAACACGCGCGACGCGTGCCGCCATCGACCCATACAGAACGGGCTTCATGGCGACGTGGTGGACGACGTCGGGCCTGAGTGCGCGGTAATAGCGGGCGATATTCAACGCCATTGCCCCATCCGCGAATGGGTTGGTGCCTGAGCGGTCGATGGTAAGCGGTACGAGGGCTAGGCCATGATCGCGAATGACGTCTGCATGCTTGACGACGCGCGCGATGACCGTGACGTCATAGCCGTGATCGCGCGCGGCCAGCGCTAAGGGAAGCCGGTGCGAGACGAAGTACCAGTCTTCGGAAACCAAATAGACGAGTTTTGGTTTCGGCTGCACGGCGGGCATGGTCCTAGGCTGGTGGGTGTGAGGCGGGCGCGCCGTTCCGTTCGGCCTCCAGCCAGGATTGGAACATCAGTACGTCCCACAGCCTGTAGGAGAGGTTGGCCGTGCCCGCAAGGTGATCGCGCCAGGCGTCGCGAATGGGCCGGGCGGCGAAGAAGCCTTCACGCGCCAGGCGATCGGGATGCAGCAGGGCTTCTGCCCAGTCCTTCAACGGCCCGCGCAGCCAAGCATCGAGCGGCACGCCAAAGCCCATTTTCGGCCGGTCGAAAAGATCTTTGGGTACATGCCGTGCGAGAAGCTGGCGCAGCGGCCATTTACTCTCGCCGTTGCGGCGCAGAATGTTGACCGGCAGCGAAGCCGCGAAAGCGACAAGTCGGTGGTCGAGCAGCGGCACGCGGGCTTCGAGGCTGACGGCCATCGAGGCGCGGTCGACTTTGGTCAGGATATCGCCCGGCAGATAGCCGACGAGATCGGCATACATCATGCGGCGCACGGGGCAGGAGCCGGGCGGGGCGATGTTGCTCGATGGCGCTGGTTCCTGTGCGCCGCGCACAATCGTTTCGGGTTCAAGCCAGTGCGAGATCAGCGTGCGGTAGGCGTCGTCGCTCGACTGCGCAGCAAGGATGCCAGCCGCCTTGTGGATTTTGTCGCCAGCGCGCGCGACCCGGCCGGCCGTCGCCTTGTCCCAAATGTTGGGCGGGATGGCCTGCACCGACATTGCAGCGATGCTGCGCAGTGGGCGCGGTATATAGTTCAACACCGGTGCGATGCGATCTGCAAGGCCGTAGCGCGTGTAGCCAGAGAACAATTCGTCGCCGCCATCGCCAGAGACCGAGACGGTGACGCTGCGGCGCGCGAGCTGGCTGACAAGGTAAGTCGGGATTTGCGACGAGTCTGAGAATGGTTCGGAGTAGATCGATCCCAGCTTCGGGACGACGGCGAGCGCATCGCGTTCAGACACATAAAGTTCGGTATGATCGGTGCCGAGGTGGCGGGCAATTTTTTGCGCGTGCCTGGCTTCGTCATAGGCCTCACTCTCAAAGCCGATGGCGAAGGTATTTACTGGCCGCGAACTCTGCGCCTGCATCAGCGCAACGACGGCGGATGAGTCGATACCGCCCGATAGAAACGCGCCCAGCGGTACGTCCGCTATCATTTGGCCCGAGAGCGACTGGCTGAGCAGGCGTTCGGTCTCGTCAACGGCCTCGCTTGGCGTGCCTGCAAACGGCCGTTCGAGCCCGTCGCGCGCAGAATCAAATGCACTCCAGTAGATCGACTCAAGGCCATCGCGTTCCTTGGCATCGAAAACGCGGAACGTGCCCGGCATCAGCTTCGCAATTCCACGATATATGGAATGTGGCGCCGGGATGTAGTTGTGACGCATCAGCAGGGTCAGCGCGTCGCGGTTGATCTCTCCCTGCCAATCGGGATAGCGGCGGAGCGCAGCGAGGTCGGAGCCGAACAGGAATGTGCTACCAGCCCAGCCGTAGTAGAGCGGCTTCTCGCCGAGACGGTCGCGGGCGAGTGTTAGTTGCCGCGATTGGCGATCCCACAGCGCGAACGCGAACATGCCAACCGATTGTGTGAGCGCTTCTTCTACGCCGCAGGCTTCGATGGCCGCGAGTAGAGTCTCGGTGTCGGATGTGCCGCGCCAGTTCGGCGCGCGTTTTTCCGTTTCGAGGGCCTTGCGAAGTTCCAAGTGATTGTAGATCTCGCCGTTGAAGGCGATGACATAGCGGCCTGATGTGGACAACATCGGCTGATGACCGGCGGACGAGATGTCGATGACAGCGAGGCGGCGATGCGCGAGCGCGATGCCAGCGTCACTGTCGGTCCAAACACCACTCGAATCCGGGCCGCGATGGATGATGGCCGACGCCATCGCTTCGCCGGCGCGCTTCAGCGCATCGCTGGACTTCGAGGGGCCAATGAAGCCGGCGAACCCACACATTGCGGCGCTTACTCTTCCTTGGTCAGAGCCCATCCGTCATCGCGTTTGCCGCGCGCGGTCTACAGACGCCAGAGCTTGGCGCCGGTCGCGATGACAGCTGCGGGATCATAGGCGCATTTCACGTCGGCGAATACGCCGTCGGGTTTCAGCTTGCTGGTGATCTTGGTGAGCCCCATGTCGAGGTAGTCTTTGTGCGAAACGGCGGCGACGATGGCCTCCGATTTCGGCAGCTTGTCCCACGGCGTCAGGCCGATGCCGTATTCGTGCTCGCATTCGGCACTATCGGCGATCGGGTCGTGGGCGTGAACCGTGCAGCCGAAGCTTTGCAGCTCGCGAACGACGTCGATGACCTTGCTGTTGCGGATGTCGCGGCAGTTTTCCTTGAACGTCATGCCGAGCACGATGACGTTGGCGCCCTTGATTGGGAAATTCGACGCGATCATCTGTTTGACGGTTTGCTCGGCCACAAACTGGCCCATGCCGTCGTTGATTCGGCGGCCAGCGAGAATGACCTGCGGGTGGTAGCCGAGCTGTTCGGCCTTGTGCGTCAGGTAGTACGGATCGACGCCGATACAGTGGCCGCCAACGAGGCCGGGCCGGAAGGGCAGGAAGTTCCATTTGGTACCGGCAGCTTTCAAAACCTCGAGCGTGTCGATGCCGACCTTTTTGAAGATGACGGCAAGTTCGTTCATTAAGGCAATGTTCAAATCGCGTTGCGTATTCTCGATGACCTTGGCGGCCTCGGCGACTTTGATGCTGCTGGCCTGGTAAACGCCCGCCGTGATGATGGCGCCGTAGACTTCGGCGACTTTTTTGAGCGTTTCTGGCGTATCGCCGGAGACGACCTTGGTGATTTTCGTGAGTGTGCGTTCTTTGTCGCCGGGGTTGATGCGCTCTGGCGAATAGCCGACAAAGAAGTCCTTTTTCCACTTGAGGCCGGAAATCCGCTCGATGATCGGGATGCAGATCTCTTCCGTGGCGCCGGGATAGACGGTCGATTCGAACACAACGATCGAGCCCGTCTTGATGTGGCGGCCGACGGTTTCAGAACTTTTGACGAGCGGCGTGAAGTCCGGGTTGTTGACTTCGTCGACTGGTGTTGGAACGGCGACAACGATGAAGTTGGCGTTGGCGATGACTGCTGGGTCGGTCGAGCAGTGCAGATGCTTTGCAGATTTGAGGTCGTCTTCGCTCATTTCGCCAGTGGGATCGACGAACTTTTTATACGCCGCGACCTTCTCCGCCGAGAGATCGAAGCCATGGGTTTCGAACTTTTTGCCGAACTCGACGGCAAGCGGCAGGCCGACATAGCCAAGCCCGATAACGGCAATGCGATCCGTCGTCACGGTGAAACTGCTCCCTGTCGCCGGCGGTGAGCCGCTGGTCTCGCAGTATTGGTTTTAGAGCCCTGGAATTGAGCCTCGCGAGGGGTACAGGGCGGCTGCCAGGGGGTCAACGGTAGAGGGCTGGTTGCGCGCAACTTTTGCGGTCCGGATTGCTGCGGCAAAGGGGCTTACGGTGTCGCAAGTCCGCTGACTGACGGAAACCGCTTCAAGCACTCAGAACAGCAGCGCGGCCGCCAGATTGAAAAACGCCAGGGGCATCGATCCGTTGTCTTAGGCTTGCTCGCAGCGCTAAATGCGCAATCGCGCAGGGCGCCTGAGCGTTAATGATGAACCGCGTAGCGGCCGCCTTGGGCCGGGTCAACGGCGCAAAAAATTTTTCAGAAAAGTTATCCCCGCTCTCCGGGGCGGACTTACCCTTCAGGTAACGAGGGAGGCTCGTGAAGGACGACGAAACAAGATGAACGACACTCCGAACCTGATTTTGCCGTACATTTTAGCGGCGCAGTCGCAAAAACATGTGACCCACAACGAGGCCATCCGGGCGCTTGACGCGCTCGTGCAGATCACGGCGCTGGACCGCAACCTGGCCGCGCCGCCGGGATCGCCTGCCGAGGGTGATCGCTACATCGTGGCCGCGAGCCCCACGGGCGCCTGGGCAGGGCACGCCGGTAAGATCGCTGCCTATCAGGATGCGGCGTGGTTGTTTTACGCCCCGAAAGAAGGGTGGCTTGCCTGGGTGGCGGACGAGAATCTTGCCGTTGTCTACGACGGCACGGATTGGATTTCGTTGTCGGCGGGCGGAGGCGGCGGCGGTGTGACCGATCACGGACTTCTGACCGGGCTTAGCGACGACGACCACACGCAGTACCACAACAATGCGCGTGGCGACGCACGCTATACGCCGTTGAACCCGGCGACGCTCGGCATCAACGCCACGGCAGATACGACAAACCGTCTGACGCTTGCGAGTGCTGCGTCGCTGTTCAACCACGCTGGGACGGGCGGGCATCAAGTCAAAATCAACAAGGCGCTCGCGGCCGACACGGCAAGCTTTCTGTTTCAGACGGCATTTTCGGGCCGGGCCGAACTTGGCACGACGAGTGATGATGATTTCCATTTCAAGGTCAGTGCTAACGGCACGGTGTTCAACGAGGCGATATTGATCGACCGGACCACGGGGGCGTGCACGTTTCCCAATACGTCCTTTCCAAGTGGTGAAACAAACACCGCGTCGAATGTTGGCACGGCGGGCGTTGGCGTTTTCAAGCAAAAGACCGGCGTCAATCTCGAATTTAAAAAGGTCAACGCCGGATCGGCCAAGGTCTCAATCACTGACGACACGGCAAATAACGAGCTCGACGTCGATGTCGTTGAAGCGAGCCTGACGCTTGCAAACCTCGGCGGGTCAATCGATTTATCCGGTGCGAAGGCAAGCGGCGTCCTTGCGGCGGCCCGCTTTCCCGCACTAACCGGCGATGTCACGTCAACGGCTGGTGCGCTTGGCACGACGATCGCAGCCAATGCCGTCGCAAACACAAAACTTGCCGGTATGGCGACCGCGACCTTGAAGGGGCGGACGACGGCGGGCACAGGAGACCCTGAGGATTTGACGGTCGCGCAAGCGAAAACGCTGTTGAACCTGACCGGCACGAACTCGGGAGACCAGACGTCGATTGCCGGCATTACCGGCACCATTGCACAGTTCAACACCGCCTGCACGGACGCTGACTTTGCGACCGGCGGGGGCTCCGCGACGGGCACGAATACAGCGGACGTTACGCTTGCAGGTGCTCCGAACTATTTGACCCTTGCCGGGCAGGTGATTACGCGGGCGCTGGTTGATTTGGCCGCGCATATTACCGGGCGGCTGCCGTTCACCAATCTCACCCAGGGCTCGGCGCGTTCGGTCCTTGGTGTTACAGGTAACGCGGCAGCAGATGCTGCATCTATTCAAGGGACGGCGGACCAGGTTCTTCGTGTGGATACCGCTGGCACAGGGCTGGCGTTCGGGACCGTTGCCACAGCGGGTATCGCTAATTCAGCCGTCACGCCCGCCAAAATGGCCGACGTCGCCACGGCGACGGTGTTCTACAGAAAGACGGCAGCGACCGGCGCGCCGGAAGTCCAAACGCTGGCCACGCTAAAGACCGACTTGAACCTGACCGGCACGAACTCGGGCGATCAAACCATCACCCTGACCGGGCCTGTAACGGGCACGGGCGCAGGTTCCTTTGCAACGACGATCACAGACAATAACGTCACCATGGCGAAGCTTGAAGATGCTCCCGCCTTTACGTTGCTGATGCGCAACGCAGCGACGACAGGCGACCCCGGCTATAGCAAGATCAGCAGCTTGACCGACCGCTTAGCGTTTGGTGCTGGTGACAAGCTCATGATTGAGGAGAGCACCGGGGAACTGCGCAAGATCGATTTCTCCGATCTTCCGGGCTCGGCGGGGGGCATTTCGAACGGCTACGCGACAGTCACAGACGGAACGACTCCGGCTAGTGCCGTAGGTGCCGACACGTTCAAACTTCGCGCCGGGTCCGGTCTCGCAGTAGCGGTGCAAAACAACGATGCCACGCACGGCGATAATGCGCTGTTTGCATTGGATTTGCGCCGCGCGCCAGTCATGCGAACCGATTTCAGTATCGCCGCTACAGGCATACAGGGCGATTTTATCGTGACAGCGATATCGACAGGCACAGTGGGTGTGGCCCCGGCCGCTGGCGTTGTGGACGGCAACCATCCGGGCGTGATGCTCATCCGGTCCTCGACGACCGCCAACAGCGGCGTCTATGTCGTGGGGGGTATAGGCGCTGCCCTAGACCGTTTTCGCATTGCGGGCGGCGAGCAATTCGATCTTATATTCAGGACACCCGCCGCCTTAACAAACCTCACGTATCGTTTAGGTGTCCTCGATACGGTGACGAGCGCGGATGCGGTCGATGGTATCTATTTCGAAATGCCGGCATCCGGTGCCATCGTTGGCAAGACATCCAACAACTCGGTTCGTACCACTTCGGCGACAATCGCGACGCTGGTTGCCAACACTTGGTATCACGCCCGGCTTGTTGTGAATGCGGGTGCAACGGCTGTTGACTTCTTTATATTCAGCGACGCGGGAACGCAGCTCGGCACGGTCAACAGCACGACGAATATTCCAACTGCATCGGGCCGGGAATGCGGCCCTGGTGGCGTGTTTACAAATTCGGCCGCGACGAGCGTCGATGTCGTTAACTTGGATTACATGGCGTTTAGCGTTCCGGGCCGGAAGCTGGTGAGGGGCGCGCTGACTTGATGATGGACGATAAAACGGCATACAGAAAATCGAGAGTGCGGAGCACATATCAGGCGGCTTCTCGCGACGGGTTACCGCCGTCTTTGGCTTGTCCCCGCCGCGTCGGCTACAACACCGGGCGCTGGCGGCAACGGCGGCACCGGATGGGTGGCTGTTATGACAGACCGGTAGCCGTGATGGGCGGCGCGTTCCGAAATCACTGCGGCGGGCGCAGGCCTTGCCGCAGCGGCGCAGGGTTAACGCCATCTCAAGACATTCCTGCGAGCGTCGCAAATTGGTGGGCTCGCGGCGCTGGGATCAGGCGGCTTCTCGCGACGGGCCGCCGCCGTCTTTGGCTTGTCTCCGCCGCGTGTGTTGTGCGTCTCATGAAGATTGTTGTCACGGGCGGAGCGGGTTTCATCGGATCGGCGGTCTGCCGGATGCTGGTCCGCGACATGGGCGTTTCCGTCGTCAACATCGATTGCCTGACGTACGCGGCAAACCTCGCGTCGCTCGAGCCGATCGAGAAAAATCCGCTCTATTCGTTTTATCAGGTCAACGTTTGCGACCGCGCTGCGGTGACAGATATCCTGCGGCTTGAGCAGCCGGACGCGATCATGCATCTGGCGGCGGAGAGCCACGTCGACCGCTCGATCACCGGATCGGCGGCGTTCATCGAGACCAACATCACCGGCACGTATCAGATGCTGGAAGCGGCGCGGACCTATTGGTCGGAGCTGGCGAAAGCACGCAAGGAGGCATTCCGCTTCCTGCACATCTCGACCGACGAAGTGTTTGGCAGCCTTAGTGATGAAGGTCTGTTCTCTGAGAAAACACCGTACGATCCATCCTCGCCGTATTCGGCCAGCAAGGCTGCGTCCGATCACCTGGCGATGGCCTGGCACCGCACCTACGGCTTGCCTGTCGTGCTATCGAACTGTTCGAACAACTACGGGCCGTATCATTTTCCGGAAAAACTGGTTCCGCTGATGATTACGAATGCGCTGCTTGAGCGCGAGCTGCCGGTCTATGGCCTGGGGATCAATGTTCGCGACTGGCTGTACGTCGACGATCACGCTCGCGCGCTGCATGCCATCGTCACGAAGGGCGTACCGGGCGAGCGCTATACGGTCGGCGGGCGCAACGAGAAAAGCAATCTCGAAGTGGTGCATAAGATTTGCGAGCTGCTGGATGAGGCCGCACCGCGCAGCGATGGCGCCTCGCATACGGCAGGCATTACCTTTGTCGAGGACCGTCCCGGACATGATTTCCGCTATGCCATCGATCCCTCGAAGCTTGAGCGCGAGCTTGGCTGGAAGGCCGAGGAGACTTTTGATACCGGCGTTGAGAAAACCGTTGCCTGGTATCTCGAAAACGAAATGTGGTGGCTGCCGCTGCGCCTCAAAGCGTATTCGGGAGAACGCCTCGGACTGATCAAAAAATCGGCTGCGGCCTAAGGCTTGGCGGGACCGATGAGCGCCAGACCGATTGCTATTATTGGGGCCACGGGCCAGGTTGCGCAGGCTTTGCAGCGCGCCGCCAAGGCTCGGGGCATGCCGTTGATTGCGGCGGGGCGCGGGCAAGCGGATATCGCCGATGGCAGCAGCTTGCGGGCGTTTCTAGCGGCATCGCGACCGTCGCTGGTTATCAACGCGGCGGCCTATACGGCGGTCGATAACGCCGAGTGCGATGCGGCGCGCGCGCACGCGATCAATTGCGATGGACCGGCTGCGTTGGCGTCGTTCTGTGACACCACTGGCGTGCCGCTGATCCACCTATCGACGGACTATGTGTTCGACGGTACGAAGCGGTCGCCCTATGTCGAGGACGATGTGTGCGCTCCAGTAAGTGTCTACGGCCGCACCAAGGCGGCGGGTGAAGATGCCGTGCGCCAGCGGCTTGTGCGGCACGTCATTATCCGCACGGCATGGGTTTATGGGGCTGAAGGCCAGAACTTCCTAAAAACGATGCTGCGGCTCGGCAATGAACGCGACGTGCTGCGGGTTATCGCCGATCAGCGCGGCACGCCGACATCGGCCGAACATCTGGCAGAAGCATTGCTCGACATCGCGTCGAAGATCGCGATTGCCGGTGATGAGGCCCCGTGGGGTACCTATCATCTGACGGCGGCCGGCGAGACGACGTGGCATGGCTTTGCCATGGAAATTTTCCGGCATGAGCGAGAGGCTGGCCGCAAAGTTCCGCGCCTTGAGGCCATCACGTCGGCAGAGTATCCGACCCCTGCATTACGGCCGCAGTATTCGGTTCTCGATACGAGCAAAATCAAGGACGCGTTTGGCATTGCATTGCCGCCCTGGCAGGCGGGCGTTGCCAATTGCATGAAGCGTCTTGCGGCGCTGGAGCTGGAGATCGCACGATGAAGGCCATCATTCTCGCTGGCGGCAGCGGTTCGCGGCTCTATCCGATGACGCTGACGGTCTCGAAGCAGATCTTGCCGGTCTACGATAAGCCGCTGATCTACTATCCGCTGTCGGTGTTGATGCTCGGCGGCGTGCGCGATATTCTCGTGATCTCGACTCCGCGCGATCTGCCAGGCTTTGCGGGGCTGCTGGGTGACGGCCGGCAGTGGGGCCTCAATCTGTCCTATGCTGAGCAGCCGCGCCCGGACGGGCTTGCGCAGGCGTTTATCATTGGCGAGAAGTTTATCGGCCGCGATCCTTGCGCGATGGTGCTTGGCGACAATATTTTTTATGGCCATGGGCTGTCGGAGACCGTTCGCGAGGCGTTTGCGCCGCGCCAAGGGGCAACTGTGTTTGCCCATCAAGTTGCCGATCCGGAGCGCTATGGCGTTATAGCCTTTGACGAAAAAGGCAGTGCGACGACGATCGAAGAGAAGCCTCTGCGACCAAAGTCGAATTGGGCCGTGATCGGCCTCTATGTTTATGACAATGACGTTGTTCAAATCGCCAAGAGCTTAAAGCCTTCAGCGCGCGGCGAGATTGAAATTACGGGCGTCAATGCGGCGTACCTAGCGCGCGGCGATCTCAACGTTCACAAGATGGGCCGCGGCTTCGCCTGGTTCGACACGGGCACGCCGGACAGTTTGCTGGAAGCAGCAAACTATGTGGCGACGATCGAAAAGCGGCAAGGCCTCAAGATTGCAAGTCCTGAGGAAATTGCCGTCCGGCAGGGGTTCATAACACCGGCGGAACTCGATCGCCTGATCAGCGACCGGTACGCTAAAAATGACTACGGGCGCTACCTGAAGTCCGTATTGTCTGAGTTTTGAGGTGAAATCACCTGTCGGCGCTTCTGGTGCCGGTAAGGCAAAAGGCTTACAGTCCGCGTCTGGTGGACTATGGCTCCGGAGAGGTTCTTTGGCTGGGCCTGCACACGTTTTGATCGTCGACGATCATCCGCTTTTTCTCGAAGCGCTGCAGCGTGCGATCACGTCGGTCCTGCCTGGGGCTGAAGCGGTCGAGGCCGTGTCGATCGATGCGGCCAAGGCGGCACTCGCGGGGCGAACGCGTTTCGACGTGGTGCTACTCGATCTGGCGCTGCCAGGCACAAAAGGCTTCGATGGGCTGCTGGAACTGCGGACCCTCTATCCAAAAATCCCAATCGTCGTCGTCTCGGCGCTTGAAGACCCGCGCATCATCAACAAAGTGATCGGCTATGGCGCGGCGGGCTTCATCTCGAAGTCGGCGGACAAAGCCGAAATTGGCAAGGCGTTGAAAGATGTGATGGACGGGTCGGTGACGCTGCCGAAGGGGTTTTCGCCGCCCACGGTCGAGCCGGCTGCCACTGGCCGCGGCGATCTGGCGATGCGCCTGCAGACACTGACGCCGAAGCAGCTCAATGTGCTGCAGATGCTGCGTCAGGGGCTATTGAATAAGCAGATCGCCCATGCGCTGCAGATCGAAGAGACAACGGTGAAGGCGCACGTCTCTGAAATTCTGCGAAAGCTCAATGTAGCATCGCGCACACAGGCCGTTATCGAAGCTCAGAAGATCGACTTCGACGCCGTTCTCGGCGAATCCAGCGGCGGCTGACGGCACGCTGCGAAATTATCTTAAAAGGTGAAGCATCAGGGCCCGCAGTTCGGCGGGTCGCACCGGTTTGTGCAGGAGTTCACAGGCAGCCGTTGCAGCCGCAGCTGTTGTCGCTTCGGTGCGGTCAGCAGTGATTAGTATGGCAGGAATCTCAGAACCGAGCTTGTCGCGAATGCGGGCAATGGCATCGACACCGAGCGCGCCGTCGTCGAGGTGATAGTCGGCGAGGATCATTGCCGGTTTGAACTCATCGTCGGCAAGAATTTCAGCGATGTCGTCGAAATCGCGGGCAAGGCGAACGTCGGCGCCCCAGCGGGCAAGCAGGCTTTGCATGGCTTGGAGCACAGCAAGATCGTTGTCGATGACGATCAGCGGCTGAGCAAGCGACCCTGCTGCATCGGGGCTAAAGGGCTGCACGCGGGCTTGATTCTCATGCGGTGCCGCTACCTCCGGCGCCAGAATTGCAAAGCGCGAGCCGTGCCCAAGTCGCGACTGCAATTCCAAGGTGTGATCGAGGGCCTCCGACATGCGCCGCACGATCGTCAGGCCGAGACCAAAGCCGGCACCGCCTGCGTGCTCGGAGGCCGTACCGCGCTGGAACTCCTCGAAGATGCGGTCCTGTTCGGATGAAGCGATACCGGGACCGGTATCCCAGACTTCGATCGAGACCTTGTTTCCGCGGCGCCGGGCGGCAAGCAGCAGCCCGCCGGTCGTTGTGTAGTGCGCGGCATTGGCGAGCAGATTTTGTAGCATGCGCCGGAGCATTAAGGGGTCGGAGCGGACAGCAAGCGCCGTCGGCCGCCAGCGCAAATCAAGGCCCTTGTTACGCGTCATAGGTTCGAGGCCGAGGGCCAAATGCTCGAACATGTCGCTGAGGGCGATGGCCTGCAGGTTCGGGACATAGACGCCGGCGTCGAGCTTCGAGATGTCGAGGATCGCGGTCAGCAGGTCTTCGATCGTCGATAACGCCCGGCCAATGCTCTGGCCGAGATAGTGTTGCGCCGGAGGTTGCGGCGCTTCCATCAGCTCGGCGAGCGACAGCCGCGCGGCGTGCAGCGGTTGCAATAGATCGTGACCAAGTGCTGTGAAGAATCGGGTCTTGAACCGGTTGGCCCGCTCGGCGGCGTCACGGGCCTCGCTGAGGGCGGCATTGGCGCGTTCGAGTTTTGACAGCGCGCTGTTGAGTTCTTCGGTACGAAGCCGGATCTGGCTTTCGAGGTTGATAGCGGTCTGGAACAGCGTAAAGGCGTTGGCCTGCTGATCCATCGAGCGCTCAACGCGGTGCATCAAAGCAGCGTTGATCTTGGTTAGTTTTTGGACGATGCGGCCGGTATCAACCGTTTCGCCCTGGTCGCTGTAGCTAAAAGGGGGTTGCATCATCGCATCAGCTCTCGACGACCGGTTTGCCGAACGCAATGCCAGTCAGCGTCTGGTTCAAGTGCATGGCATTGAACTGTTCGCCGTAGGTATGGAAACCGGCGACGCCGAAGCGGTTGTAAACTTCCTCGACCTTATGGCGCACCTGATGGCTTTCGGCATCGAGGCGGCGGAGAATGCAGTCGAATCCGAGCACGAAGTCGGTGCCGCCGAGCGAGCGATCGACGCGCTGTAGGGTGTCGAGCGTCGAGCGCACCATGTCCTGCGGCCGGGCAACGGTGAAGACGAGGCCCTCATCAATGGCGCAGAAAAAAGACAAACTGCCGTCTGGGTTCATGTTGCGGATTGAGCGGCAGTAGTAGTCGCCGCCGACTTTGACGACGAGGGGATAGGATGCGAAGCTGAAGGGTCCGAGATCGTTGGGCATAAGCCCGATGGCGGCTGCGTATTCGCGCGCAGCCGGTTCGGCGTTCAATTCATAAACGATGCGGTTTTCGGTGTCGGCCGCCGTAACAACGAGCTTGATAGGGGTAGGCTCGAAGTTCTGAGTTTTGAACACGGCAAATGGGGCTGCGCTCTCGATGAGGAACAGAACAGCGCCGCGGTTAATGTGGCGATGACGGTGGATCAAAGCCGTGCGGCGGAAGGCCAAGCCATCACCGGCCGAGCCGCCGATCAATTCGATGTCGTCGAGTGACCAATGCACCGCCGCCGTCAGGGCTTCTTCCTTGTTTGAGAGGCCGTCAACCAGCATCAGCGCGAACACGTGGTCTTTGAGCGAGCGGCTGGCGCCGCTGATCATCTGCATTTTGAGACGGCGCGCGATTTCGGATGCTTGCTCAACGCCGGCGGCATCGATGCCGGTGATGACCTCGCTGAGAACCCGGAACCCAGTTTCGGGGAACGCGATCAACACGATGCCGCCCTGCATCATGCCGAGCGGGCCGACTTCTCCCGCCGTGCTGCAGCCCGACACGGGCGTATCGGGGAACGCGGTTCTGAACTCGGAGACGAGGATGGCCGGATCATGTTCGATCGAGAAGAACGCGATGATGTGCTGGTAGATCTCGCCCCTGAGTTCACTCTGCATCGCAGCGATAGCGTCGCGCGTCACCGGCAGCGAACTCGCAACCACCTTGATGCCGCACGCGGCGCGTTTCGAACTGGTGGCCATTCCGGGTAGCAAAGCCTTTTGCATTGGCCGGGCAAGAGACTGGCCCGCGCCTCAGGTACTGACATGTCCTTAGCGGCTGAGGGCAGGCAACGCAAAGCACGTCGTTACGGAGCGCGAGCGTTAACGCGCGTCGACGAGGCCTGAGTCCATCAGGCGCCGGTGAAAGGCGAGGATCTCGGTGTTGTTGGCGCATGTGTAGTAGCGGCCGCCGCACAGCGCCATCAGGCGCAGCCGGTCCTTATAGGCGTCCGACATCGGCAGGCGGGCGGCTTCTAACAGAACAGCGCCGAGATAAGGTACCTCGAGCGTATCGACGGCCGGAATGGGCGGCGGCTGATAATTGAGACCTTCGATCGTGTAGTAGGTCGTGAAGCCTGGGCTTTCGGGCTTGAGTTTCACGTCCTCTGCGGACAGGCTTTTGTCGAAACCAAGCAGCGTGCGCGTCGCGACAGGCTGGTGGTCGCCGTATTGGATAATCAGGAAGCGCTCGTTGGGAAAGCGCTTTTGCAAGTCAGCGCGGAATTCGTCGTAGTCCAGTTTAGCCATGGCGAGGCGGCGCAGGTATTCGCTCATCTCGGGATCGGTGCCGGGGCCGCCGCCAGGCACCTGCACCTCCGGCTCATAAGGGCTTTGGTAGGGCAGGTGCGTCGCCGACGTGATGACGAAAGCAAATAGCGGCTTGTTCGACTGTGCCAAGTGGCGTTCGAAATGTGACAGCACGTTGCCGTAGTAGAAGCGGTCGCGCTCATTGTAGCGCTTGGCGCCCTGGGCCTTGAAGTCGAAGATTTCCGGCATGCCGACGGCGGCGTAGAAACGGCCGTTCGACACGAAATCCTTCGGCACCGGATAAAAGACGGAATTGCGATAGCCGCAGCGCGTCAAGCTTTCGGGTAACGTGTCGTGGATCTTGCCCTGCATCAAGGATTGCACGAACGGGCGCATGCCGCCGAACGAATAGGTCGAGACGCCGGCAAGGACGGAAAACTCGGTCAGCCATGAGGCGCCGCCGTAGGTTTCAACGCGAAGCGGGTGGAGCTTGCCGTCATAGGATTTGAAAAACGGGTCGAGCGATGTGTCGTAGGACAGACCCGGAAACTGTGACGGCGGCACCACGCTCTCCTGGTGAATCAGGATGATGTGCGGCGGGCGTCCGGTTGGTTCGCAAGTTGCCGGGATTTTGAAAGGCGGCTTGGCTTGTGACTGCAGGGCCTCGAGCAATTGCCCGCGCCACAGCGTTTCCAGCGTTTCCGACCACGAGGCATAGAACGACGAGAGATATAGGTTGTCCCAGTAGAACAGCGTGTTGCGGCGCTCGCCCTTGGCGTAGCTGGCCCACGTGGCGGCGGCGACAAACACCAGGAGCAGGGCGGCGCTGACGACACGCGGAATGCGAGAGCTGTCGGCCCGGTAGACGGCCGCGCCAACGCCGGCGGTGGCTAGGAAGGCAGCGACAATACCGACGAGGCTGCCCTTGTGATCGACCCACAAGAACGACAGCGTCGCCGACGACGTCAGGTAGAAGACGACATCGTAGGCGTGCAGTACCATTTCGACATAGTGGCGCTTGACGTCGGACGCGACGACGATCATGGCAACGATCGCTGCGACGATCGCGATTGAGAACAGAATGCGGCGCGAGATGAATGTCAGCCCGGCGACGAGCGCGGCCGTGATGGCTGAGGCAAAAATAATCGTTTCGCGCCAGCCCTCATAGTACCAGTGGTAGTAAGCAAGGCTGCTGGCGAACAGCGCGGTGAGACCCCAGACCGCGCGCAGCGGCATACAGCCCGCGGCAATGGCAAAGCGCGGCAGGGTGCGGTCGCGCAAACCTGAGAGCGGTTCCGTGGTCATTGGCTAAGACGTCATGAGGTTGGCGTGGTCACTGTCCCGACCGGCCGCGCCCAGTAAGTCCGGCAGCGGTGGTCGCAATCCGTGTTGTGCACGGACCTTGCGGCGGGTCAATGGCGACGGACGACGGCATCCGCACCAGCGGCCTTAGGCGGCGGCCAGTCTAACGAACTTGCCGTTCGACATCGGGCAGGCGGCCCACAGGTTGCTGAGTGCCGTGACCAGCGATTCCATATGGGCGTCGGTGTGGAGTGGCGAAGGCGTCAGACGCATGCGCTCGGTGCCCTTCGGCACGGTCGGATAGTTGATCGGCTGCACATAAATGCCGAAGCCGCTCAACAGGTGGTCGGTCACCGCCTTGCAATGAACCGGGTTGCCGACAAGGATCGGCACGATGTGGCTCGGGTTTTCCTTGACCGGGATGCGGGCCGCGGCGAGGCGGGCCTTCAGCGAGCGTGCGCGCTCCTGGTGGCTGGCGCGCTCGGTCGAACTGGATTTCAAGTGGCGGATGCTAGCAAGCGCGCCGGCGACGACGGCAGGGGCCAGTGATGTCGAGAAGATAAAACCGGGCGCGAACGAGCGGATGGCATCGCACAGCGTGCGGCTGGCGGCAATGTAGCCGCCCATGACGCCGTAGCCTTTGGCAAGCGTACCGTTGATCACATCGATGCGGCTCATGACACCTTCACGCTCGGCGATGCCGCCGCCGCGCGGCCCGTACATGCCGACGGCGTGAACTTCGTCGATGTAGGTCAGGGCGCCGTATTTATCGGCGAGATCGCAGATGGCGGAAATTGGCGCGATGTCGCCGTCCATCGAATAGACGCTCTCGAAAGCGATGATTTTTGGCGTTCCGATCGGCAGCGTGCGCAGCTTGGACTCGAGATCGGCAAGATCGTTGTGGCGGAAGACACGCTTGTCGCCACCACCGTGGCGAATGCCCTCGATCATGGACGCGTGATTTTTTTCGTCCGACAGGATGACGGTTCCGGGCATGAGCCTAACGAGTGTCGATAGTGTCGCGTCGTTAGCGACGTAAGCTGATGTGAACAGCAGCGCCGATTCCTTGCCGTGGAGGTCGGCGATCTCGTGTTCGAGTTCGACGTGGTAGTGCGTTGTGCCGGAAATGTTGCGCGTGCCGCCCGAGCCGGCGCCGACGCGATCAATCGCTTCGTGCATGGCGGCGAGCACGACCGGGTGTTGACCCATGCCGAGATAGTCGTTCGAGCACCAGACAGTGATCGGCCGCGGACCATTCGCGGTAAATTGTTCGGCGTGCGGGAATTGGCCTTGGCGGCGCTTGACGTCCGCAAAGACGCGATAGCGTCCTTCGGTGCGGAGGCCGTCGATGTGTTTGCCGAGGATGGCTTCGTAGTTCATTCCCGCCTCCGGTTTCGAACCGTAGTCCGCGCCGCCGTTGCCCCGTTGCTGAGTACTGCTGGCCCCTGAACGTAACTTGAAACTGACAAACAATATTGTCAAGCCAAGTTCACACTTATTTGGGGGAAGCCGTACCAACTCAGGCCCAAAACGCGGTGATCAGGCGGCCGCCATGCGGATGGCGTCGTTTTTGTCGGGCATATCGGGCGATTGTGCGGCGCGCGAGGCGAGGCCCCAGCCAAACAAGCGTTCGGCTGGTAGCGGAATGACCAGAAACCAGTGCTCGATCACGGCGAGCGCCATCAGTGTTGCCAGGAAGGTCAGGCTGGTGGCTGTGAAGGCAGTTGTGGCTCCGGCGGCTGCCATGACAAGGGCCACTGCCACTACTGTCGAGGCCGTCACGGCGACCGGGAAAAACGCGTTCATCGGCTTCCGGCAGAAGTAGGTCTTGAGGTATTCGAGATGCGGCGGCAGGAACGACTCAGTCAAGTTGCGGACGCCGAGATAGACGTTCAGCTTGGCGCTCAGCCGCATCAGCCAGAGAATCACGAAGGTCCAAAGCCCGACCTGATTGGCGCCGTCCCATGTAATGGCGGCGATCAGTGCCGCAGTCAGCGCGATGGCGGCCTCGTGATAGATCACGGATTGGACGGCCGGGCCGAGGGGAGCCGGCTCACAGCCGGGTTCGCCGTCGCGGCCTGGGCAGGCGGCGTTGCGCGGTCCGGTGACGAGTCCTGTCAGGAAACTCATTTCGTGCCAGCCCCAGACCACGATGGCTGCGGTGAACGCGGCGTAAGCGGCTGTCACCGTCATCACGTCGCCGGTCGCATAGAGCGCGGCGAGTGCGAATGCTGCCAGCCCCGTCATCACAGTCATGTTCCGGCGACGGGTCGAGAGCGGCAAACCGATCACATACAGGACAAGGCCGGTCGAGAACCACCAGAGGAACAGCACGAACAGGACGGGCAGGCCGTAGGTCAGCATGATGGACTCCAAAGCGAGCTTACCAAACCGGCTGCATCCGGATTTGGCTCGGCAGCGGATTATCGACCGCCTTCAGCGTGTAGAGGCTTAGGAAGTTGAGGCCGGCGGAGGCGCCGAGCCCCAATCGTTTCAGCCGCGCGCCGAGCCCGGTCTGGCTCTGAAGCGCGCCGAGCTTTTCGTTGATGGCCCTGAATTTCTCCATACCGGCGCGGAATTTCGGATGGTCGACGTCGAGCGTCAGCGGGAAGACCTGCTTGGAAATTTCCGACGTCAAATGGAACACCTTGTAGTCGTATTCGGTCGGGTCAAGTTCCATAGCCTTGTGGAATTCCGGCCGGGCATGGTCGCGGACGTACATGGTCGAATAGACGGCGAGCAGAAAGAAGCGGACCCAAAGCTTGTTCATGCCGCTAACGAGATGCGGATTGGCGCGCATCAACAGTGCGAACGCTTCGCCGTGGCGGAACTCGTCGTTGCACCACTTCTCGAACCATTTGAAAATCGGGTGGAAGCGCAGATGCGGGTTACGCTCGAGATGACGGAAGATCGTGATGTAACGCGCGTAGCCGATCTTCTCGGACAGGTAGGTTGCGTAGTAGATGTATTTTGGCTTGAAGTGCGTGTACTTCTTGGTTTTGGTCAGAAAGCCGAGATCGATGCCGATGCCGATATCCTTCAGGCTATCATTGATGAAGCCGGCGTGACGGGCCTCATCCCGGCTCATGTATTTGAACAGCTCAATGACGTCGGGGTTCTTGCCGCGCCGCTTCATTTCGGCGTAGAGCACGCAACCCGAAAATTCGGCCGTCAGAGAGCTGACAAGAAAATCGACGAACTCCTTGCGCAAGCCCTCAGGCAATTTGGCAAGATCGAATTGATCCCAGGCCTCGGTGCGGCGGAAGTGGGTCTTGTTGGGATCGGCTTTCATTTCAGCGATCAGCGCGTCCCACTCGGCGCGGACCGGCGTGATGTCGAGCTGATCCATTTCCTTGAAATCGGTGGTGTAAAAGCGCGGGCTGAGCATCGCATCTTCGACGGCGGTGCGGGTCGTTTCGTTGGGGGCGATCCCGAGAGTTTCGATGGTCATAACTTTCTCCCGGAAGAAAAGCTCACCTCGTAGAGTTCGGTCAGCTCAAAACGCGCGGCGATGGTGGTGATCAGACGCTGCAACCGGTTGGCGCGCGTCACAGTTGCGGTGCGGTGAAGAGTAATCTTCTGACCATAGGGTACGCGAATGGGGTCGCCGTGGACCAGAACTTCGTCACCGGCCTCGACTTCGAGCCCGCCGTGAAGTTCGACGTGGGCGTGCAGGCTGTCAAACGTGTTTTCAATCTCGATCGTACACGGGACGTCAATCGACTTTCTACCTTTGAACGGATCGGGCATTGCTACTCCTGGCCAGCGTCGAGCAGGGGCTTAAAGGCCAAAGCATTACTATTGCCGAAGGCATTAAGCGTAATGATCCGGCCGGTGGCGGTGTCGGTCAGGATCATCGTGTCGTCGGTGAGGCGGCTCAGGCGGAACGGCGGCCCCTGACCGATGCCAAGCATGGCGCGCTGCTGCGCCAGATCCTTAAGTACGATTTTTATGAAGCCGTGACTATCGGGCGTGAGCACCTTGATTTCGCGGCTCGTCACGGCATCGACAACGGAGACCTCGGCGTTTGGCAGATCGACGAAGCGCAAATCGCGGCTTTCTACTGCAGGCGCGACTGACAGCCGTGTCGCGCCGATATCCGTCGTGCGGGCGACATAAGCCGCGATCATCGACATCACCAGCACAATGGCGGTGGCGGCAAGAATGATGCCGGGAAAGCGGATCTGTTCCGCTTTCTCTTGTGCAACGGAATTCTCAGCGACATGTCCGCTGTCTGGCATCTCAAAACGTCCTAACTCTACCGAATCCTAGGCTGTCACGCCGACGGCAGACCCGTTGGAGGGTGCCGTCGATGTTTGCGTGCTGGCGGCTCGGGCGACGACGCGTTCCGAAGCAGGGTTTGCAACGCGCAGCGCCTGCGTCAGAACATTGGCAACCGTCGCCGGGTCAGCCAGACACCTCAGCATAGGCTCTGTGGCCGTCACATGCCAAGGCCGTGCGTGCGGCCAAAGGTGAAAATAGGCAAGTTTTCCGTTGCCGGTCAGCTTCAAGGCGATGTCGCCTGTCTGATCGCGATGTGTGTTCAAGCCGGCAGACGCGATGATGTTGTAAGGGACATTCACGCTCATCGGCATGGCAATGCCGAAGCGCATGACGACACGGCGCGATGTGATTGAGTAGATCGTGGTTCGCGCCGTTAGCCATGCGATCAGGCAAACAAGCCCAAGCGCTATCGCGCCAACGCCTGCAATCCAAAGGGCCGACGCGGCTGCGATTTCCATGTCGCCGCCGTCGGTATGGGCCACGAACAGTCGCCAGGCAATTAATGCAGCGAAGTAAAAAGCAATCGCACCGGCGTGGTAGACGTGTCGGACAATGGCCTTCCAGCTCGGCGCCCCCTGCCACAGGAGCGCCTCACCTTCGGGTAGATTTTCCGGCAAGCCCGGGACCGGTTCGGTGTCGTACTCGCCGTTCACAGCAGTGGCTCCTGACGTGAGGGTTCAGCGTACAACGTGCCGCCGCCGTAGTAGGCGCAGATCTTGTCTTCTTCGAGCAGCGTTACCTGATTGGGGCTGGCGAGCGCCGGCACCTGCGCAAACTGGCGGCCGAGAATGGCGCTGACGTTCACTTCGCGACGGCGGCCGTTGATGCTGGCGAAGGTGATCGGCAGCAGCACAGTCTTAGCGGCACCTGCAACATCGACCTCGAGGTAGCGAATGATCACCTCCGAGCGATCGACCCAGACATCCTTGACGGTACCAGCAACCTGACGGTCGGCGCCGAGGACATCCATGCCGCGCGGGTCGGCATCGCGGGTTTCGAGGTAGAATGTCGTCGCCGAGCGCAGCGGCACGATCTTGGCCTGACCTTCATGTGTGAGATCAACCGTGTTCGAGCGTTCCGCATAGGAACCGGGGCCGACGGCTGCAAGCATCGGGTCGCCGATCGGCGCCAGCGGCGCACCGGGCCATGGCTCAACCTTGGCTGCGCGGTGATCGCGGCTATCGACTTTGCCGTTCGGGGCTGAAACGGTGCCGCCGTGCGGCAGACGGAAAACCTTCGGCGGCGGAACGAACAGAAAATCCTGTCTCTTGTAAGTGTTCGATGGCTCCGAGAACAGCGGATAGCCTTCGCGCCGGTCTTCGCGGCGGATGTAGAAAACAAGGCCGATGAAGAACGCCCAGAAGAGATAGAGCGTCACCTGCGCGACGTCGATGTAACTGGTGATTTGTCCGATTTTCATGTCGTTCCTCCGTGAGCACGAGTTTTAGCCAGGAAATTCTGCAAGTCCGAACTGTGGTGACAGTTTGGCCCGCATTTTTGTTGCGGGCTTTACGAGTGGGCCGATGGCAACGAGTGTCGCGAAGAGCAACAGGATTTCGAGCTGGTAGACGGCGTTGTAGCCGGTGGCGGGTCCGGCGAGCGCTGGACCGAGATTGCCATTTGCCGCGAGTGCCGACACGACGTCGCGAATGCCGGCGCCGAGCGCGATTGCGAGACCAGCAGCGGTCGCCTGCACTGCGCCCCAGGCACCAAGCGCTAGTCCGCGCTGACCGGCGTCGGCCATGTTCATCGCTGCTGTCAGCGTGCTGACAGCGAACAGTCCGCCACCAAATCCGATCAGCACGACGCCGGTGCGGAATAGCATTGCCGAATTGATGGATGCGGCAAACATGACGGCTGGAAATGCTGTGAGGCCGACAACGGCGCCAAAACCAGCGAGGCGATAGGGATCGCTCATGCGGTGAAGGGCCTGAGCCGCAAGCGCGACGCCTGCCAGCGTACCGGCAGCGAGCATGCCAGTCAGCGCAGTCGTCTCGCCGACCGTCAGGTGCAGGATCTCGCCTCCATAGGGCTCGAGCAGAATGTCCTGCATGCTAAAGGCTGCGGTGCCGAGCCCGAGCACGATCAACGAACGCAGCGCGCCGTTACCGCGTTGGAAGTCACGCCAGGCGTCGGCGAAAGAAGGCGGCGGCGCGGTTTCCTGGGCGCGCGATGGGTCACGAGCTTCCTGTTTCCATAGCGCCACGACGTTCAGCAGCATCGTAACGACGGCTGCGCCTTGGATGACCTGGATCAAGCGGAGTTGGCTAAAATTCGATAGCAGCCAGCCGAATAGGAATGAACTTACGATCATGCCGGCGAGCAGCATGACGTAGAGAAACGCGACGACGCGCGGGCGCGACGCTTCGGGCGCAAGATCGGTCGCAAGCGCGAGCCCGGCGGTCTGGGTTGTGTGAAGTCCGGCGCCGACGAGCAAGAATGCCAACGCCGCACCGGCGGTGCCGATCCAGGCCGGTCCGGTTGTGTCGCCTGACAGGATCAGCAGTGCGAACGGCATGATGGCGAGGCCGCCAAATTGCAGCATCGAGCCGAACCAGATGAACGGCGCTCGCCGCCAGCCAAGCGCGGAGCGGTGCGTATCCGAGCGATAGCCGATCAGCGCGCGTAGCGGCGCGAACAGAAGCGGCAGCGAGACCATGATGCCGACGACGGAACTTGGCACGCCCAATTCGACGATCATGACGCGGTTCAGCGTGCCGTTGAGAAGCACGACGGCCATGGCGACCGAAAACTGGAACATCGACAGCCGGAACAGCCGGCCCAATGGCAGTTGCAATGTCGCGGCGTCGGCGAATGGCAGATAGCGCCAGCTGATCTGGGCGATCATGCGTTCAGCGGCTGCACGGTAACGAATCATGCCCGCGTGAGCTCCATAGCTTCCGACATATAGAAACCGCTGACGATCCGCGTACTCTTGCCAAGCGTCCAGCCAGCAAGTGCTGGGTCCTTGACGAGAGCGCGGCGCAGGGCATTCGTATCAACGGGTTCGATCGCCGGTGCGCGGTCCGACTTCGGGAACAGCCGGCCGACCGTCCACATGGCTGTCAGTGCGACCGTGCGCGGCGCGAAAGTGAAATGGATCGAGCGGGTTGTGCTGGCCGCGAGGTTCGCAACCATCGCCACCATATCCGGCGTTGGATAGTGAATCAGGCTGTCCATGGCGACGACATGGTCGAAGCGCCCGAGTGCCGGATCGAGCATGTCGCCGACAAGAAATTCGACGCGGCCCTTACCGGTATCGAGAAGGCCGCTTTCGGCGCGTTCGCGAGCGAGTTCAACGAGCGTTGGTGCGATGTCGATGGCGACAACGTGAGCGCCGCGTTTTGCCGCTTCGATGGCGAGCGCGCCGGTGCCGCAGCCGGCATCCAGAATGCGGGCCCCGGTCAGATCGGCCGGCATTGCGTCCAGCACGACCTTGCGCATCTGATCGCGGCCGGCGCGCACCGTTGCCCTGATCCGGCTGACGGGGGCGTCGGACGTGAGGCGCGCCCACGTGTCGGAGGCTGTCCGATCGAAATAGGTCTGAAGCTGGCCGCGGCGCTGGCGGTAGGAGAGTGTGTGCATCAATCGTATCCAAGGAAGTCGAAGATTTCACGGTCTTTCATCGGACGGGCTTCAATCGGTTCGGATCCAGCCCAGAGATTTGCGGCGAGGCGCATGTATTCGTCCTTGACCGCTTCGAGTTCCGGCGTCGATTCCATTTCGAACAGCGTCGACTTTTTAAGGCGCGAGCGGCGGATGACGTCGAGATCTGGGAAGTGGGCAATACGCGTCAAGCCGACGGCCTCATTGAAGCGGTCGATCTGGTCGGTGTCTTTGCTGCGGTTGGCGATGACGCCGCCAATGCGGACGCCGTAGTTCTTGGATTTCGCTTGGATGGCGGCTGCAATGCGGTTCATCGCGAAGATGCTGTCGAAGTCATTCGCTGTGACGATTATGCCGCGCTCGGCGTGCTGCAATGGCGAGGCAAAGCCGCCACAGACCACGTCGCCGAGTACGTCGAAGATGACGACGTCGGTCTCTTCGAGAAGGTGATGCTCCTTGAGAAGCTTGACAGTTTGGCCGACGACGTAGCCGCCGCAACCGGTTCCCGCAGGCGGGCCGCCGGCTTCGACGCACATGACGCCATTGTAGCCTTCGAAGACGAAGTCTTCGACGCGGAGTTCTTCGGTGTGGAAATTGACCTGCTCGAGCACGTCAATGACCGTCGGCATCAGCTGTTTGGTCAGCGTGAAGGTTGAGTCGTGCTTCGGATCGCAGCCGATTTGCAACACGCGCTTGCCGAGCTTCGAGAAGGCGACCGACAAATTCGACGATGTCGTGCTCTTGCCGATCCCGCCCTTGCCGTAGACGGCGAAAACCTTGGCCGTTGTCGACATCTGCACCTTGGGATCAAGGTGAACCTGGACGCTTCCGTCGCCATCGCCTTTTTTAGGTGTGGCCTTCGCCCCCGGGCGGTCGATGAGGGTTGTTGTCATGCTGCGGCCTCCACTCCAATTCCTTCGAGTCGATCTTCAAGTTCCTCGCCAGCGCGGCGCAGCGCCTCAAGGACGTTGGCGTCGGGTTGCCAATATTTGCGCTCATGTGCTTCGAGCAGGCGGTTGGCGACTTTGGCTGACGCGGTAGGGTTCAACTGGGCAAGGCGCTCGCGCATCTCAGCGTCGAGCACGAATGTCTGGGTGATCTGCTGGTAGACCCACGGCTGGACTTGCCCCGTCGTCGCCGACCAGCCGAGCGTGTTGGTGACGCCGGCTTCGATCTGGCGCACGCCTTCGTAGCCGTGCTTCAGCATACCCTCGTACCATTTCGGGTTCAGCATACGGGTGCGGGTTTCAAGTGCAACTTGCTCTGAAAGCGTGCGCACAAGACCTTCGCCGCGCGTCTGGTCGCCAATGTAAACCGGGACGGCCTCGCCGCTGGCGCGTTTGACGGCGCGGGAGATGCCGCCCAGCGTATCGAAGTAGTGGTCGATGGTTGTGACGCCGACTTCGACGGATTCGAGGTTTTGGTAGGTCAGTTTGACGCCTGCGAGCATTGTTTGCAGAAGCGCGGTCTGCTGCACCGGCTTGCCACTGCAGCCGTAAGCGAAGCTCTTGCGGCGCGAATAGGTCTCGGCCAACTCGTCTTCGCTGTTCCAGTTGCCGCTTTCGACGAGCTGGTTGACGTTCGAGCCGTAAGTGCCATCCGCGTTCGAGAACACGCGCAATGATGCCGTTTCGAGATCGCAGCCGTTCATTTCCATGTAGCGCAGTGCGTGCTTGCGGACAAAATTCTCTTCGACCGGCTCGTCGGCGCTGGCGGCGAGATAGGCGGCCTCGGCTAGCAGTTTGGTTTGCAGCGGCAGCAGATCACGGAAGATACCGGAGAGTGTGATGACGGCGTCGATGCGCGGGCGGCCGAGGTCTGCGAGCGGGATCAAGGCAGCGCCGCACAGCCGGCCATAGCTGTCGAAGCGCGGCTTGGCGCCGAGGAGGGCGAGCGCTTGCGCGATCGGTCCGCCCTCGCTCTTGAGATTGTCTGTGCCCCACAGAACGATGGCGATCGATTCCGGCAGGGCGTTGCCATCGGCCTGGTGGCGGGCGAGCAGCCGGTCGGCTTGACGCGCACCATCGGCGATGGCGAAAGCGCTCGGAATGCGGAACGGATCGAAGCCGTGCAGGTTGCGTCCCGTGGGAAGAATTTGCGGAGCGCGGATCAAATCGCCGCTTGGCGCCGGTCGGACGAAGCCGCCGTCGAGGGCGTGAACGAGGGCTGGCAATTCGTGATCTTTGGACAGCAGCGCGTTGGTTTTTGCAAGTTCGCGCAGGCTGTTCAGAAGGTCCGCATTTTCGATTTCGCCAGTAATGGCGAGAGCCTGCTCGGCGGTGGCGCCGTCGGCGAGTGCTTCGAGTGCAGGCCGCGCGATTGTTTTGCCGTGTGTCGCTTCAGCTGAGGCGGCGAGAAGATCACTGCGCTCGGCCGTTGACATGGCGCCGCCAATGACGTGCAGGCCGTTCGGGATCAACGTGTATTCGAGTTCGAGAACTTTTTTCCACAAATCGCAGACGTGGTCTTCGGCACTTGCGAGATCCCATTGTGGCTCAGCCGTTACGAGATCGAGTGCAACGGCCTGGGCTTGAATAAGGGAGGCGAGATCGCCGCGCTCACCATCTGATTCCGGTGTCAGACCACGCCAGCGTTCGACAGACGACTTGATGTCGATCAGTCCGCGATACAGGCCAGCCTGCGAAATCGGCGGGGTCAAATAGCTGATGAGGGTCGCAGCGGCGCGGCGCTTGGCAATCGTGCCTTCGGACGGATTGTTGGCGGCGTAGAGATAGAAGTTCGGTATGTCGCCGATCAAGCGATCGGGCCAGCAGTCAGCCGACATGCCGGCCTGCTTGCCGGGCATGAACTCAAGCGCGCCGTGGGTGCCGAAGTGAAGCAGGGCGTGGGCGCCGAAGTCTTCCGACATGTAGCGGTAGAAGGTGCAGAAAGCGTGTGTCGGCGTGAAGCCCTTTTCGAACAGCAGCCGCATCGGGTCGCCTTCGTAGCCGAAGGCCGGCTGGATGCCGACGACGATGTTACCGAAGCGAGCGCCGAGCACAAAGATCGAGCTGCCGTCACTTTGCTGGCGGCCCGGCGCTGGACCCCACTGGGCTTCGATTTCGGATAGCCAGCGCTGGCGCGCAACATGGTCGTCTGCCGGGATGCGGGTCAGAACGTTGGCGCTCGTGCCGAAGCGCTGGGCATTGCCTGCGATGATTGCATTGCGCAAATCGTCAACGGTTTCGGGAACTTCGACCGTGTAGCCTTCGTCGCGCAGTTCTTTCAGCGTGTTGTAAACGGATTCGAACACCGACAAGAACGCTGCCGTGCCAACGGACCCAGCGTTCGGTGGGAAGTTGAACAGCACAATGCCGATTCTGCGGTCGGCGCGTTCGGATTTGCGCAGCCTGACGAGGCGATCGACGCGCGCGGCAAGCATGTTGGCGCGCTCGGCGCAGACATGCATGTTGCGATCGATGCCGCCGGCGTTGAAAACGCAGCCCCGCTGGCATCCGGTGCAGGCGACGTCGCCGCCATCCGAACGGCCGCCGAATACCATCGGCCCCGTTGCGCCGTCGAGTTCCGGAATTGCGACCATGATGGTGGCTTCGACCGGCATCAGCCCGCGATCCGATTGACCCCACTGCTCGAGCGTTTGGAACTCGACCGCATGGGCCGCGACGTAGGGCACATCGAGCCCGGCGAGTGTTTCGGCGGCAGCAGCTGAGTCATTATACGCCGGTCCGCCGACGAGCGAGAACCCGGTCAACGACACGACCGCATCGACGCTCGTCTTGCCGTCGCGCGTGAAGAAGTGTTCGACGGCCGGGCGCGAGTCGAGACCGGTCGCAAAGGCCGGAATGACGCGCAGCTTGCGGGCTTCAAAGGCGGCGATGACGCCGTCATAGTGGGCGCTGTTTCCGGCAAGCACGTACGACCGCATGATGAGAAGACCGACGGTGCCCTTGCATCCAGGCATGGCGGGCGGAAGCGCGTCGGCCCGGTCGCTGACGCGGCCTGGCATCTTTGGATGATAAACGCCGAGCTCGGGATATTCGGCCGGTGCGGTCGCCGGAAGCGTACCGCGCAAGGTCCGCCGGTCGCCGTCGGCATAACGGTCCACAAGAAAGCGGACCATGTTGACGACGTTCTCTTCCGAGCCCGCGAGCCAGTATTGCAGGGTTAGGAAGTAAGCGCGCACGTCCTGGGCGGTGCCGGGGATGAAGCGCAGGATCTTAGGGATCCGCCGCAGCATCGCCATCTGCTGGGCGCCGGACGCGGTCATTTCCTTGCTGCTGCTGCCGCGCAGTCGTTTCAGCAGGGCCATGGCGCCGCCCTGCGAGCCATCCATGGCGAAGTTACCGATCCGCGTCAGGCGGATGATTTCGCCAGCCGACATGCAGCCGATCATCGCATCACACTGGTCGCGGCGCGCCTTGAGCCACGGTAGTACGGCTTGGATGTGGTCTTCCATGAACAGCATGTTTGCGAGGATGATGTCGCCCTTCGAGATGTCGTCACGGCAGCGTTGCAGGGCTTCGGGGTCGTGCTCCCATTCCGATGCGGCATGCAGGCTGAGACGCAGGCCCGGGATCGCGCGCTCAAGCTCGGGCCGCGCACGTTCAGCCGCGCCGCTCAAGTGGGCGTCAAGCGTCACGATGACGACACGCACCGAAGGGCTACGCGTGACGCCCAGTTCAGCGGCTGTAATGTGCTTTTGCATCGTACAATGTCTCGAGCGTGATGGTTGTGATGCCGTGATCAGCTGCAAAGCGTTCAGTGTTGCGCCGCGCCTTCCCGCGGACAAAGAATGGGATTTTTGAGAGTTCCATTTCGGCTTCCGGCGCCCAGTCACTGGACTTGCTATCGGATGACAGGTGTGCCGGCTCGACAAGTTTGAGGTGCGGCGCGGCTGCGACCTGAGCGCCGGTTGCGAGGGCTTTTTCGGGTTCAGGAGCCGCTGCCGGCGTGCGCGCCGCATCGCGGGCCTTTGAAGACCCAAGGTGCGAAGGGGCGGCGTCGTCGTGGAATTCGAAGTCCTCGCGGAACATCGCCAGCAAGTGTTCTTCAAGGCCCATCATCAGCGGATGGACCCAGGTATCGAACAGCACGTTGGCGCCTTCGAACCCCATTTGCGGCGAGTGGCGCGCCGGGAAGTCCTGCACGTGGATCGGGGAAGAAATCACGGCGCAAGGAATGCCCATGCGCTTGGCGATGTGGCGCTCCATCTGCGTGCCGAGCACGAGTTCGGGCTGCAGCTCGTGGACCTTTGCTTCGACTTCGAGATAGTCGTCGGTTATGAGAGCTTCGACCGCGTACAACTTGGCGGCCTCGCGCACGTCGCGGGCGAATTCGCGGCTATAGGTGCCAAGACCAACGACTGTGAAGCCAAGTTCCTTGGACGCAACCTTGGCGGCGGCGATGGCGTGTGTCGCGTCACCAAACACAAACACGCGCTTGCCGGTGAGATAGGTCGAGTCGACTGAGCGCGAGTACCATGGCAGCCGCGATGTTTCCTGCGCCAGCATAGGTCCGGCATCGAGACCGGCGACGGCTGCCACTTCTTCGAGGAACGCGCGCGTAGCACCGACGCCGATCGGCACGGTTTTAACGGACGGCTGGCCGAACGTGCGCTGTAGCCATGCTGTGGCTTGACCGGCAATTTCAGGGTAAAGCACGATATTGAAATCAGCGTCGCCGAGGCGCGCTAGATCGGCCGGTCGCGCGCCCATCGGCGCGATGACTTTGATGTCGACGCCAAGCTCGGCGAGAAGCGCCTTCACTTCCTTGATATCGTCACGATGGCGGAAACCGAGCGCCGTAGGCCCGAGGAGATTGCAGGTGGGCCGTGCCCCATCCGCGCGGGCTGCACGCTTTGTGCCGGGGGCTGGTGCGTTGGGCCCGGCAAAGGCGCGGACCAGCTGGTAGAAGGTCTCCGCCGCGCCCCAGTTTTCTTTCTTCTGGTAAGCCGGCAGCTCTAGCGGCACCACGGGTATGGGCAGATCGAGCGCCTTGGCGAGACCGCCTGGATCATCTTGAATGAGTTCCGCCGTGCACGATGCGCCGACGATCATCGCGTCGGGCTTGAAGCGTTCGTAAGCGTCGCGCGCGGTTGTCTTGAAGAGTTCGGCCGTATCGCCGCCGAGATCGCGGGCCTGAAATGTGGTATAGGTGACTGGCGGGCGCTTGGCGCGGCGCTCGATCATCGTGAACAGCAGATCGGCGTAGGTATCGCCCTGCGGTGCGTGCAAAACGTAGTGCACGCCTTCCATCGCGGTTGCGATGCGCATGGCGCCGATGTGCGGAGGTCCTTCGTAGGTCCAGAGCGTCAATTGCATCTCTAAACCTCCAGCCGCGAGCGCCGCACGAGCGGGCGAGCAAAGAGTTCTGCGAGATCACCGGCCTGCTCGTAGCCCTGGACTGGCGTGAACAGCAGTTCGATCGACCATTTGGTGGTAAAGCCTTCGGCTTCGAGCGGGTTGGCGAGGCCAAGTCCGCAGACGACCAGATCGGGCTTGGCGACGCGGCAGCGATCAAGCTGCTTTTCGACATCCTGGCCTTCACTGAGCAGCACCGATTCCGGCAGCTGATCGAGTTCCATCGCCAAATGCTGTTTATGCAAATATGGCGTGCCGACTTCGACCGGATCGACGTCGAGTTCGGTGAAAAGGAAGCGCGCCAGCGGCACTTCGAGCTGCGAGTCGGGGAAGAAAAAGATGCGCTTGCCGGCAAGGCGGGTGCGGTGCGGTGCCAACGCCGCACGAGCGCGTTTTTCGCCGGGTGCGACGACCGACTGGAATACGCCGGCATCGACGTTCCAAGCGGTTGCAGCCGCCTGGAGCCAACCGGTCGTGCCGCGGGCGCCGAGTGGGAACGGCGCCAAAAGCCGCGTTGCTCCTGCGCTTTCGAGCAGACGCGCGGTCTCGGTAAGGAACGGTTGCGCCAGCAGGAATGACGTGTTCGGCCCGATGACTGGCAGATCTTCAGCCTTGCGCGGCGGCAGGAAGTGGAAATTCGTGATGCCGAGTTCCGTGAATAGCCGCTTGAACTGGTCCTCGACGACATCGGCAAGAGCGCCGACGACGAGCAGGGATTTCTCGGCATCATGGGCGGCGCGTGGCATTTCCGGGACGAGAGCCGCGAGGCAGGCGTCTTCGCCTTGCGTGAATGTCGTTTCGATACCGCTGCCCGAGTAGTTCAGGATGCGTACGCGCGGCGTGTACTGTTTTGACAAGCGTTCAGCCGCGCGCGAGAGGTCGAGCTTAATGACTTCCGACGGGCAAGAGCCGACCAAGAACAACAGCTTGATGTCCGGGCGTCGCTCAAGAAGTTTCGTCACCACGCGGTCGAGTTCGGCGTTGCAATCGGCGAGACCTGCAAGATCGCGCTCGTCGATAATGGCGGTCGCAAAGCGCGGTTCGGAAAAGATCATGACGCCGGCGGCCGACTGGATGAGGTGAGCGCAGGTGCGCGACCCGACCACCAGGAAGAAGGCGTCCTGGATTTTCCGGTGCAGCCAAATGATCCCCGTTAATCCACAGAAAACTTCGCGCTGCCCGCGTTCGCGCAGCACCGGGCGCTCGCCGCCGCACTTTTCGACGCTCGCCATTGTGGTTCGGGTCGGAACGAGAACGGTCATTGTGCGGCCTCCGCAAAGTGCGTCGCGCGGAGTGCTGCAGATGGCGCTTCGCGACGGGCGGCGCGGAGCTTCAAGATGAACTGAATCGCGTTGATGACGTAGGCCGCGTAGGCCGCGAGCGCCAGAAGCATCAGTGCAGTGACGCTGAGAGCGTTTGTCGCGAGCGCCACAAGATAAGCCGTGTGGAGGGCCAGCACGAGCATGCTGAACACATCTTCCCAGAAGAACGGACGTGCAAAGAGGTACTTGCCAAACACCTCTTTTTCCCAGATCGAGCCGGTAATCATTATGGTGTAGAGCACCAATGTCTTGATCACGACCGAGAGGGTTGCAGCCGATTCCCCGGTACCCGTCATCAGGAAGCGGATTACAAGCCAAGCACTGATCAGGAAGATGACGAATTGGACTGGCGCAAGCACGCCTTGGACGATCGTCCAGCGGGACGCATCGCGCCGGCGGCGCTCATCGGCTGTATACAAAGACTGGCTCGGAGAGTGATGCGACTGGCCGGAGTGCATCGCGCCCTTCCTCCTTTCCCGCCTGCGCTTGACGCGCATGGCCACGTTGAGAGGGAGACTATGGCTGGGGCGTTACAGTTGTCAATCTGAATAGACGTAAAATTCACTTTACATTCGGGTTGTGAAGGTTTTCTATGATGGTGTCCTCTGAAGAGTTGGGTAAGATCGTCGCACACTGAAGTTGACGTCCACTGCAAAATAAGCGCGGTCCGGGAAACGGACGCATCGCCAAGAAGCCTTCGAATTTCGAATTGTTTCGGCAAGTCTAAGTTCCGGGGACGACGGCGGGTAGGGGAGACGACCGATGGCCAGTTCAAGACAGCTCGTTGAAGCCTATAGCGATTGGGTTCCGCCAGGTGGCGCATCAGCAGCGTACGCCGCCGAGCCGAGACCGGCCCGGCCGACACGTCGAAGGACAAGCGAACATCAACAGCAAGCCGCCCTGGCGCGAACGATTGAAGGAGAGATCATTCCGCGACTGATGCTGGCCCATAAATTTGAAGACATTCAACAGTTGCTTCCGAACGCTGGCGCGCTGCCAGCGCCTTATGAAGTCGTTGAATTCGCGCAAGTCATCATGACGGAGCCGGCCGACGTCGGGCTGGCTTACCTCGAAGCCATGCGTTTTCGCGGCGTTTCGCTCGAAACCCTGTTTCTTGAGGTTATCTCGCCTGCCGCTCGCCGCCTTGGCGATCTCTGGAAGGCCGATTTGTGCGATTTCACCGAAGTGACCGTCGGGTTGAGCCGGTTGCAACAGCTTTTGTGCGAACTCAGCCCGGCATTCGAGAATGAGGAAGAGCATCGTTCGTCGACGCGGCGGGCGCTCCTGGTTGCCTGCCCGGGTGAGCAGCACTCGCTTGGCCTTTACATGGTGCAGGAGTTTTTCCGTCGTGCCGGGTGGCACTTGCATCCCGTGGCGCCACGCACACATGATGAACTCAAGGCCATTGTTCAGGCACAACGATTCGATATCATCGGATTCTCTTTGAGTTGCGAAGTCTTCTTGGATCAGTTGACGTCGGCGATCCATATCACAAGAAAACATTCGAAAAACCGCGCAGTAGGCATCATGGCCGGCGGCCGGTTGTTCAACGAGCATCCGGAAATGGTTGCTCGCGTTGGGGCAGACGCCACGGCAGTTGATGGGCGGCAAGCCGTCCTGCGACTACCTGCCGTGCTCGGCTTAAAGGCGTCAAACTGTTAAGACAGCTGTGCTTGCCTTCGCAAGTGGTCAGCTGCTGCAAAGGATCGAAGTACCGAAATGAATACGCAGTCAGCTCGGGCCGCATTGGATGTGTTTCGCACTCCCAAAAAAACGCTCGGAGATCTTGATGCGGAGGCGGCGGCCCGACTAATTGCCGCCGCCGCCGATGTCGCTCTTGTCATCGATGGCAAGGGGTTCATCCGCGACGTTGCATTCGGGAACGAGGAACTTGCCAAGGAAGGCTACGGTAGCTGGCTCGGCCAGCGCTGGGTCGATACCGTCACCGTAGAGAGCCGTCCTAAGATCGAAGAACTGTTGCGCGATGCGGCGGCGAAAGAAACGCCGCGTTGGCGGCAGGTCAATCACGCATCGAACCGCGGCCCAGACGTGCCGATCCGCTATTCGGCGATCGAATTCGGCGACAACGGCCGCGTCGTCGCCGTCGGCCGCGACCTGCGCGCCATTGCCAACCTGCAACAGCGCCTCGTCGAAACGCAGCAGACTATGGAGCGCGAGTATGCGCGGCTGCGGCACGCCGAGACCCGCTACCGGCTGTTGTTCCAGATTGCCTCAGAGGCAGTGTTGATCGTCGATTCCGTGACGCTGCGCGTCGTTGAATCGAATCCGGCCGCGACGCGGCTGATGAGCAAAGCTGTGAAGCGCCTCGGTGGCCGTTCGTTCCCTGAATTGTTCGATGCCGATAGCGCCAAAAGCGTGCAGGCGCATCTAGCCACCGTTCGCGGTACCGGCCGCGCCGAGGACGTGACAGCCAAACTATCCGGGGGCAAACAGCAGTTTATCGTTTCAGCATCGCTGTTCCGTCAGGACAACTCCACGCATTTTCTCGTCCGCTTGGCGCCGGCTTCGAGCCAGGGCATCGATTCCTCGACCGTCAAATCGAAGTTGTTCGACTTTGTCGAAAAGCTGCCCGATGGCTTTGTCGTGACCGATCCGGACGGGCGCATTCTTAAAGCCAACACGGCGTTTTTAGAGCTCGTGCAGGTGGCGTCGGAAGAACAGGCGCAGGGCGAGCCGCTCGAACGCTGGCTGGGCCGCCACGCGACCGACGTCAAGGTTCTATCGACCAATTTGAAAGAGCGTGGCTCGATCCGCAACTTCGCGACGGTTATTCGAGGCGAATACGGTTCTTCTCAAGACGTCGACGTTTCGGCCGTCTCGGTTGCCACTGGCGAACAGCCATGTCTCGGTTTCACGATCCGGTTATCCGGGCGCAAGCCCGAACTGGCTAACAGCGGCCGCCGTGATTTACCGCGCTCGGTCGAGCAGATGACGGAACTCGTCGGCCGCGTTTCGCTCAAAGAGCTCGTGCGCGACACGACGGACATTATCGAACGGCTCTGCATCGAGGCGGCGCTTGAGTTGACTGGCGACAATCGCGCCTCCGCGGCCGAGATGCTTGGACTAAGCCGCCAAGGACTGTACTCGAAATTGCGACGCTACGGTCTTGGCGATCTCGACGGCGGCAACGACGACGACGACAATGAGGATGGCGACGCATAGCGCAGCATTGCGCCGCCCGATTTCAGCGCTTTCCAATTCAATTTTTTTATCCCCGCTGCAGCTTAGAGCAGCGGGGATATTATTGATTTACGACAAACCAAACGACGGTTCTCTATGTAACGTTAAGTTGACAGTATTGGGGGGCAGGCGTACCTTCAAGAGATGTCAGAAACAGCCATTTCACAGTCTCGCGCCGGCCAAATCCCAAGCCCATTGGTCGTGCTCGAACTGTTGAAGCCGATCACGTGGTTCGCGCCGATGTGGGCGTTTATGTGCGGGCTTGTTTCATCGGGTTTTTACATTTCCGGACAGAGCTGGCCCTTGCTCGTCGCGGGCGTGCTGCTGTCGGGGCCGCTGGTGTGCGGCACGAGCCAAGCAGTGAACGATTGGTTCGATCGTCACGTCGATGCGATCAACGAGCCGCAGCGTCCGATCCCGTCGGGCCGCATTCCGGGACGCTGGGGTTTGTACATTGCGATTTCGTGGACGCTGCTGTCGCTCGCAGTATCGACGCTGCTCGGGCGCTGGGGCTTTGCCGCAGCACTGTTCGGACTTGCCCTCGCATGGGCCTACAGCGCGCCGCCGCTTCGCCTGAAGCAGAACGGCTGGTGGGGTAATGCGGCGTGCGGGCTTTGCTACGAAGGCCTCGCCTGGTTCACAGGTGCCGTCGTGATGACCGGAACTCTGCCGGATTGGCGGATCACGGCGCTGGCCGCGCTCTATAGCGTTGGTGCGCACGGCATAATGACGCTTAATGATTTCAAGTCCGTCGAAGGCGACCGGCGGATGGGCGTTCGCTCGCTGCCCGTGCAGCTTGGTGTTGATCGCGCCGTGCGCCTCGCTTGTGTTGTGATGGCCGTGCCGCAGGCGATTGTCATTGCCATGCTCGCGTCCTGGGACAAGCCCGTGCACGCGGCAATTGTCGCGTTGCTGATGGTTGCGCAGTTTGGCCTGATGTCGAAACTGCTGAAAAATCCGCGCGAACTTGCGCCATGGTACGGCGCAACGGGTGTGACGCTGTACGTGCTCGGCATGTTGGTTAGTGCCTTCGCGGTGCGCGGATATCTTGCGGGGGCGCTGTGATGGGCAATCGTCTCGGCTGGCTCGGCATCGTGCGGCTCGGTCTGGTGCAGACAGCACTCGGCGCGATTGTGGTTTTGACAACATCGACGATGAACCGCGTTATGGTCGTCGAACTTGCGCTGCCGGCGATCCTTCCCGGCGCGCTTGTTGCATTTCATTATGCGCTGCAATTCCTGCGGCCGCGCTGGGGCTATGGCTCTGACGTATCGGGGCGGCGGACGCCGTGGATCATGGGCGGCGTCGTCACGCTAGCGATCGGCGGCACGGGTGCCGCAGTTGCGACGGCCTTGATGGCGAGCAACGTTGCGGCAGGCGTCGCGCTTGCGACGCTGGCATTCGCGTTAATTGGTATTGGCGTCGGTGCAGCCGGAACGAACCTTCTCGCGTTCCTGGCGAGCCGCGTGCCTGAAGATAGACGCGGTGCGGCTGCGACGATCGTGTGGATGATGATGATCGCCGGCTTCGTCGTGACGACAATCATTGCCGGGCACTATCTCGATCCGTTTTCAACATCGCGACTCGTCAGCGTGACGGCGGCAGTGTCGGCGATAGCGGTGCTCGTGACGGTTCTTGCCTTGTGGAACATCGAGCGCGACACGGACGGGGTCGCTGTCAAAGCGGACAGCGCCAAAAAGCCGCCGTTCCGCGAGGCGCTGGCGCAGGTGTGGAGCGAAGCCCACGCGCGCCGATTCACAATTTTCGTTTTCGTGTCGATGCTCGCCTACAGCATGCAGGACCTGATCCTTGAGCCGTTTGCAGGGATTGTGTTCGGATTGACGCCTGGTGAATCGACCAAGCTCGCGGGCGTGCAGCACGGCGGTGTGTTCGCCGGCATGGTGCTTGTGGCGCTTGTCGGCAGCGCTGGGCTTGGAATTGGGTCGCTGAGGTCGTGGTGCATCGGCGGCTGCATCGCCTCGGCGATTGCGCTGCTCGGGCTCGCTGCGTCTGGAACTGGCGGCCCTGATTGGCCGCTGCGCGCAACCGTGTTTGCCCTAGGTGTTGGCAACGGTGCGTTTGCTGTCGCGGCCATCGGCTCGATGATGCAGCTGGCGGGCAGCGGCACCAAATCGCGCGAGGGCGTGCGCATGGGGCTGTGGGGCGCAGCACAGGCTGTTGCTTTCGGATCGGGCGGGTTCCTCGGCGCACTCGGCGCCGATGTCTTGCGCCAATTCGTTGCTGAACCTGTGACGGCGTACACGACGGTGTTCCTGGTAGAAGCGCTCCTGTTCATTGTTGCTGCGCGGTTAGCGGCCAGTGCTATTGCACCGGACGCCGCGAAGACAATCGAACGAAATCCTGCAACTGAACAAGCTTTTCCCGAACCTCACCGGGGGTGATTGATATGGCAATGAACGAAACCTATGACGTAGTTGTGGTTGGTGGCGGGCCATCGGGTGCGACGGCGGCAACGGACTTGGCGCTGAAGGGGCACAAAGTGCTCCTTTTGGACCGCGCCGGACGCATTAAGCCGTGCGGTGGCGCGATCCCGCCACGTCTGATCAAAGATTTCGATATACCCGACGACCTGATCGTCGCCAAAGTGACGTGCGCACGCATTGTGTCGCCCTCAAACCAGCAAGTCGATATGCCGATCGAAACCGGCGGCTATGTCGGTATGGTCGACCGCGACGAATTCGATGAGTGGCTGCGCAATCGGGCCGAAAGCGCCGGAGCCGAGCGGCGGACGGGTACATTTGAAAAGCTATCGCGCGACGATGCCGGGGTTTCAGTCGTCTCGTACCGCGTTAACGGTGCAACCGAGTCCATTCTTGAAAGAGTCAAGGCGCGCTGCGTGATCGGGGCCGATGGCGCCAACTCGGGGGTCGGAAAGCAGGCCGTTCCGGGCGCCGATAAGACGCCATTCGTTTTCGCTTATCACGAGATCATCAAATCGCCTACGGCGGCTGAAGCAGCCGTCATGCCGAAGAACGGCTCAACGTTCGATGGCGCGCGCTGCGATGTGTTCTATCAAGGCACGTTGTCGCCCGACTTCTACGCCTGGATATTCCCGCATGGCGACACGGTCAGCGTTGGCACCGGTTCGGCTCACAAGGGCTTCTCGCTGCGCACGGCCGTCGGCAATTTGCGGGAGCTGTCGGGCCTCGCTGGCACAGAAACCATCCGCCGCGAAGGCGCGCCGATCCCACTGCGCCCCGCGAAGCGCTGGGATAACGGCCGCGATGTCATTCTGGCGGGCGACGCTGCAGGTGTCGTGGCGCCTGCATCGGGCGAAGGCATCTACTATGCGATGTATGGCGGGCGCTTGTCGGCAGATGCAGCCGATCAGTTCCTTGTGACGGGCGACGCGCGTGCACTGGCAACAGCGCGTAAGCGCTTTATGAAGGCGCACGGCACGGTGTTCTGGGTGCTCGGCATGATGCAGCACTTCTGGTACAAGAACGACAAACGGCGCGAAAAGTTCGTGCAAATCTGCCGCGACGAAGACGTTCAGCAGTTGACGTGGCAATCCTACATGCACAAGGAACTCGTCAAAACGCGCCCGTTGGCGCATGTGCGCATCTTCTTCAAGGATCTGGCGCACCTCGTTGGCTTGGCGCCGGCCCACAAGGGCTAGACTGCGTAGCAAGACAAGACACGAGACGGTTCAGTTAGGTATGAAACTTGGCGGACCTTTTCGCATCCGGCGCTATTGCTGACATCGTCATAGCGCTGATGGTGGTTGAGGCGATGGCGCTGATTGCCTACGCGCGCGCGACGGGGCGCGGCATTGCACCGGTTCAGGTGCTGACCAACTTCGCAGCCGGGATCTGCTTGTTCATGGCCGTGCGATTTGCGCTGACCGGCGCACCATGGCAGTGGATCGGCGGCAGTTTGGCCATATCGCTCGTTGCCCATCTGGCAGACCTTAAGTCGCGTTGGCGGGTCTGAGAAAAGCCGCTAAGCCAGATAACTTGCTGGTTTTTGCCGTTTGAGGGGCTCAGCGCAATGACGCTTGATGCCATCATCATCCGGGCCGATGGCGCCCTTGCCGAGACCGAGGAATTGCGGCGCGCGGCCTTCGCGCGGGTGTTTTCCGAAGCAGGGTTCGAGTGGCAATGCGACCGGGCGCATTTCGCGCAGTCGCGACAGCTCGGGCCGCCAAAGGTGCGCATCGCGTACTTCGTCAAAAAACATCTAAAGGGCCGGCCCGACACGCCGGATATAGAGCAACTGATTGCTGCGATGCAGCGACGCTGCGCCAAGGTGTTTTCGGAACTGATCGGTGGCGGCAACATCGATCCGCGGCCGGGTATCCGAGATCTCGTTATTGCAGCGCGGCGCGAAGGGATACGTTTGGTGTTGGCGGCCGCCATGCGGCAGGAAGAGGCGGAGGGATTGATCGCCACGGTCCTCGGCGACCGCGGCCTCGAAGCCTTCGACACAATCGTGGCGCGCGACGATTGCGATGCGCCTGAGGGCAGCGAAAAACTATATCGCGCTGCTCTCGAAGACTTGAGTTTAGAACCCTCGAACTGCCTTGTTGTCGAGGCTACACTGTCGGGTGCCGAGGCGGCAAAACTTGCTGGATTACCGGTCATCACGACGCGCAGCGCCTATTGCTGTGGTAGTGCTGCAGGCTGTGACGAGGCGGCGGTATTCGACGATCTGGCGAGTTTGGTGACACAGAGCGACAAGCGCCGGCTCGATCCGTTGAGTTCGGAAGAGCGCGCCGAGCTTGTCGCAATTTTGCAGCGCCTGCATGCAGGCGATTTTACAGGTGTTTCAGGTTCAAACAGGAGTGGCATCATGCGTGTATCCGACATCCTGAAGACCAAAGGGTCAGCCGTTAAAACAATTTCGTCGACCGCGACGCTGCGCGCACTGGCCCACGCGTTGCGGACGGAGTCGGTCGGCGCTATGATTGTTACCGACGGTAAGGGCGGCTTGCAGGGGATTATTTCGGAACGCGACTTGGCTCGCGGAATTGCCGAGTTCGGCGCCGATATCCCGGCCATGGCGGTCGCCGACTTGATGACGCGCTCAGTCGTGACGTGCGCACCCGAAGACAGCGTCGCCGCGGTGTCAAAGACTATGACGCTGCGCCGCATTCGCCATTTGCCGGTCGTTGTTGATGGGGCGCTGGTTGGCTTGGTCAGTATCGGAGACGTGCTCAAGCATCGCCTCGACGAGGTGCAACTCGAAGCCAATGTGCTGCGCGACTACGCCATCGCCCGTAAGTGAGCGGCGGCATCTGAGCAATTAACTGTTCGCAAAGCGGGATTTACTTGCGCGCTGGCCATCTCTATTGCCAATCTGGAGGCTGGAGAGGACGGCGGCATGGCGGACCCCTGGCAGGGTTGATGAGCCAAAGCGCGTTCTGATCCAACACTCCAACGCCCACCACGTTCGGGCAGATCGGGACCGACCACGCATGCCGGCGCTGTTTCCTTTTTCTGCCATCGTCGGCCAAGACGAGATGAAGCTTGCGTTGCTTATTGCGGCGACCGACCCGACGGTCGGCGGCGTTCTTGTGTTCGGCGATCGCGGCACGGGCAAGTCGACGGCGGTCCGTGCGCTGGCCGGGTTGCTGCCACCGATGCAGGTCGTCAAGGGCTGCCGCTATCACTGCGAACCCGGGCCAGCAGGTAGCAAGGGCGGCGCCTGCACGCACGTATCAGACGACGCGGCGCAAGTTGTCGAAACCGTTCCGGTTCCGGTGGTCGATCTGCCGCTTGGGGCGACGGAAGATCGCGTTGTTGGTGCGCTCGATCTTGAGCGGGCGCTGACGAGCGGGGAAAAAGTTTTCGAGCCTGGGCTGCTGGCGCGCGCCCATCGCGGCTTCCTGTACATCGATGAAGTGAACCTGCTCGAGGATCACCTCGTCGATCTCTTGCTCGACGTGGCGGCGTCGGGCGAGAACGTTGTAGAACGTGAGGGCCTGAGCGTGCGCCATCCGGCGCGGTTCGTGCTTGTTGGCAGTGGCAACCCGGAAGAAGGCGAACTTAGACCGCAGCTGCTCGATCGATTCGGGCTTTCCGTTGAGGTCAAAACTCCAACTGATCTCGAAAAGCGCATCGAAGTGGTGCGCCGTCGCGATGCGTTCGAGCGCGACGCTGCAGGCTTTACAGCGCGGTACAAACTGGCGGACGAACAAATTCGCGCCGATCTCGAAAAGGCTAGGGCGCGGCTGCCGGGCGTGCGCGTGCCAGACAGCACGCTGGAGGCCGGTGCACGGCTGTGCATAGCGCTGGGCACCGACGGTCTGCGGGGCGAGCTAACGCTGTTACGCGCCGCACGCGCCTTTGCAGCACTCGAAGGCGACAAAGATGTTGGTGATAAGCATCTCGTGAAAATTGCGCCGCTGGCTCTGCGCCATCGCCTGCGCCGCAACCCGCTGGATGATGCGGGATCGACGGTCCGCGTCGAACGGGCCTTGCGCGAGCTGTTCGCACCGATCGAAGAGCGCCGCGCCGTATGAGCGAAAAAGCCGCCGCACCATTGTCGGCTTGGAGCGCTGCGGTGCGAGCGGCAACGCTTGTCGCGATCGATCCGGCAGGCGTTGGCGGCATGGCGCTGCGTGCGAGGCCGGGGCCGGCGCGCGATCGCTTGATGGCCTATATCGGGGCGCTTTGCCCGGCGCCGATGCCGGTCAAGCGTATTCCCGTCAACGTTGGCGATGGCCGCTTGCTTGGCGGCCTCGATCTCGCCGCGACGTTGAGTGCCGGACGGCCGATTGCCGAACGCGGCCTGCTGGCGGAAGCCGATGGCGGCGTCGTCATCCTGCATTCGGCGGAACGTCTCGACAGCGGCGCGGTGGCGCGGATAACGAGTGCGCTGGATCAGGGCAAGGTGACGGCGGCGCGCGACGGCATGGCCTTCGACGCGGCGGCGCGGTTCGGCGTCATCGCCATGGATGAAGGGATTGCCGAAGACGAGCGGCCGTCAGCGGCGCTTGTTGATCGCCTCGCGTTCATGCTTGATCTCGATACAGTACGGACGGCGGACGCAGTGGCCCCGGAACGTATGATCGAAAAGGTCGAGGCGGCGCGACGTGCTTTGGCGGATGTCACAGCAAGCGGCGAGATCATGATTGCGCTTGCGACAGTTGCCTACGCGATGGGCATCGACTCGGCGCGAGCGCCACTTCTCGCGCTCAAGGTGGCGTGTGCGGCCGCTGCGCTTGATGGCCGCTTGACTGTCTCGGAAGCTGACGCGGCGCTTGCCGCTCAACTCGTGTTGGCGCCGCGCGCGACAGTTCTACCGCCCGATGAGAGCGAGCCTGAAGATCAGCAGGATCAGCCACCACCGCCTCCGGACAACAAAACTGATAATGCCGAAGATGATGCCGAGCCCAACCCCGATACGCCGTTGTCGGATATGGTTCTCGAAGCAGCAAAGGTGGCAATCCCCCCCGGATTGCTAGCGACACTACGCATTGAACGGGCGCGGCGCACGCGAACGCGGTCATCAGGGCGCGTGGGCGCGAAACAGAAGACGCTGCGGCACGGCCGTCCGCTCGGCGTCAGACGCGGCGAACTCAAGCAGGGCACGCGGCTCAACGTGGTCGAAACGCTGCGCGCCGCTGCTATGTGGCAGCCGCTACGCAGGCGTGAAGCGGCGTTGCGCGGCGTTGCTCCGGGCGCCGGACGCCTCCGCGTCGAAGTCCGCAAGGATGATTTCCGAATCACACGGTTCAAGAACCAGACCGAGACGACGACGATATTTGTGGTTGATGCGTCGGGATCGGCGGCGCTGCACCGTCTTGCGGAAACCAAGGGCGCGGTCGAATTGCTGCTCGCCGATTGCTATGTGCGGCGCGATTCCGTGGCGCTGATCGCGTTTCGCGGCAAGAAGGCAGAGTTGCTGTTGCCGCCGACGCGATCGTTAGCGCGTGCCAAACGCTGTCTCGCTGGACTTCCAGGTGGTGGCGGCACACCGCTGGCGCTCGGCATGGATGCAGCGCTGGCGCTCGCCGAAGCCGTCCGGCGCAAGGGGCATACGCCGACCGTGATCATCCTGACCGACGGCCGCGCCAACATTGCGCGTGACGGTTCGCCCGGGCGGCCGAAAGCTGAAGCCGATAGCTTAGCGGCAGCACGCGCAATGGCGCTTTCAGGGATAACGGGTCTTGTCATCGATACATCGCCGCATGCAGCGCAACAGTCGGAACGTCTGGCGCTAGCGATGGGTGCGGTGTATTTGCCGTTGCCACATGCCGATGCCGCGGTGGTCTCGCGCGCGGTCAAGGCGTCTCAAGATGCCGGCCGGGACAGCAGGTTGCCGTCGCGATGAGGCGCTGAATGCGAAACAGGCCAGGTTGCGATGGCTGATTTGGATTTCGAGCGCGACGGCCGGGAATGGCCGAACCGGCAGCATAGCCGCTTAGTCGCCGCCGCCGGGTTCAAGTGGCACGTGCAAATGTTTGGCAATGGGCCGCCGATGCTGCTGCTGCATGGGACGGGGGCTTCGACGCATTCGTGGCGCAACATCTCGCCGATGCTGGCGTCACGCTTTACGCTTGTCATGCCGGACCTTCCAGGACACGGCTTTACGAAGCCGCCACCAGTCAGCGCCTTTACCTTGCCAGGCATGGCGTCGGCCGTCGGTGAATTGATGGCGGCGATGTCGATCCAACCGGCAATTGTCGTTGGGCACTCAGCGGGTGCGGCGGTGTTGATCCGCATGACGCTTGATCGGCTGATTGATCCTTCTGTTATTGTCAGTCTCAACGGCGCGCTGTTACCGTTCGACGGCTTTGCCGGGCAGTTTTTTTCGCCACTTGCGAAACTCTTATTCCTCAATCCTTTCATGCCGCGTTTGTTTGCCTGGCGCGCCAGCGATCCGAAGGCCGTTGAAAACCTTCTGCGTGGTACGGGGTCCGAAGTCAGCCGGGACGACGCGGCGTACTACGGCCGGCTGTTCCAATCGCCCGGACATTGCGCTGCAGCGCTGGCCATGATGGCGCGGTGGGATCTGGGCCCGCTAGCGGACGATTTGCCGAAGTTGGCGACCCGCCTCGTGTTGGTCGCGGCCCGACAGGACAAAGCCATCCCGCCTTCGGTTGCCACGCGCGTCGGCACTCTTGTGGCCAACGGCCAGGTGATCGAAGTGGCTGGAGCGGGGCACCTCGCACACGAAGAACGCCCAGAAGAGGTCGCGGAAATCATTTTCCGGGCCGCTGTTGGCGATGCCGGCAGGAGCGCATAATTAGGCCGGTCGAATCCCCACTAAATTCGCGGTTTCTCCACTTGCGTGTGGCAAGCTGACACTGTTTAATGTCAGTCTATGTTGACAGTGCCTCGACCAGGTATGGCTTTGGCAGCTTCAACAGAACTGAGCTGCCGCGCGAGTCGGGCACCGGGCGGGATCAAATTCGGTTGGGGTGGGGCGCATGCGTCAAGGTCGTGATGTAGCAACGACTTACAATGCTGATCTGGCGGCATGCCGGGCCTTATTGAGCACCGGATCGCGGACGTTCTACGCCGCCTCTTACCTGTTACCGCGCCGTATTCGAGAACCTGCATCGGCTCTTTACGCCTTTTGCCGCCTAGCTGACGATGTGATCGATGTTGGCGGCGATGGCGTTGCCGGCCTCGATGAACTTCAGGATCGGCTAAGCCGCGCCTACGCAGGCAAGCCGCGCGACATACCCGCTGACCGCGCGTTTGCTGTGACGGTCGAGCAGTTCGATATTCCGCGAGCGCTCCCTGAGGCGTTGCTTGAGGGATTTGCTTGGGATGCCAGCGGCCGCACTTACGAAGACCTCGCAGGCCTGCAAGCCTATGCAGCGCGCGTTGCGGGGACGGTCGGCGCCATGATGGCGCTTTTGATGGGCGCGCGAACAGGCGAGGACCTGGCACGCGCCACCGACCTCGGCATTGCCATGCAGCTGACCAACATTGCTCGCGATGTCGGAGAAGATGCGCGCAATGGGCGGCTGTATCTGCCGCGCCAATGGATGCGCGATGCTGGTTTGGATCCCGATGCTTGGCTGCAAGATCCGGTGTATTCGCGCGACCTTGGGTCGGTGATCGAGCGGCTGCTGGCTGTTGCCGAAGATCTCTATGCGCGCGCCAGCCTTGGCATCGCCCGGCTTCCGGCCGACTGCCGTCCTGGCATCTACGCGGCGCGTTACCTCTATGCGGAAATTGGCCACGAACTCGCGAAGCGCGGTTACGATTCTGTGTCGCAGCGCGCTGTGGTGCCGGCGGCGAAGAAAATTCGGCTCTTGGGCCGCGCCGTTGCCGCAGCACCGATCAAGCGTCCCGGAAAAGTCACGGCCGCTCTCGATGAGGCTGGGTTTCTGATCGCAGCGGTCGTTGGCAACACGCTCTGGTATATGCCCGACGCAAAATCGGCCGGGCCGAATGTGCGCTGGTGGAATCTGCATGGCCAGGCCGTCTTGCTTGTCGAGCTGCTCGAGCAATTCGAGCGGCGCGAGATAGACCGTCGCGACCAGCTGCACAACGCGCTTAATGTCCATACCGCTGTTATGAGCGTGGAGGCATGACCATGAAATACTGGATCGGCGCAGTATTGTTCGTCTACGCAGCTGTTTTTGCACATTTCGCACTGGTGCGGCGCAACCAGTTTCAAGTTGCACGTAGCGACGCCGAGAGCCGGGGCTTGAACATTGATGAGAAGCTTGACCCGAACTCGATGGCTGCATTTGGCGAGATCATGACCCCCATCGTGCTCTTCGCACTAGCCTATGTCGCGGTCAAAACCACATTCGCGTACTATATGTTCGACAACGGACAGTACCTGTCGCTGTTTGATTTAGCCGGCTTCTACGCGGTGTTGATCGGCTATGGCTACTGGCTCAAGATCAAAAGTACATACCGGATGCCCGACGCGGCCGTGGTCGCCGCGGTACCCGGCCTTGCGCAGCTTTCGACGAAGGATGCCGCGCCAACGGCTGCCAATCGGAAACCAGGGCGCCGCTTTCCGGTCCGCGAAAATGACAACGAGTACGACCATCGCCTACTTGCTGCTATACCCGCTACGCGCGGAGCGCAGCCTCACTTTGGCTTGGAGTGACGATCATGAACGCACACACCAACCCGCCTGTCGTCCCGGTAAAGCCGCTGCTCGATCGCGCGAGAACGCCGGAAGATTTGCGTAAGCTACCCGAGTCCGATTTGCGTCAGCTTGCCAATGAACTGCGTGACGAAATGATCGACGCCGTATCGGTGACGGGCGGCCACCTCGGCGCCGGGCTAGGCGTGATCGAACTGACGGTTGCCCTGCACTATCTGTTCGATACGCCGCGCGACCGTTTGATCTGGGATGTCAGCCACCAGGCGTATCCGCATAAGATCATCACCGGCCGCCGCGATCGCATCCGCACGCTGCGCCAAGGCGGTGGTTTGTCCGGGTTCACTAAACGCACGGAGAGCGAATACGATCCCTTCGGTGCAGCACACTCGTCGACGTCGATCTCGGCTGGTCTCGGCATGGCGGTCGCCCGCAACCTTAAAGGCGGCAAGAATCACGTCATCGCGGTTATCGGCGACGGGGCAATGAGTGCGGGCATGGCCTATGAGGCCATGAACAATGCCGGCGCGCGCGACGAGCGTTTGATCGTGATCCTCAACGACAACGACATGTCTATTGCGCCGCCGACGGGCGCGCTGTCAAAGTATTTGGCCCGTATGACGTCGAGCGGCACCTATCTCAGCTGGCGTGACTACGCCAAGCAATTGGCGAAGAAGCTGCCGAAGAAATGGGAGCGCCGTGCGGCCCGCGTCGAAGAAATGTCGCGCACCTACTGGTCGGGCGGCATGTGGTTCGAGGAGCTCGGCTTCTACTACGTCGGTCCGATCGATGGTCATGATCTTGACCAGCTGTTGCCGGTTCTGAGAAACGTCCGCGATAGCGATCAGGCGCCCGTTCTCGTCCACGTCGTGACCAAGAAGGGCAAGGGCTACAGCCCTGCGGAAGCATCCGATGATAAGTATCACGGCGTCGCCAAGTTCAACGTCGTTACCGGCGCGCAGGTCAAGCCGAAACCGGCCGCGCCGTCCTACACGCGGGTGTTCGCCGACAGCCTCGTCGAACAAGCCAAAAAGGACGACAAAATCGTTGCAATCACGGCGGCGATGCCGGACGGGACTGGCCTCGATATTTTCGGCAAGACTTTTCCCGATCGCACTTTCGACGTTGGCATTGCAGAGCAGCACGCGGTGACGTTCGCGGCCGGTTTAGCGTCCGAAGGTATGAAGCCGTTCGCGGCAATCTACTCGACATTCTTGCAGCGCGGATACGATCAGGTCGTTCACGACGTCGCGATCCAGAAACTGCCGGTGCGATTCGCTATCGATCGCGCCGGATTGGTTGGCGCCGACGGACCAACACATGCGGGATCGTTCGACCTCGCGTATCTCGGCTGCCTGCCCGACTTTGTCATCATGGCCGCGGCGGACGAGGCTGAGTTAAAGCATATGGTGGCAACCGCCGCCGCAATCGACGACCGGCCGTCGGCATTCCGCTATCCGCGTGGCGAAGGCACCGGCGTTGCCATGCCAGCCGAAGGCCAGGTGCTTGAAATCGGCAAGGGCCGCGTCATCCGCGAAGGCACGGCGGTTGCGATTTTATCGCTCGGCACGCGGCTCGCAGAAGCAGAGAAAGCAGCCGATCAGTTATTGTCGTGCGGACTCTCGACGACGGTTGCAGACGCGCGCTTCATGAAGCCGCTCGATCATGACCTCATCCGGCGGCTGGCGCTGGAGCATGAGGTCCTGATCACGATCGAGGAAGGCTCCATCGGCGGTTTCGGCAGCCACGTTCTGCAGTATCTCGCGACTGCGGGCCTGCTTGATCGCGGGCTCAAAGTGCGGACGCTCGTGTTGCCGGACGTGTTTATCGAACACGACAAGCCGGAGTTGATGTACGCCCAGGCCGGGCTCGATGCTGCAGGAATTGTCAAAACGGTATTTGCTGCACTGGGCCGCGACGCCAAGATTGCAAGCGTGAGCGCCCGTACGGCCTGAAACCGGCAACCGCGACGCGGCGTATCTCTCATTGAGTCCACATACACGGGCGGACCGAGGTGAGGAGTTTGGCGCGCTATGGAACAGCATTACGGCCTTATCGAGCTATTTCTCGTTTTTGGCATCGTGCTGGCGCTGCTCTGCTACGAGCTTTTTTCAGTGCGCCGGTCGTTGCGCGAATCTGAGGACTCCAAAAAGGATCAATCGCCGCCCGGCGCCGCATAGCGGCCAGGGTTTGTGCACAACAAGTCGAAAATCGTCATGCCGCATTGGCCCCTCGCATTTCTGGAATTCTTTGTTGTACTCGCTTTTGGGATAGGCTGGCTGATCTTTGAGTGACAATTTAAAGAACTGCATAAGCCAGCCGGGCACAATCCGCCCGAAGTTTCCGCCGGCAGCGATAGCGAGATGCAATCGAACACGCAATAGTTCGCTTACCAGGTACGCCGCGGCATGCGGAACGGCAGCAGTGTCTGCACCCATCGGGTATTGAACCGGTCGAGCGATAAGCTCTCGTGCATACCTGTGACCGGTGCGCCGCCGATTAAAGTCTGCACCATTGAACGCGAATAAAACGGCGTATCTTCGAGTGTTTTAATCACACGCGCGGTCCCGTCGCGGTCGGATCGCGTTTCCCGCGCGATGCGCCAAACCGGTGTCGGAGGCAGGCGTGCGGGTGGCGGCGGTTCGATCGACTCGATCCTCCCCTTTGGATCGATACGCAGCGCCAGCGAGAAGTCGTCCTCGTGGCGTCGTGCGCCGTCGTAAAGGATCGTCGTGCCTGCAGAGGAACTTGCCCGCGACCAGTTCCAGCCTTTGAATGCGGATTCGAGCGGCGCAGAACCTGCATTCCAGTCGCTATAGCCGTGTCCGCTCCAGCGCAGGCCCGGGTGCGGCAGGTCGACTTCGACTCGTGCCACCGGCGCGATCGGACGCCACGTCTGCTGGCCATAGTCTGCAAGCGTGAAGGATTGGGCGACTGTCGCAGACGGAAAGAGCCGGACGGTGCCTTCGATGCGGCGGGGGAGAGGCACCGTGACTTCCGCGATATCGACCGTAAGGCCCGATCCATCCCAGCGAAGTGCGCTGGGCCCGATGGCAAGGGTTGTTGCCTCGCGGCTCAGCTGACCCCGTCCACGCTCCGTCAAGGCCCAGCGTTTTCCGCCTTTGCCGTAAAGCGCAACGTTGAGAGCGCAGTAATTCTCGGGGTCTCCCAGACCTTGACGGCGGGCGCGGGCATAATAGGGCGAGAAGACACTGCCGATCATGGCAATTAGCGTCACGCCGTGAAGCCCGTCATCGCTGAAGGCATCGACATACCACCAGGCATAGCCATTCCGGGCAATCGGCTGCGCGTAGTCCGGACCGGCCTCAATTGCCATGCGATGCACCAGTTTTCCATTCCCCCGAACTAAAATGACGTTGCGTTGGTTTGCTGCAAGTGTCTATATTAAGTGACAATTGACAACGACTACGTCAAATTACAGCTCCGCGCGCGAGAGGCCCTGCATGGACGCCACGACGCGAATTGAGAAGGCCCTTGAAGCGGTACTTGAGCGGGCGGAGGTCCCAGAAAGTCCTCCCAAACTTGCCGCGGCGATCCGGTATGCCGTCTTTCCAGGCGGTGCCCGAATTCGGCCGCGGCTCTGTTTGGCGGTGGCAAGGGCATGTGGCGATGATCATCCGGGGCTGACAGACGCTGCGGCAGCGGCGATCGAGCTGTTGCACTGCGGGTCCCTCGTTCACGACGATTTGCCCTGTTTTGACAACGCGGCGCTCAGGCGCGGCAAGCCTTCGGTTCACAAGGCCTTCGGTGAAACACAGGCTGTGCTCGTCGGCGACGCGCTCATCGTTTTGGCATTTGAAATTCTGGCGCGTGGCGCCGCTCTCGTTCCAGCCCGGCTGCCGGGTCTCGTGATGACGATTGCACGATCGACTGGCATGCCGATGGGCATAATCGCCGGCCAAGCCTGGGAATCCGAAGATGCGATATCGCTGTCGCATTATCATAGGGCAAAAACCGGGTCGCTGTTCGCGGCAGCGACGGTGGCGGGGGCCCTTGCGGCAGGTGCCGAACCGGATCGCTGGCGGATGTTGGGTGAGCGGCTGGGGGAAGCCTATCAGGTAGCCGACGACATCCACGACCTGATGTCGAAATCGGAAGACATCGGCAAACCATCGGGACAGGACGCGGCGCTTGGCCGTCCGAGCGCGACGGCAGAGCTTGGCCTTGGCGGCGCGACTGAGCGTTTGCAGCAGCTGTTGTCGGAAGCGGTCGGGTCGATCCCGCCGTGCCCGGGTGCGATTGAGCTTCGCGGTGTGATCATGGCGGCGTCAAAAGCTTTCGTGCCGAAGGGCCTTGCGCAGCGCGCCGCTTGATGATGCGGAGAGATTATGAGCGCGCCGGGTCGATTGTCACGAGGTTTGATGGCGTCGGCGAACGTGGACATTTCTGATCGTATTTTCGGCCTTAGAGACCGTCTTCTCGGAAGCCTGAGTTTTCAGCGCTGGGCGGCGGCAATTCCGTTTACGCGCCCCATCGCTAAGAAGCGTGCCCGCGAGGTTTTCAACCTGTGCGCCGGCTTTGTTTATTCCCAGATCCTGCAGGCATGCGTGCGGCTGAAGCTTTTCGAGCATCTGCGAGATGGGCCGATGAGTCTTGAAGCGCTGGCGTTGAGCCTGGAGCTAAATGTCGAAGCGGCGCGCCGGTTGCTCGACGGGGCCGTGGCGCTGAAGCTGGTCGATAAGCGCGGTGCCAATCGTTACGCACTAGGCCCGCACGGCGCTGTAATCGTTGGAAATCCCGGTATTACGCAGATGATCGAGCATCACGCGATGCTGTACGCCGACCTTGCGGATCCGGTTGCATTGCTGCGCGGCGAAGTGGAAAACGGTTCACTCGCCAGATATTGGGCTTATGCAAAATCGGATCAACCGGATACTTTGGCCGATCAGCGGATTGCCGGATATACAGCATTGATGTCAGCGTCGCAGACGCTGGTGGCGCAAGAAATTCTCGATGCCTACCCGGTTGCGCGGCACAAAAGACTGCTCGATGTTGGCGGCGGCGACGGGACATTTCTGCGCGCCGTTGCTGCTCGAGCGCCTAAACTCGACCTCCAGCTCTTCGATCTGCCGCCGGTGGCGGCGCGCGCGAATGCCCGGTTCCAAGCCGATGGGCTATCGCACCGGGCCCGCGCCATCGGCGGCGACTTTTTCAATGATGTATTGCCTGACGGCGCCGACCTGATCTCGCTTGTCCGCATCATTCACGATCATGACGACGAACCGCTTCGCGTTCTATTTCGCGCGATTCGGCGTGCGCTCGCCCCCGGCGGTTCGCTGCTGATTGCGGAGCCGATGTCGGGCGCCTCGGGCGCTGAACCGGTGGGGGATGCGTATTTCGGCTTCTACCTTTTGGCGATGGGGAGCGGCCGGCCGAGGACAGCAGCAGAGATCACGCAGATGCTGAAAACAGAGGGTTTTTCGCGTGTTCGCGCGGTCCCCACTCACATGCCTTTGCAAACGAGCGTACTTATCGCATCTCCGTAGCGCAAAAGTGTGAAGCGCGCTTGACAACATGCCTTGTAAGGCTAGACTGACAATATGCGGGTGACCGGCCCGCCGTGACGTTTCCGAAAGTCTTCTCAATGGTCCGCCCACGCGGCACGACTGCTGTCGTTCTCGAAAGGCCTGAGCATCTCGTGCTCAGCCAGCTTGAGCTGCCTGCGCCAGGGGAAGGCGATGTCGTTGTCGATATCGATTGGAGCGGCATCAGCACGGGCACCGAACGGCTGCTGTGGTCGGGTCGCATGCCGCCATTTCCGGGCATGGGGTATCCGCTGGTACCGGGTTACGAATCTGTCGGACGCGTGACGGAAGCCGGCGCCAGTTCAGCCGCACGAATTGGCGATCGCGTGTTCGTTCCAGGCGCCAAGTGCTTCGGCGACATCAAGGGCCTCTTTGGCGGTGCCGCCTCGCGCCTCGTGGTGCCGACTACGCGCGCTTGGCGGTTTGACGAGGCGATTGGCGAAGAAGGTGTGCTTTTCGCGCTGGCCGCGACGGCCTATCACGCGATTGCCGCAGATGGCGCACGACACCCTGATTTGATTGTCGGCCATGGTGTTCTTGGCCGTTTGATCGCGCGTCTCGCCGTCGCCCTGGGCGATGTGCCGCCAATCGTGTGGGAAACGAATTCAGCACGAACTGGCGAAGCGATTGGCTACGAGGTGATCGATCCATCGAGCGATAAGCGGCGCGGCTATCGGGCTATCTACGATGTCAGCGGCGATGCCGGATTGCTAAACACGCTCATTGCACATTTGGCGCCGGGCGGTGAAGTCGTGCTTGCCGGCTTCTACAGTGAGCCGCTGTCCTTCTCGTTTCCCCCTGCCTTCATGCGCGAGGCTCGTATTCGCGTCGCCGCCGAATGGCGCGAAACCGACATGATTGCCGTGCGCACGCTGGTTGAAAGCGGACGCTTGTCGCTTGCCGGTCTCATCACGCATCGACATGACGCTATGGAAGCCGGTGCTGCTTATCGCACTGCATTCAACGATCCTTCCTGCCTCAAAATGATCTTAGATTGGAGAGCCTGCGCATGAGTTCTTGCGGCGGAGCAGCAACTGCAGTTGCATCGAAGGCGAATCCGGGCGCAAAGCCGGGTCAACCGAGTATGGCGGATTTTCTCCGCGAGGAAGCGGCCCTGGAGCCGGACGACGTTCCAGAAATCGGATCCGAAACAAAGCAGACCCAGATTATCGCCATCTACGGCAAAGGCGGCAGCGGCAAGAGTTTCGCACTCGCCAACCTCTCTTACATGATGGCAGAGCAAGGCAAGCGGGTGCTGCTGATCGGCTGCGATCCGAAGAGCGATACGACGTCGCTGCTGTTCGGTGGTAGGGCGACGCCGACGATCATCGAAACTTCGGCAAAAAAGAAGCTCGCCGGCGAGGAAGTCAAAATCTCGGACGTTTGCTTCAAGCGCGATGGCGTCTTCGCAATGGAGCTTGGCGGCCCGGAAGTCGGGCGCGGCTGCGGTGGCCGCGGCATCATTCATGGCTTCGAGCTTCTCGAAAAACTCGGCTTCCATGAATGGGGCTTCGATTACGTGCTGCTCGATTTCCTCGGCGACGTAGTGTGCGGTGGCTTCGGTCTGCCGATCGCGCGCGACATGTGCCAGAAGGTCATCGTCGTCGGATCGAACGACTTGCAGTCGCTGTACGTTGCCAACAACGTCTGCTCGGCGGTCGAGTATTTTCGCAAGCTCGGCGGCAACGTCGGCGTTGCGGGCATGGTCATCAACAAGGATGACGGTACCGGCGAGGCACAGGCCTTCGCCGATGCGGCCGGCATTCCTGTGCTCGCGGCGATACCGGCGAACGAAGACATTCGCCGCAAGAGCGCCAACTACCAGATTATTGGCACGCATGCGAGCGAGTGGGGTCCATTGTTCGCGGGCCTTGCCGCAAATGTTGCGACCGCGCCTCCGGTGCGGCCCACACCGCTGACGCAGGACGGACTTCTGGCGCTGTTCAAAGGCGAAGTCGTCGGGCGCGGCGTCGTGCTGCAGCCGGCCAGTTTCGAAGACATGTGCGGAGGCACGGTCGTTGAGAAGCCGTCGCTCGAAGTCGTTTACGAAACGGTTTAAAATCGGGAACGGGCAAGGCATTCGGAATGTCGGCGTTAGGCCACAAAAGCAGTGAAGACCAGGCCTCCTCGGGCGAGGTGGTCTATGATGCTGCTGGCGAAACGCCCGTAACCAACGATGTTCAAAAAGGGAGCGACGACCGCGGTGGTGTCGAAGCCGGTGTAAGCTTCAACACGGCTGCAGCAAAAGCTGACGGTCTCGGTTGTCACGCCGGCAAGGATGCGATGATCGCGGCTGCCAAAGCAGCTGGCAAAACAGAAATTCTCGATCAATATGCCAAAGACTATCCGAAGGGGCCGCACGATCAGCCGCAAAGCATGTGCCCTGCGTTCGGGTCGTTGCGCGTTGGCCTTCGTATGCGCCGCACGGCGACCGTGCTGTCGGGCTCAGCCTGCTGCGTCTATGGATTAACCTTCACCTCGCACTTCTATGGTGCGCGCCGCACGGTCGGCTACGTGCCGTTCAACTCTGAAACGCTCGTCACGGGTAAGCTGTTTGAAGATATCCGCGAGGCAACGTTCAAACTCGCTGATCCCGATCTCTACGATGCTATCGTGATCATCAATCTGTGCGTTCCGACGGCGTCAGGTGTGCCGCTGCGACTGCTGCCGAAAGAGATCAACGGCGTTCGTATCATTGGCATCGACGTGCCGGGCTTTGGGGTACCGACGCACGCGGAAGCCAAGGACGTGCTTGCCGCCGCGATGCTAAAATTCGCGCGCTGCGAAGCCGAGCAGGGCCCGGTTCTCGCACCGCGGGGTGGCAAGAGCAGCAAACCGACGGTGACGCTTGTCGGTGAGATGTTCCCCGCCGACCCTGTCAGCATCGGCGCACTGCTTGAGCCGTTGGGCCTCAGCGCCGGTCCTGTTGTGCCGACACGTGAGTGGCGCGAGCTCTATAGCGCGCTCGACTGTGCAGCTGTCGCCGCGATCCATCCATTCTACACAGCGTCGTTCCGCGAGTTCGAAGCGGCAGGCCGACCGATCGTCGGCTCCGCTCCTGTCGGGCATGATGGCACCGCCGACTGGCTCGACAACATCGGCAAAGCCTGCGGCGTTGCCCCATCGCGCGTCGATGCCGCTAAGAATGTCGTGCTTCCGGCCATTCGCGCAGCACTTGGCAAGATGCCAATCAATGGCCGCATCACACTGTCGGGCTATGAAGGTTCTGAACTTCTGGTCGCGCGACTTCTTGTTGAGAGCGGCGCCAAGCTCCACTATGTCGGCAGCGCCTGCCCCAAAACGGCCTGGTCGGATGCAGATCGCGAATGGCTAGAAGCCCGCGGCGTGCACGTGGTGTTCCGTGCGTCGCTTGAGCAGGACGTTGCGGCGCTCAAGGAATTCAAGCCGGATCTTGCAATCGGCACGACGCCTGTGGTGCAGAAGGCCAAGGAGATGGCGATCCCAGGCCTCTACTTTACGAACCTCATTTCTGCGCGTCCGCTGATGGGTCCGGCAGGAGCCGGTTCGCTCGCTCAGGTCGTCAATGCCGCACTCGGCAACAAGGCGCGCTTCGAAACGATGAGAACGTTCTTTGCCGGTGTTGGTGAGGGATATTCAGCCGGCGTTTGGGAGAAGTTACCGGAAGACAACGCCGCATTCCGCACCGAATACAAGCGCCGGCTCGACAAGGATGCCAAGAAGCGCAAAGCCGAGGAGATGATCTGATGCTCATCCTCGACCATGATCGCCGGTTTTCTGCTTTGCGCGATCATGCCTGCGACATTGGGAGGATCATATGCTGATCCTCGACCATGATCGCGCTGGCGGCTACTGGGGTTCGGTCTACGCCTTCACGGCCATTAAAGGACTGCAGGTCATCATCGACGGCCCCGTCGGTTGCGAAAACCTGCCCGTCACATCGGTGCTGCATTACACAGACGGTCTGCCGCCGCACGAACTACCGATCGTTGTAACGGGTCTATCGGAAGAAGAACTCGGGAAGACAGGCACAGAAGGCGCCATGAAGCGGGCGCACAAGTCGCTCGATCCGTCATTGCCGGCTGTTGTCGTCACGGGTTCGATCGCGGAGATGATCGGCGGCGGTGTGACGCCGGAAGGCACCAACATTCAGCGCTTCCTGCCGCGCACGATTGACGAAGACCAATGGCAGAGCGCCAACCGCGCCATCTACTGGCTGTGGACGCAATATGGCCGCAAAAAGGTTCCGGCCCGTCCCGCCCGTAAGGATGGTGAGAAGCCGCGCGTCAACATCATCGGGCCGATCTACGGCACATTTAACATGCCGTCCGACGTTGCCGAGATCCGGCGTCTCGTCGAAGGCATCGGCGCTGACGTTAACATGGTGTTCCCTCTGGGTAGTCACCTGGCCGATGTGCCGAAGCTGGTCGATGCCGATGTCAACATTTGCATGTACCGTGAGTTCGGCCGCATGCTGTGCGAAGGCCTCGAGCGCCCGTATCTGCAAGCACCCATTGGCCTCCATTCTACGACCAAATTCTTGCGCTCGCTCGGTGAATTGCTTGGGATCGACCCCGAGCCGTTCATTGAGAAAGAGAAGCACACGACGATCAAACCGCTGTGGGATCTGTGGCGGTCAGTGACGCAGGATTTCTTCGGCACCGCGAGCTTCGGCATTGTCGCGACCGAGACCTACGCGCGCGGCGTCAGAAACTTCCTCGAGACCGAAATGGGCCTGCCGTGCACGTTCTCGTTCGCGCGTAGTGCGGGCGTCAAGCCTGACAACGGCGCAGTCCGCCAAGCTATCCGTGAGAAGCCGCCACTCATTCTGTTCGGAAGCTACAATGAGCGCATGTATCTAGTGGAAGCTGGCGGCCGCGGCATGTATATCCCGGCATCGTTTCCCGGCGCTATCATCCGCCGCCACACCGGCACGCCGTTCATGGGCTACGCCGGCGCGACTTACCTCGTGCAGGAAGTCTGCAACGCTCTGTTCGACGCGCTGTTTCACATCCTTCCACTCGGCACTGAACTCGACAAGGTCGAAGCGACGCCTTCCAAGCACATCGAGCAGTTGCCTTGGGACGAAGCCGCCAAAGTTAGACTCGACGAAATTCTCGAGCTGGAACCGGTGTTGGTGCGCATTTCTGCGGCCAAACGTTTACGTGACGCCGCAGAACGCGACGCGCGCAATGCCGGCCATTCGCGCGTGTCGGCCGATGTCGTTTCGCGGGCCTCCAAAACGAGGGTGGCCGCATGAATGTCGAAGCAGCAATTTCAACCGCGCAATACCATCACCATCATTGGAAGGGGATGACCATGGCCGCAACAGTAGACAGCAAGCGCCGCTCGCTATCGAAGTTCAAGCGTGCCGAGAGCCTCGAATTCCGCCTGATCTACATAGCGGCATTCGTCGTGTTCCTCATCGCTGCGACGGTCGAGCGGATCGTGCCGCTGCGCCGGCTCTTGTCCGGCGGCGCCGCGGGAGCGCGCAAGTCAATTCTGAAACAAGCCAAGGACGCGGCGAACACGTGTGCCGCTTATTCCTTCATGGGCTGAGGCCAGAACAGAGTTCCGTCCGGGCAACCGGATGGGAAGGTCCGTGACGCACGCCGTCATGGTTTGTCCCGGCCGCGCGGGAGATGCGCGGTAACGGCCGAAAGGCCAAAGTAGGAGAGGACCTAACATGGCAGCTGACAATCGCAGCGGCTCTGTTTCGGGCTTAACCGAGCAAGAGGCGAAGTCGTTTCACGGCGTCTTCATGACGAGTTTCATCATCTTCACGGTGATCGCTCTCATCGCCCACTTCTTGGTGTGGCAGTGGCGCCCCTGGCTCCCATCGGTGGGTGGTTACGCATCGCTGACTGACCAGGTGCAACACGTCGCGTCACTTATCACGTCACTCAAAGCATAGGAGGCACGATCATGTGGAGAATGTGGCTTCTGTTCGATCCGCGTCGCACGCTGGTCGCACTGTTCACCTTCCTCTTTGCTCTCGCGATCATCATCCACTTCATCCTGCTGAGCACCAGCCGGTTCAATTGGATCGAAGGACCTCGGGCGCCTGCGGCGGCCAAGACGTCGGCCATCGAAGTTCCGCTCGTTCTCGAGAAAAAAGCGAGCTAGTCGAACGCACGACTGGGAACGGGCGCGCTCTCCGCAGGGCGAGCGCTGTCCGTTCCCAAAATCTGACGCTGAGGCAGCCGGCTGCGCGCCGGCTGAGTGGAGGAACCGGCCATGGCCATGCTCAATTTTGAAAGAAAATACCGCGTTCGCGGTGGCACGCTGATCGGCGGAGACCTGTTCGATTTCTGGGTGGGGCCGTTTTATGTCGGCTTCTTCGGGGTCTTGACGGTGTTCTTCATCTATGTCGGCGTTGGACTCATTTGCTGGGGCGCCGCGCACGGCGCGACCTGGAATCTTTTCCGGCTCAGTATCAATCCGCCTGCCAAGGAAATTGGGCTGGGTATCGCGCCTCTTATGGAGGGCGGGATCTGGCAAGGCGTGACTGTCTGCGCCATCGGTGCGTTTGTAGCGTGGGCGCTGCGCGAAGTTGAAATCTGCCGTAAACTCGGCATCGGCTATCATGTGCCGATTGCTTTCGGATTCGCGATTCTTGCCTACGTGACGCTGGTCGTCTTCCGGCCGATCCTGATGGGGGCGTGGTCGTACGGTTTCCCGTACGGCTTCATGAGCCATCTCGATTGGGTGTCGGCAACCGGTTATCAGTACGGCAACTTCCACTACAATCCGGCCCACATGCTTGGCATTACGTTCTTCTTTACGACGTGCCTCGCGCTGGCGCTGCACGGCGGGCTAATATTGTCGGCGACCAACCCGAAGAAGGGTGAGGTGGTCAAAACTCCAGAGCACGAGAACACGTTCTTCCGCGACACGATTGGATATTCCATCGGTACGCTTGGCATTCACCGTCTCGGTCTTCTGCTTGCACTTGCGGCTGTGTTCTGGAGCGCAGTCTGCATAATCATCAGCGGTCCGCTATGGCTTGAAGGCAACCCATGGGCAGACTGGTGGGAGTGGTGGCCGAACATGAGCATCTGGGGCTGAGTGAAGGGATAAAGCCATGGCTGAATATCAAAATATCTTCACGCAAGTTCAGGTTCGATCGCCGGCCGAACTGGGTGTGCACTTGCCGCCGCAAAACTCTCCGCGCGGAACGGGTACCCAGTTCAACTACTGGGCCGGAAAGCTTGGTGATGCGCAACTTGGCCCAGTCTATCTCGGGACAACCGGCCTGATCTCGATCGTATGCTTCGTTATTGCGTTCGAGATCATCGGTTTGAATATGCTGGCGTCCGTCGGCTGGAGCCCGCAGCAATTCCTGCGCAAACTGTTCTATCTGTCGCTCGATCCGCCAGCTGCGAAGTACGGTCTCAGCATTCCGCCGTTGAATGAGGGTGGGTGGTGGTTGATGGCCGGCTTCTTCCTGACGACATCGGTTATCTTGTGGTGGGTGCGCATGTACCGCCGGGCGCGAGCTCTGAATATGGGCACGCACGTCGCCTGGGCCTTCGCGGCCGCTATCTGGTTGTTCCTGGTGCTCGGCTTTATCCGGCCGGTGTTGATGGGCAACTTCAGCGAAGCGGTTCCGTTCGGCATCTTCCCGCATCTCGATTGGACCAACAACTTCTCGCTGAACTACGGCAACCTGTTCTATAATCCGTTCCACATGCTCTCGATTGCCTTCCTGTATGGGGCGGCACTGCTGTTTGCGATGCACGGGGCCACCATTCTGGCCGTGTCGCGTTACGGCGGCGAGCGCGAGATCGAGCAGATCACCGATCGTGGGACGGCATCTGAACGCGCTGCCCTGTTCTGGCGCTGGACCATGGGCTTCAATGCCACGATGGAGTCAGTGCATCGTTGGGCTTGGTGGTTCGCAGTGCTCTGCCCGCTAACCGGCGGCATCGGCATCCTGCTGACTGGGACGGCGGTCGACAACTGGTACGATTGGGGCGTCAAGCATGGCTTGGCTCCGACCGACTACACGTATCCGAACTAATCTCTGAGGCCGGGACCGTCCTCAGCACCACGACGCACTTCGGCGGGCCACGCTTTCTATACCGGGATCTTTTTGATCCGGAGAGAAGGCGCGGCCCGTCCTGCTCTTAGTCAGTGATGTTCAGGACGCGCGATGCTCGATGGCATGACCAATGATCGCCCCCATGCCGTTGTGATTGGGTCGGGCTTCGGCGGATTAGCCGCTGCCGTGCGTCTCGGTGCACGCGGCTACCGGGTGACGGTGCTAGAACGGCTCGATGCTCCCGGCGGACGGGCTTATGTTTTCCGGCAAGATGGCTTTACCTTCGATGCTGGCCCGACGATCGTCACAGCACCGTATCTCTTTGAAGAGTTGTGGGATTTGTGCGGGCGCCGCATGCGCGACGATGTCGACCTGCGTAGCATCGACCCATTCTACAAAATTCGCTTTGATGATGGCGACGTCTTCAGCTGCACCTCAGACCAGGATCAGATGCGTGCCGAAGTCGCCCGCATCGAGCCGCGAGACCTCGACGGCTTCGATCGCTACATGCGGGCGAGCGAAGAAATCTATCGCGTTGCATTTGAAGAGCTGGCCGGTCAGCCGTTTCACGGCCTCGGTACGTTGGCGCGCGCAGCCCCGGACCTCGTGCGCCTCGGCGGACACCGGTCTGTGTATTCCAAGGTCAGTCAATTTTTCAAAAATGAAAAACTTCGCCTCGTGTTCAGTTTCCACCCGCTGCTGATCGGTGGCAATCCGTTCAGCACAACGTCGTACTATTGTTTGATCGCGCATCTCGAACGCAAGTTTGGAGTACACTACGCGATAGGCGGCACAGGCGCGATCGTTCGCGGGCTGGTTGGATTGATTGAAGGTCAATGCGGAGCCGTACGCTACGATGCCGAAGTTGACCAGATCACGGTCACGAATGGCCGTGCGACGGGCGTTAGACTGACATCAGGCGAAGTGATCGACGCCGAAGTCGTGGTATCGAATGCCGATGTAGCCTGGACCTACAGATGCTTGCTGTCCGAGCATACACGCCGGCGCTGGACCGACCGTAAGATTAGCCGTGCGCGGTATTCGATGAGCTTGTTCGTTTGGTACTTCGGCACCAACAAGCAGTTCGACGATGTCTATCATCACACGATGGTGCTCGGTCCGCGATATCGCGAGCTCTTGCGCGACATCTTTACCCGGAAAGTTCTGGCCGACGATTTCAGTCTCTATCTACACCGGCCGACAGCGAACGATCCGTCGCTGGCGCCGCCCGGTTGCGACAGCTTCTATGTCCTGTCGCCGGTGCCACATCTCGGCAGCTGCGTCGACTGGCAAAGCCGCGCAGAGCCGTACCGCGCGGCAATCGAACAGCGGCTCGAACAAACTGTTCTGCCGGGTCTTGGCAAATCGATTGTGACGTCACGGATGATGACGCCGCAGGATTTCCGCGATCGATTGCTGTCCGTCAACGGCGCCGCGTTCGCGCTTGAGCCTCAGTTGTTTCAGAGCGCCTGGTTCCGTCCGCATAACAAAAGCGAGGAAGTCGAGCGCCTGTATCTTGTCGGTGCGGGCACGCATCCGGGCGCAGGTCTGCCGGGCGTCGTGTCTTCGGCAAAAATCCTCGACGAGATCGTGCCCCACGCGTCCGCGCTGGCCTAAAGCCGCTATTCAGTTCTGGAAGTATCGATTTGAATCGTTGCTGCCGCCCGGCGCGCATCGCGTGCTGCGGCCAAGTCTTCAAGCACACGGGCCGCCGCAATCCGGCCCGACATCGCCGCCATCGGTACGCCCGGCCCCGGGTGCACCGATCCGCCGGCAAGATAAAGCCCTGGTATGCGTGTCGTGGAGCCTGGCCGTTGAAACGTTGCTTGTGAGCCATGGCTGGCTCGGCCATAGAGCGCGCCGCCGGTCGCCGGGAATAACTCGTTGAACCCTTGCGGCGTGGTGACGACGGAGGCATCAGGGTTCACGTCGATCGTCAGCCCGCATTCCGCAAGTAGTCCGAATGTTCGCTTGCCAAATTCTGCTACGGCGGCTTGATCGAAGTCGTTTCTATCGCCATCAGGCGGGGCATTGATCAGCACGAGCAGCCGTTCCGTCGCGCCGTCGCTCGGCAAATCCGTATCGCCGCGATCTTGGGCGCAGACGTAAACTGTTGGCGCTTCAGTGATGGCGCGGCGGCGGAAGATCGCTTCGAACTCCTCGGCATAATCCTCCGCGAAGAAGACGTTGTGATGGACCAGTGGAAAGCCGCGCGTGCTGGCTTTCAGGCACCATGTCATTGCTGACAAAGAGCGGTCATCGTGTGCCGTCGAGGGAGCCGCGCGCGTGACGGCGTTTCCGAGGAAGCGGTCAGCCAGCGCTGCGACGTCGCCATTGAAGACCACAGCGTCAGCTTCGATCCGCTCGCCACTGGCAAGTAATGCGCCCGAAACGCGGCCACTCTCGACCACGATTTCGCGAACTTCCGTTCCGAACCTGAAACGAGCGCCCTGGGCTTCGCCAAGCTCTTGCAAGGCGTCAGCAACCCGGCGCATTCCGCCCTTGACCAGCCACACGCCATCCTGTTCGACATGAGCGACCAGCATTAGCGTCGCTGGCGCGAGGAACGGCGATGAACCGCAATACGTTGCGTAGCGTCCGAACAGCTGACGCAAACGGGGATCGCGAAAGTTTTCGGCGATCGCGGCCGACATTGTCTTCATCGGTGCCGTGCGCCAGAGCGCGTCGAGCCGGCCAAGTCCGACGCGCCAAGCGAGATCAAGAGGGTTCGATGGCCGCTCGGAAGCAATAAAGGTATCGCGCAATGTCTGGTAGATGTCAGCGCTGCGGGCGCAGAAGTCGCGATAGCCTTGCGCTTCCGCTGCGCCTGCGAATGAGCCGATAGCGTCAGCGGAACGTCCAACGTCGGCAAACAAATCGAGCCTGCCGCCCTTGCGCCAGGCGTGCCGTGCCAGGATGTCAGCGGGTATCAGGTCAAGGTGCGCGGAAAGCGTCGTGCCGCAATCGGCAAACAGGGCCTCAAAAATCCAGCGCATGGTGAAGACGGTTGGCCCAGCATCAACGCCCGCATTAACACCGTCTTCTTCGATGAGCACTCTGCGCATTTTACCGCCGGGGGTCGCGGCGCGTTCGATGACAGTGACGTCGGCGCCGCGCCGGGCGAGGTCTGCCGCCGCCACGAGACCGCCTGCACCTGCCCCGATCACGACAACGCGGTCTTTGCTCATGAACGGGCTGATTGCCTTTTTGGCAGCAGATGTAGGTTCAAAATCACGATGCCGTTTCCACCCCCGTCGTTCGGGCTTTGTGCTGCCGCGCCACATCCCGCTGGTGGTAGAGGATAAGACCAAGGCCCGTGGCGAGCGGCACGGACCACATCAGCGGGTTCAGCGCCAGTTCCGGCATCAAGCGAACGGCGCCGAACGCGAAGAAGGCCGTGTAGACCGAGATGCCGGCGCCGACGAGCGCTTTGATGTGTTCATTCAGCCAGTCGTTCGCGCCGCGCTGCGGCTTGTATAAAAAGAATAGATTGGTGCCACCGGTTGCGAGGCCAATGATGGAAATGCCCATCATCAAAGGTTGGCCGATGACCCATCCTTGCCACGCGCAGTTGAGGGCGGCAGCGATCACCGCAAATTGGAGGAACAGGTTGCGCCATTCCAGATTAAGGCTGTGATCGCGCTTGTTGACGACTGCTAGCCAGCCATACCACGCGAGATTGATGGTGAGGATCGCAAGATACAGCATCATCCAACCAAAGATGCCGCGTACAAGTTCCGGATTCTTCATCAGCTGCGGGTCGGTGATGTGCTGGTGGGTCGCGATGGGGTCCAAAAGTGTGCAAGTGGCAATCGCAATCGCGATCGAGCCGGTCGCCAGCATCATGCAGTTGAAAACCCGGCCCCACTTGCGGTGGTTGATTCCACCTTTCTGCGACAACACAGGCACCCAGAACGCGAGCAGCCCAACCGCGCCGGTGGCGATATGGGCCATCACAAAACCGTAGAATGGCCACATCGCGTAACGCCCCTCGCACCCGGCGCAAGATTGATTGGTCTCGACAACGATCTTGGACTGGGAGGCGGCCGCGTTCAAGCGCCGAGAGCCACGATTTTTTGCAGGCGATGCCGGGTGGCTTAGGTGGCGAACACTGCTAGGCTGCATTGAACTCATTCCCATCCGCCCGGAGACTATTGTGTATTGTCCTCCCAGACCTCGAGCGCTGCCCGCTGTCGCCGCGCTGATGCGCGCAGCCGTGCGCGGCGATGGCGATCTGTTAAGCCTGTTGCCGGCCGACGCTTACCGCATGCACATAGGCCATCTTGGGTTCTCGCGCCGGTCGATCCTGATCGTGAACACCCCGGACCTTGTGCGCGCTATTATGGCCGATCCGGAGGATATTTTTCCGAAGAACGATCTCATGGTCGGTGCGCTAGAACCGCTGGTCGGCGACTCTATTTTTGTCTCGAGCGGCAAGACCTGGCGGCGTCAGCGCGCCATGATCGATCCGGCGTTCTCGCACATGCGGCTCAACCGGGCGTTCTTGTCGATGGCGGCGGCTGTCGATGATTATGAGACCCACCTCGACGGCATAGCAGCGCGGGGAGAGGCAATTTCGATCGACCTCGCCATGAGCCACCTGACCGCGGATGTGATTACTAGAACTGTGTTTTCAACGTCGCTGCAATCGCAGACGGCGCGCGACGTGTTCGAAAGCTTTACCGAATTCGAACGGAATGCCGCCCATGTCGAGATCAAGCGGTTGATCCTCGATGCCCCGTTTGCGAACATCCCCCAGCACGCTCATGTTCTGGCTGCTTGCAAGCGCATTCGCCACCATCTGGGGAATCTCGTCGATACGCACATGGCCGAAAGCGGTGCCAGCTATAACGACATCGCCGCTGCCGTCATTGGCGCAGTAGATACAATAAGCGGCGAACCGTTCACGCGTGAAGAGGTCATCGATCAGCTTGGCGTATTCTTCCTCGCGGGCCATGAGACGACCGCGAGTGTCTTGACGTGGGTGTTCTATATCGCGGCGACGCAGCCAGACGTGCTAGCGCGAATGCGGGCCGAGGTAGCAGCCGTTGCCGGCGAGGGCGCAGTGACTTTCGAGCATACCAAAAAGCTGCCCTACATCCGCAATGTCTTCCGGGAGACACTGCGGCTCTATCCGCCAATTACGTTTATGCCCCGTGTCGTGACGCGCAGAACCGAAATTGGAAAGTACCGGGTCAAACGGGGTGCCATGCTCATGATCTCGCCCTGGACGTTGCACCGGCACCAAGATTTTTGGAAGAACCCGCACGCCTTCGATCCAGACCGTTTCAGTGCCGAGCGTGAACACGAATTGACGTCAGGCGCTTACATCCCGTTTGGAACGGGCCCGCGCGTCTGTGTCGGCGCGGCGTTCGCAACGACTGAGGCAACGCTGATCATCGCGCGCCTCGCGCGGCGCTTTGATTTCGAGGCCCTTGCGCCGGAGCGCGTCCGCCCCGTTGCGCGTCTGACGACACGGCCCGCCGAACAGATTGTGTGCAAGGTCATGCGCCGCAAGGTCAGGACACCGGTTCCCGCCACGTGATATCAAATGTCGATGCTTCGCCGAAGCTTTCGCCTTTGGCAATCGACCGTGCGATGATTTGAGACGCTGTAAACGGCATCGTCAGTAGCGGTAGCGGGTCGCGTGCGCCCCACGTCACGTCGTGCGCTGAAAGCAGGTGGCGCAGGTTTGATCTGAAGCGACGCTTGTCTGAGAAGAATGATTTTTGTGTTTCAGTCAGGCAGGGAAAGACCTGCTGCATGAGCATTTTCTGACGGAAGCGGACTGGCGTCAATGCATGTGCATCTACGATCGCGCGAGCCAAATCATCGGCATGAACGAAGTGTGCGCCGCTCGTCGCGCGCGGGTTGCATTCAATGGCCATCGCCCGGCCGGCGGCATCGACGATAAAATCGAATGACAAAAATCCGCTATACGCCGTCGCCGAGGCAAAGCGCTCGACCCAGTCTGTAATTGCAGGTTGCGCCTCGACGCGTTCGAAACAGACGGCGACCGTTCCCGATAACACGGCAGCGCGATATATCACGGTGACGCGTGACCGTCCCCCCTGCACAATCGAAAACGTCGAGAACAAGTTTCCCGCAACGCGTTCCTGAGCAATTTCCGTCTCCAACAATGATAAGTCTGGAAGCGCAGCGCCCGCTTTGAAGTAGCGAACGCCACGACCTGAGCATGAAAAAATCGGCTTGACGATGTAGTCCCGCGTCATTGCCAATTCAGCCGCGCGCGGATCGCCAAGCTCATAGGTTTCGGGCACGTCGAGCCCGAGCGCCGCGCTCGTCGTATTAAAAGTATGCTTGTTGTGCAACGTCAGCAGCATGTTCTGCGGCATTGTGAATATACCGGTGCCGGCCGGCAGCTGGTCGCGCAAAGCTGACGCGTAAAGCGCTTCTTCGGAAACGGGCACGACGAGTTCAACGTGCTCGGCTGCGATCACGCGCAATAAATCGTTAAGATAAAGGTTAGCGTTGTTGCTTGGCGCAGTTACGCAGTAGCTCCGCGCGACGGCATTGGACACGCGCGTCAAATGCCAACGAAACGGCTCCGCAACGACAACCCGCCACCCAGCACGCGCAAAGCTGCGGGCAATCTCAAGCGCCTTCGGGAGCCGGCCGAGCGTTAAGAGGACGGTCTTGGACATGAATGCGGCAATAGCCGGTTGCGACGGAAGGGCAATACCATGCCGTATCCAATGCCGTTTTTATGGACAGTACGCAACATGCGATCCAGTGGTCCGGTCCATCGACTGTCACGGCGAACGAGTCTTGTTGCGACGAGGCTGGTTCGAGGCCGGTCCCGGGAACGCCTTCGGCCATGTTTTCATTGCGCAGCACGTCCGGCTCACGCCTTCAGAACGATTTTCCCGAAGTGGGCGCCGCTTTCCATGTGGCGCAGGGCTTGCGGAAACTCGGTAAATGGGAACACCCGGTCGATCACCGGTTTGAGACCGCAGAATGTTATGGCCCTGTTCATAGCCTCGAACATGTCGCGGCTGCCAACAAAGATGCCCTGCACCGTGATGTTCTTCATCAAGATTGGTATCGGATTGACCTCGCCGCCGGTCAGCACGCCGATTAGGCTGATGCGCCCGCCGTTGCGAACTGCTTCGAAGGATTGAGCGAGCGTACCAGCACCGCCCACTTCAACGAGGTGATCGACACCGTGTCCGGTGAGTTCGCGCACGCGGCGGCCCCATTCGGGCGTTGATTTGTAGTTGATGACGTCGGACGCGCCGAGCGCCTTGACCCGCTCGAGCTTGGCGTCGCTGCTCGACGTCGCGATGACGCGGGCGCCGATCAAACGTGCGAACTGCAAAGCGAAGATCGAGACGCCGCCCGTGCCTTGCACGAGAACGGTGTCGCCCGCCGTCAGATGACCGGCGGTGACGAGCGCGTGCCAAGCCGTGACGGCGGCGCAGGGGAGCGTTGCGGCCTCCTCGTAGCTGAGCTGTGGAGGAATATGCACCAGCCCTTTGGCATCGAGCACGACGTACTCGGCGGCAATGCCTGCGATATTGCCACCAAGCGCGCTCTTGGCCTTCGCCTCGCTTGGCCCCCCCTCGATCCAAGTCTGCATGAAGGCGCCGGCGACACGGTCACCAGCCTGCACGCGCGTCACGCCGGCCCCGACCGCGACGACATCACCAGCGCCGTCCGACAGCATCTGGAAGGGGAACTTGAGCTTCGGTGCATAAACACCGCGCGCAACCATCAGATCGCGATAGTTCAAGGACCAAGCACGCATCTTGACGAGCACCTGACCCGGACCAGGTTCGGGCTGGGGCAGCTCATCGAGCTGAAGATTCTCGATGCCAAAGGCATTCTTGAGCAAAAACGCTTTCATGACGTTCAATCCTAACTTGCGATGATTTGGGGTAAGCAGAAATTCGGCTAGTGCGCGCGGCCCGCCCGTCTCGCCTTCGACGAAGTACAGCAAGCTATTGATGAAATTTATGGAAACATGATTTAATTGCGAGGGCCCGCAACATGCGATGCAGAACTCCAGTCTATGTCACTATTTTTGATGGACAATAACAAAATAGACGTTAACCGATCTTGAGTGTTGTCCGAGCACCTGCGTAAAAGTGCGTGTTCTTGTCATAGGGGTGTTCGGTAGTCATTCGCTCAAACCCGCTTTGTCGGCGGGTCTGAATTTGCCCTCGTTGCCGACAATTGGTTTCTGTCGCATCTCGTCAGCAACGGGCTATAAGCCGACATCCTTCAATGAGGGTTATCTGAGAGCGACTTGCATAACGCGCACAGTCTCCAGCGTCACACTGACGATGATCAAACCTGCGGATCAAATTTTATCGGAAACGATTTTGGACCCGTGTTGCCGCTGTCGGGCAACCATGACGGCTCGCCGTCATAGACCGGATGCTTGATGCGCATTGAAAGAACCCGAAACGCCTCGGTCATGTCGGCCCGGGCAATAAAATGGCCGAGGCAGTGGTGCGGCCCAGCTCCGAAGCCGTAGTGCGTCTTGCGCTCCTGCGTTATGTCGATCTCCGGCGAATAGACCTTCGGATCGGTTCCCGCCGATTCCGCGAACAGGTGAAGCGTCGTGCCTTTCTCGATCAGCAGGTCCATGAACACGAAATCCTCGAGCGCTTCGCGCGTCACCCACGTGGTGGTGGGGCGCGTGCGCATCACTTCTTCGACGGCGCCGCGGGCAAACTCCGGATGTGCGCCTAGCAGCGTCCACTGGTCAGGGTTGTCAATGAAGACGTTCATGCCGAGGCCGATCTGGTTGCGCGTCGTGTCGATACCGCCGAACACCGCAAGCACGACCATGTCGTATAATTCCTGATCGCTGAGCTGAGTTTTGTCCTTGTTTGCCTCGATCAAGTGGCTGATGAAGTCCTCGCTCGGATTTTTGCACCGGTCCTCGACGATCTGGCGCGCGTAGTCGAAAAGCCGCGCCGTTGCCGCGTTGATAGCATCCTGGTTATTTGCATACGTGACACCAAGCGCCAGCCCCATCTCTGCCGAAATGTCGGCGAGCGATCGCCAATGCGCGTGCGAGAGGCCCAACAGCTCGCAGACGACGCGCGTGGCGAACGGTTCGGCGAATTCGGACATGAATTCGCAGTGCCCCCGGTATGCGAAGCCATCAATGATGTCGTTGGCGATCTCCTCGAAACGCGGCAGAAGCGGCGTCACGATTTTTGGGCCGAATGCCGGATTGACCAGCCGGCGTAGCCGGCCGTGATCGGTGCCGAGGCGGTTCAGGAGCATGCGGATCCACCACTCCGCGAATAGCCCGGAGGCGTTGTTGTGGGCCGGCCACTTGTAGCTGCCCTGACGCAAGCGCGCTTCGCGCAGCAGTGCGCCGACTTCGGCATGCCGCAGGATTGCCAACCCGTATGACGTCCGCGCGTACCAATTCTCCGCGCGCGCCTCGCGGACAGCTTTTGAGCGGATCGAAAACTCTGGATTAGCGAGGTCGAGAAAGGCGACTTCGGAAGTCTTCAACTGGGTCATAACCAAACCTATACGGCGCTCGCCTCGTTCACGTAATGCTTCGCTTTTCCCAGGTGCCCACTATTTTTTCTGCGCACAGCCACGCGGCGCCCCCGCGAGATCCATGAAGTTGTCGTAAAGGCGTCTCGAGTTCGACCACAGCTCGGGCATGGCCTGCGCCACGGCTCGCCGCACGCTTGGAGTGGCGGCAGCGCCGTGAAGTCGTTCAACGTGCGCTGCGCCAGCAGGCAGATCGGACCATTCATCGACGAGGGTACTGGTGGCTTCGACGTGGTACTGCACGCCGATCGCGGATGAACCGACAGCAAAGGCTGCGATCAGGCACTCAGCGCTCGAAGCTAGCAGCACCGCTTCCTGTGGCAGGTCCGTAACTTCGCTGCCGTGCCAGTTGATCGCATGCTTGCGCGGGCCGAATCCAGCATAGAGCGGATGCGATCTACCAGACTCTGCCAGGTCGATCACGGTCAGTCCCGCCTCGCCTCGTTTGGCGCGCCCGACTCGGCCATCGAGCGCGTCAGCCAGAAGCTGATGTCCAAGGCAAATGCCGAGCAGCGGCTTGTCCAGTTTCTCGACCCATCGCCGGATGGCGGCCTTCTCAGCGACAAGCCAAGGATGTACTTTTTCTTCCCAAGCCTCCATGGGCCCACCCAGCACGATGAGGATATCGAAGTCGTTGAGGTTTGGGATCTCCGCACCGCGATTGAGTTCGATGATCGTCGGGGCGATTCCGTCGGTCGCGAGGTGCTCGCCAATCGTGCCAAGTGGGCAGTAGGTGGCGTGCTGAAATACGAGGACGCGTGGTACCATGGAGTGGATTCCTGAGATTGGTTCGCGCCTTCGAAAAGCGTCGCACTGGCAAGTAAGCAGGCTGATTTCGCTCCATCCAGTACAACCAATACTATACCAATCAAATTATTTGGCACAGCATTTTCGTTATGCTAGCTTTCAAAAGTCAATTATCTTGAGCAATTGAGTTCAACCAGAAACGCAAGTGGTCCTATGTGGTATAGGGGGTTAGTTTGTCCTTGCCTGAAGGCGTGAAGTATCTCGTCATCGGTGCTGGCATTCACGGCCTGAGCACCGCCTACCACCTCGCCAAAGAGCTGAAGGCTAGTGGCCGCGGCTCAGGCGAAGACATTGTCGTCATCGACAAGAAAGCCATCGGCGCCGGCGCGTCGGGCATTGCCTGCGGCGTCGTGCGCAACAATTACTACCAGCCGGCCATGCGGCAGCTGATGGCGCACAGCGTCTCCGTTTGGGAGCAACACGCAGAGACTCTTAGCTACCACTCGGTTGGCTATATGCAGATCAGCCCCGAGAGCATGCACGAGCAGGTCGGCACGATCTACGAGCAGGAAAAAGCCATCGGCTATCCCTCGGTGTTCATCGAGGGTGAGAAGGCTTGCGACAGCTATATGAAAGACATGTTCTACGACTGGCGGGCGCAGAATATCACGTCTGTCTTGCACGAGAAGAAGGGCGGTTACGCCAACAATATGAAGAGCGTCGCGGGGCTGGCCAAGCTCGCCCGTTCTGAAGGCGTGCGCATCGAGACCGGTGTCAAAGTGACAGGCTTTGAACGCGCTAACGGTGCCTCGAGCGCGGTGCGCGCCGTTGTGACGGACAAGGGCAAGGTGCGCTGCGAGTACGTCGTCGTCGGCGCCGGCCCTTGGGTTAAGCAAATCTGGGATCTGTTACACCTACCCGAGACGGTCTCCATCAAGGATCGCGACGGCAAGTTGCATGACGGTTTGCAGATGTGGACGTTCTGGTCGCTTCAGGAAGGCACGCTCGGCGTCGATCCGGACTTGCAGAAAACCAATGATGGTGGGCCGCCGCCTGTCATTCACGTCGACACCGACGCGCCGCTCATCTCAGATCTTGACGGTTCCGTAATTACCGACAAGCTGTGGGGCATCTACTATAAGCCCGATTTCCATTTTGGCGGTGTCCAGGGCGGCGCCATGCCGTTCAAAATCGCAACCGCGCCGGATAAGGTCGCGGTCGATCCGTACGGCCCAGAGAGCCCAGACTTTATCGTCGGACAAACTTTCCAGCACATGTGGTGCTCTGCGCTCGCTCATTGTCAGAGCCGGTTCTCCGGCCAGAGCGCGAAGTATAAGAAAGAGCCGTCGGGCGGTATCGGCTGCTTTACGCCCGACAACTTCCCAATCTTCGATTTCTTCTGCGAGAACGTCTATGTGATTGCCGACAGCAATCACGGCTACAAGATGATCGGTGTCGGCGAACTCGTCGCCAAGGAACTGATCGGCGCAAAGAGCAATCTACTTGAGCCCTTCCGTTACGCGCGCTACGCGAAGGGCGAACTGCACCCGGTATCCAATAGTCCCTATCCCTGGAGCTGAAACCGGCGCCCGGGCAGCCACCTACGACTAAGGCCATATTAAAAGAATAACCGAGGAAACACTAAAAAAATTGAGAGGGTTTCATGCACCCGACAACCGATCTAGAGATGCACGTCAACGCGCTTGGTCGAAGCGAAGCTGTAAAGCAGGTGCGCGAGCAAATTAAGAAGCTCGGCATCACCTACATCTACTATCAATTCATTTCGGTGACCGGCCGCATCGTCGGCAAGGGCATCCCGGCTGATCACTGGGAGCGCACAGCCGAGAAAGGCTTCCAGCTCGTCTACGGCTCGACGGCCAACCTGTTCACGGACCGCAACGGCCAGTACATCGGCTACGGCCCCGAAGCCTCCGAGCTGATCGGCATTCCGGATCCCGAAACGTTCATACAGCTGCCCTGGGACAAGCGCGTCGCGCGAGTCTTTTGCACCTGTTTCCGCAATCGCGAAGAGGACCAAAACGGCGGCGGGCATTTGACCTCGGATTGCCGCGGCAATCTTCGCACTCATCACGCCGAGTTTCAGAAGAAGCACAATATGCACATGCGTATAGGGTGCGAACCGGAAATGATGTGGCTCAAGAGGGACGAGAACGGCAAACCCGACGGCGGGTTTTCCAAGCCGTATTGCTACCATATCGACCAATTTGAAAGCCTCCGTCCCGTGTTCATGAAGGTGATCGATTACTGCCATCAGATGGGTCTCGACATGATCCAGGGCGATCACGAAGATGCGCCCGGTCAGCTCGAACTCAATTTCACTTATGACGACGCGTTGCGCACTGCAGACCGCTTAGCAACTTACCGCCAGATATGCTCGCAGGTGGCGCGCGAAAACAATCTCATCGCTTGCTTCATGACCAAGCCGTTCATGGGTGTTTCGGCCAACGGCTGCCACACCAATGTTTCGCTCTGGAGTGGCGGTGAAGACAAGGTCAACATGATGGGCAACCAGGTTCTGCCTGGCTCAAGCGACGTCTTCTCTTACAAGAACGGTGGCACCAATCACTTTATGCCGGATGTAAAAGTCCACGCAAAGAAACCCGGCCCTGTCGGCCTTCACTGCATTGGCGGCGTGATCGAACATTTGCCAGCACTGACGGCAATTGGGTGCTCGACTGTCAATTCGTACCGCCGGCTATGGGATCAGGGCTTCTGGGCGCCGGTGTACGCGGACTGGGGCTATCAGAACCGGACGTGCGGATTGCGCGTTTCGGCCCCCGGCCGGTTCGAGTACCGGGCCGTGGACAGTATGGTCAATCCTTATCTGATGGCCTCGGCACTGTTGATGGCGTTCGACGATGGCCTCGCTCGTAAAGTCGATCCGGGCGAACCGGAGAGCCGTAATATTTATCAGGCAATGAAAGAAGGCAAAAGCGTCAAGAAGTTGCCAATGACTCTTGGACAAGCTCTTGAACGGCTCGATGACGACGAAATCATCAAGAAGGCGATGCCGGATGAGATGTACCGCGTGTTCACGCACTATAAGGGAGACGAGTGGGCCCGATTCAACGCCCAGGTCACCGAGTGGGATGTGGTTCGATATATGGATTGCCTGCCTTGATGGGACACGTTGATCGCCTTCGGCGGGGCGGCGATGCCGCTTCCGGATGCAGCAGCGGCGAGTGAGACGAAAGAGAAACGGAGATACTTCCGATGTGCGGAATTGCCGGCCTGATCCATCGCGGTCGCGCGAGTGACATTGGCCAAGAGATGACGTCGATGCTGCAGTCGCTCAAGCATCGGGGGCCGGATTCTACTGGCTATGCCCTCTATGGCACCGGCGCCGGGAAGGACAACTACGTGCTGCGCTTCAAGGTGGCGGAACAGGAAGAGTTGCGCCACGGCTTCAAGATCAGGGAACTGATCAAGGAGCGCCGTGCCGAGGTCGATCACCGCCTAGGTGAACTTGGCGCCAAGATCGTCGAGGCGGTGGCGGCAACCGGGTATGCCAATAAGTACGTCATCAACTATTCCGGGGACTTGAAGAAACTGGTCGATTACCTGGAAGATGTCGAATCGGTCGAGCTGTTGTCGATCGGCCGCGGGCTGGAACTCGTCAAAGATCTGGGTGATGCCAAAACGGTTGCCGAGCAATACAAACTTGAGGGTTTTATCGGCACACACGCACTGGGTCATACGCGCATGGCGACTGAGTCGGACGTTGATATCCGCTCCGCGCACCCTTACTGGGCTTATCCCTTCAGCGACGTCGCGGTGGTTCATAACGGACAGCTGACCAATTACTGGAACAATCGCCGCGAGCTCGAGCGCCGCGGTCGCCGTTTCATGTCCAACTGCGACAGCGAACTCATCGCCGTCTATCTCGCCGAACGGATGGATCAAGGCGACACGCTAGAAGACGCGATGCGCCGCTCAATCGAGGAACTCGATGGCGTCTTCACCTATCTGGTCGCGACCGCTGACAGTCTCGGCATGGCCAAGGACACAATGGCGGCGAAACCGATGGTTCTCTACGAGGGCAAGGACTTCATTGCGCTCGCGAGCGAGGAAGTCGCCATCCGGTCCATCTTCCCCAACGAGATCGACACGTCCGACCCTTATGAAGGTGAGGTGCGCGTATGGCAGAGCTAAAGAAGGCCAGCGGTCAGGGTATGCACGGCGAACAGTTGCTCGGCCGCACGCAGCAGCGCTTCTTTGACGTCGGGACGGGCAGTGGCAAAGACCGCTTTGCCTACCCCTGGGCCTACGAGGTCGACTACAATAAGCGGGCCGAGTTTGATGTTGCCGGCATGGAAACCAGCGCCATCAACCTGAAAATTCGCAAGTTGATGAGCGAAGGCAACGGCACGATTGTCATTCATAACCCGGGCGCTAAGCACTCGATCGGCGTCGGCATCCTGAACCGGGTCAAAATCTATTACGAAGGTTCGCTTGGATACTTCGGCTGCGGCCTACTCGATGGCCCCAACGTGCACATCAAGGGACGCGTCGGCTGGAGTTGCGCCGAGAATATGATGGCCGGCACCGTCGTTATCGAGAAAAACGCGGGCTCATGCTTTGGCGCGGCCATCCGCGGCGGCGATCTCGTCTGCAAGGGCGATGTCGGCGCGCGCACGGGTATCGATCAGAAGGGCGGCACCATTATCGTCGGCGGGCGCACGGGCGCCTTCTCAGGCTTCATGATGCAGCGCGGCCGCATGGTCATTCTGGGCGACGCAGGCGCGAACCTCGGCGACAGCATGTACGACGGCACAATCTACGTCGGCGGTAAGATCGCAAGCCTCGGTGTCGATGCGGTCGAAGGCGAGATGACCGATCTGGACGTTGCTTGGCTAACGCGCAAGCTCAAGACCTATGAGATTAATCCGCCGCACGACTTGCGGAAAATGAAGAAGATCGTCGCCGGCAAGCAGCTCTGGAATTACGACAATCTCGAGCCAGCCGAAAAGAAGCTGGTGCTCTAAAAGGAGAATTCCCTGATGGGTCCGCAGAAAAAGCCTGCCACGAACGCCGAGGTCGAAGGTTACGTTCCTCCTGAGCGCAATTCGCAGCTCCTTGGTCGCAGCCGCATATTCACGCCCGAGGTGATCGATGACATTCACATCAAGGCTGAGCTCGGCCGCTATCGTATGCGCGGCTTCTCGCTGTTCAAGAAAATCCCGCATTGGGACGACCTGACGTTCCTACCCGGAACGCTGACGCGCTTCGTCATCGAAGGCTATCGCGAGAAATGCATCACCAAGACTGTGCTCGGGCCGCGCGCCAAGCGGCCGATGATCCTCGACATTCCGGTCTACATCACGGGCATGAGCTTTGGTGCGTTGTCCTATGAAGCCAAAATTGCGCTGGCGCGTGGTGCCACGATGGCGGGCTCGGCAACCTGCTCGGGCGAGGGTGGCATGATACCCGACGAGCGGCGCTATTCGTCGAAGTGGTATTACCAGTGCATCCAGAGCCGCTATGGCTTCAACCCGCATCACCTTCGACTGGCCGATGCTGTTGAATTTTTTATTGGGCAGGGCTGCAAAGTCGGTCTCGGCGGCCACCTCATGGGTCAGAAGGTTACGGATCAAGTCGCCGAAATGCGCTCTCTGCCGGCCGGCATCGACCAACGCTCGCCGGCGCGGCATCCCGACTGGCTCGGACCAGACGATCTGGCTCTGAAGATCGAAGAGATCCGCGAGGCGACGAACCACGAAATTCCGATCCAGCTGAAGCTCGGCGCGGCGCGCGTCTATGACGACGTGCGCATGGCCGCAAAATGTGGACCGGATGTCATCTATATTGACGGCATGGAAGGCA
>JANNSR010000110.1:0-2386 GCA_031402935.1 Hyphomicrobium sp. | reverse complement strand
GCCAAACGCCGATGATCGCGACGCGGGGGATGCTCATGTCCGGCTCCTTCAATGGATCGCTTTCCGGCTCAACGGCCCCGGAAAACCGGCTTGCGCTTCTCCAGGAACGCTCGCTGACCTTCGGCATAATCGTCGCTGGTGAAGCAGGCGCCGACGAGTTCGTCCAGGCGGGTGAAATCGGGATTCTCGGGATGCCGCGTCATTTCGTCGACCGACGCCTTGGCCGCGGCGATGGAGAGCGGAGCGTTGGCGGCTATTTCCATCGCGATTTCGAGTGTCGTCTGCCTCAGTTCGGATGCCGTCGTGATGCGGTTGAGCAGGCCCATCTGCAACGCTTCGCCGGCCGGATACCGGCGACCGGTGTAGAGCATCTCCTTGACGCGCGCCGCAGACATGACGCCGAGCATCGGCCGGATCCAGCGGGGATTGTAGCCGAGCGAAAGCTTGGCCGCCGGCACCGAGTAGAGCGAAACGTCGGAGCCGATCCGCAGGTCACAGCAGATCGCCAACTCGCACCCGCCCCCGAAACAATAGCCATGAATCATCGCGATCGTCGGCTTTCGCGCGTTGGCGAGGCACTCGAACGCGGCATGGTTGATGGCATCATAACTGCGGGCATCCGCCCCGGTGCGGTTCGCGGCGAACTCGGAGATGTCGGCGCCAGCGGAGAACGCCTTCTCGCCCGCCCCTGTGAGGACGATGACCCGTACCGCCGGGTCCTGTTCGGCTTTGCGCACGAGGTCGGGCAGCGCTTCCCACATCGCGCGCGTGTAGGCATTGAGGCGCGCTTCGTTCTGCGCGACGATCCAATAGACGGCGCCGTCGGTCGTTGCGTGCAGGGAACCGATGGTGGTTTTGGACATTGCGAGGCTCACTTGAACGGGCGGCCATTAAAAGCCGAACGCGGACTTGCGGGTCGCGTCCGGCTAGTGTAGCGCCTCTGACGTTTGGTCCCCACTTGCGGCTGGTCTGGCCACCAAACGTCAGAGGCAAAAGCTACACTAGAATCATTGAGTTGCTAGCGTTCCTTTTGGCTCCGACATTTGCTCTCGACCCTGCCGCGACGGGAAGCAAATGTCGGAGCCGGAACACTAGGGCCTGTTGACATTCGCGCTTCCGCCTGAGTCACCGCGCCGCAGGATCGGGCAATTCCCTCGGATTCGCAACTGAGGTTCAAGCTCGCGAACGAGGGAGGCGGGCTTGATTCGGCGATATCTGACGAACGCTCAGTGGGAGCGCGTAGCACCACTTTGTCCAGGCAAGGACGGCGATAGCGGGCGGCACGGCGATGACAACCGGCGCTTCATCGAAGCCGTGCTCTGGATCAACCGCACTGGTGCGCCCTGGCGCGATCTGCCCGACGAGTTCGGCAACTGGAACAGCCAGTTTCAGCGGTTCCGACGATGGGGCGTAAAAGGTGTCTGGGAGCGTATTTTCAACGAGTTGCGTGGATGTCCGGACTACGAATACCTGATCATCGACGCCACCATCGTCCGTGCACATCAGCATGCAGCGGGCGCAAAAAAGGGGCTCTGATGATCAGGCGATCGGGCGTTCGCGCGGCGGTCCAAGCACCAAGATCAACGCCGTCGTCGATGCGCTTGGCAATCCGCTGCGCTTCATCTTGACCTCAGGCCACGTCCACGACAGCAAACAGTCGGAAGCGCTGATCGAAGATTTCGATTTCGACAAGCTGCTCGCCGACAAGGGCTACGACAGCGACCGATTCCGGGCCGTCATCGCGGCAACCGGAGCAGAGGCCGTCATCCCTTCGCTCGGCTCGCGCGCGCAAGCAATCCCCTATGACAAGCATACCTACAAAGAGCGCAATCTGGTCGAGCGGTTCTTCTGTTGGATCAAGCAGTTCCGGCGAATCGCGACACGCTACGAAAAGACGGCGACATCGTTTTCAGGCATGTTGCATCTGGCTGCCGCGATGGTCTGGTTGAGATGAATGTCAACAGGCCCTAGTATTCCGGACTATTCAAAAGCTATCCGCGATTGTCCTCGGCCAGGGCGCGCGAGATCGCCGACTTCGATGAAAGGGACACGTCCCGTGCGCCTCAGTCGTTGATCGCCTGATACACGAGCTGCTTCATCAGGCGACGATAGGTCGCCCGGATCGGGCTCGGCGCCTGGGTCATATAGACGGCCACGATCTGCTCGCGAGGATCGACCCAGAAGAACGTACCGGCGTAGCCGGCCCACATGTACTCACCGGCCGATCCCGGCAAGCCCGCGATGCCGTCACTCTGGCGTAGAGCGAAGCCGAGACCGAAGGTGTACCCGGGCGTTCCCAGCAGCAGTTCGCCGGCCGTCGGTTGTGCGGCGATCCGTGTTCCCAGGTGGTCGGTCGTCATCAGGCGGACCGTCGAGCGGCTCAAGA
>JANNSR010000109.1:0-16239 GCA_031402935.1 Hyphomicrobium sp. | reverse complement strand
TATTCGCCGGCGCGGGTGACAGGTGTGCGCATGTCAGGCGATTTGGTTCTTTCGTGGATCAGGCGGACGCGGATCGGCGGCGATAGCTGGGAGGCAGCCGAGGTGCCGCTGAGCGAGGACGCCGAGCGCTATGAGGTCGATGTGTTCAACGGCGCGGCGGTGGTCAGGACGATGGCGGCGGTTCTGCCAGGCGTGACGTACACGCTGGCGCAGCAGGTGAGCGACTTTGGCAGCGCGCAGGGAACCGTTTCGGTGAAAGTTTATCAGCTCAGCGGGCTTTATGGGCGCGGCACGGCGCGGGCGGCGGGTGTGTGATTTTCCCCTCTCCCCGTCGCGCTCTTTAGCGCGAGCGGGGAGAGGGTCAGGGTGAGGGGCGGCAACGCGCTCCGAACAAGCGGCTGCCCTCACCCCAACCCTCTCCCCGTTGAGTGCAGGAACGGGGTGAGGGGGAAGTGGGCGCGTCTTTTCATTGCGCCTTCCGACTCTCCTTCGTCGATCCCCGCCTTCGCGGGGAGGCCGGAAGGCGCGGCGTTCTCATTTTCGAGGTCACACCATGAACCAACCGGCGTGGTTAGCTGCCGCTTGGGCGGAATTTTCCGTGCGCGAGACGCCGGGTTCGGCCAGCAGTTCAGCGGTGCTGAGCTACTACCGCGACGCCGGGCGCGGCGATGTGCGCGACGATGCGGTGCCGTGGTGCGCGGCGTTTCTCGGCGCCATGCTGAAGCGCGGCGGGTTTGCGGGCACGGGATCGCTGTTGGCGCGGTCGTATCTCAACTGGGGCGATCGAATCGAAGCGGCGAAGGTTGGCGCGGTTGCGGTGTTGATACGCGGCAGCGACCCGGGCGCGGGGCACGTCGGGTTTGTGGTTGGGCTGGCTGGCGGAAAAGTGTTTTTGCTCGGGGGAAACCAGAGCGATGCTGTGACGGTCGAGGCGTTCGATGTTGGGCGCGTGCTTGGTTATCGCTGGCCGTCGCGGACGGCGAGGCCGGACGACGCGCCGGACGACGCGCCGGATGACGAAACTACGCCCGGCACAAATGCCTCGGGTATTTTCGAGCGCGCGTTGCGTCACGTGCTCGAGATGGAAGGCGGGTACAGCGACGACCCCTACGATCCTGGCGGGCCGACAAATTGCGGCATCACGCTTGCCGTGTTCGCGGCGTGGCAGGGCGTGACGCTGGACGCTACGAACCGGGCGCGGTTGATCGATGACTTGAAACGTATTGCCGACGATACCGTCGCTGCGATTTACGGCAAACGCTACTGGGTGCCGGCGCGGTGCGCGGATCTGCCGGGTGCGCTGGCGTTGATGCACTTCGATGCCAGCGTCAATCACGGCGTCGGGGCAGCATGCCGCATGCTGCAGCAGGCCCTCGGCGTCACGATCGATGGCGAGATCGGGCCAGAGACGCTTGGTGCGGCCGGTGCGCACGACGCGCTTGTCAGCATCGATCGCTACGCTGAAATCCGCCGTGCGCGCTACCGGGCGCTTCCCCATTTCTGGCGCTTCGGGCGCGGCTGGCTGAGGCGCGTGGACGCGACGCGGGCAGCGGCGCTGGCGCTGGACAGCGCAAACACAGATTCCAATCTCACAGCAAAAGGACAAATCGAAATGACAAGCGATGACAAGACGGGCGACTACAAAATTCCGCGCCCCGGCGAGGTTCCGGGCCAGCCGATGGCGGGCGATGTCGAAGCGGCGCCGGCGCCTATTGGCAATGGCAAATGGTGGGGGCATTCGAAGACGGTGTGGGGCACGCTGATCACGGCGGCGATGACGGTGCTGCCGGTGATCGGGCCGCTGATCGGTTTGAATTTGCCGGCGGACGTCATTCAGCAGCTCGGCGAGCAGGCGCTGGTCGTGGTGCAGGCGCTCGGCGGGTTGTTCGGGGTGGTGCTGGCGCTTTATGGGCGGAGCCAATCGAGCCAGCCGATTGTGAGACGGGATGTGAGGGTGCGGGTGTGAGGGGTGAACGGCTGTATGTCAGCTATGGGGCCAGGAGCGGAACTGCGGTTCAACCGAGTGGCAAAAGGAAATCCAACGGCAGCAGACATCGGCTCTCGAAGAGCCGGGTCCCTGGGAAAGTTGGGATTTGACTAGCGTGGATCTTGGGTCCAATCGTTGCGTATCTGGCGACCGTCTTTAATGCGCCGCGTGAAGCCGGCTTTGTCAAAGAATTCCATGAGCGGCATGACCATGTGGCGGCTGATTTTGGTGACCTCCCTATAGCGGCCGACTGTGAGAAGTTGATCGGGATGTGTCTCGGCCGATGTTTTCGCTTCATCTGCCAGCCGCGTCACAATTTCCGGCAGCATAAAATATGCTTTTGAAATTCTTCTAAGGCGCCCGATGTGCCCGAGTTTCGAGAGCAGCGGCAACAGTACCTCGGGTTGAAGCTCAAGCTTAGCGGCAAGATCATTGACGCGTGGCTGATCAAATCCTGCAGCGCGCAGCACCTCCTCGATCTGCATCCAAAGCGATTCCTCGCCGTCAGAGAGTTTCACCTCATGTCCCGGCAAATGGACGAGTTGCCCATAACGCAACACGGCCCCGCTCTCGATCTGGGCTTTCAGCGCTTCGCGCGCCACAATGCGCCGGCGCGGCTCCTTGATGAGCCGCATCAGTTCGTCGATCGATGCGCCAGGGCTGTCGGCGTGGATTCGTTGATATTCGGCCAGATGTGCTGCAACTTCCGTCTGAAGTTCCGCCCATCGCTGGGCCGAAAGTCCGATCCGCGCTGAGCCGCTGTTGACTTGGACGACAGCGGTCTCATTGAAGAGAGCAGCGGCCTCGGCAACAGACAAGTTCCGCGCAACACGAAATCCCTCGATGTCGATGCCGTTGGCACTTTCAGCTAGCACACTGTTCAACGCGTTTTTCGGGCTTGGCTGGTCCAGTAGCTCGAGCAGCTGCAATCGTTCGGGTGCGCGCGCGCCACGCTGCGGTGGAGCGGAATCGATGACGTGACCGCCGCCCATCGTGCGCAGTGCCGACTGATCGCGGATCACAAAGCGGTCGCCATAGAGCGCGCCGATGGGGCAATCCACGATAAGTTGCGCCAGCGCGGTCGCGCCCGGTTCGAGGGCTTTGTCTTGCAAAAGACCGACGCGACCTGTCGCGTCGACGGCGCCAATGTGAACATGAACCGGCGTCCAGTGTTTCAGGATGCGCGTTTCTTGCGGAAGCAGGCGCAGCCGGACGTCGAGGCGCTGAACCGGTGCATGAACATCATGCGCAAGGATCCAGTCGCCACGCTTGACGTCGTCTTTCTCAATTTTTCGGCTGACAAGATTGAGCGCGCACCGTTGACCGGCTACTGCCGCGTCGGCTTCGCGATTTTCCGCGCGAACTCCTCGGACTCGAACTTCCGTTCCGGCGGGTGAATGTATCAGCGTGTCGCCAGCCTGGACAGCGCCTGAATAGACGGTGCCCGTTACGACAAGTCCAATGCCCGATAGCGTGAAGCACCGGTCGACCGCGAGTCGAAAGTTTCCCGAACTCTTTCGCGCTACCGTGTCGCGAGCCGCCGCCCGGAGATGCTGGTTCAAGGTCTCGATGCCCACGCCGCTCAACGCAGAGCAAGCTATCACCGGCGCGTTTTCCAGCGATGTATCAATTGTCAGATTGCGTATTTGCGTTTCGACTTCGGCAATGCGGCTCGCATCCATGCGATCTATCTTGGTCAGCGCAATAATGCCGCGCCTGACGCCTATCAAGTCAATGACGGCAAGGTGCTCGCGCGTCTGCGGCATCACGCCGTCATCGGCGGCCACCACGAGAATTACGAAATCGATGCCGATGGCACCGGCCAGCATATTGTGAATGAGTTTCTCGTGCCCCGGCACGTCGAGAAAGCTGATCGACGGCGCATCCGGAAAGTGCTGATAAGCAAATCCAAGATCGACGGTAATGCCACGCGCCTTTTCCTCCGGCAGCCGGTCGGCATCGGTTCCCGTCAGCGCTTTTATGAGCGACGTCTTGCCGTGGTCGATATGTCCTGCGGTACCAACGATCATGTGCGTCAGCGCCTACGGTCGCGCTTCAAGGACCATGTTGAACGGCGTTTCAATGGCGCGGCGAACACGTGAGAAGCCAACTGCTTGGAGTATCCCCTTTAAACGCTTTTCGCCAGCCTGCGCGCCGAGCGCCGTTCCAACTTCCTGCCCGAGCGACGCTGGCACGCAAATGGCGGTCGAGAATGCGTAATACACGCGTCCTACGGGATGCAGATTATCTTGCAACCGGTCTCCAGCGAGCGGTTCAACGATCATGAGCGTTCCGTCGTCTTTAAGCTGCGACCGGATATGGGCCGCAGCTCCGGCTGGATCGCCCATATCGTGGAGCGCGTCGAAAATCGTGACGAGGTCATATTTTCCTGCGCCGAAGTCCTGCGCACGCGCGACCGAGAAGTCTATGTTAGCGAGGCCTTCAGCTTTCTGGCGCGCTGTTTCGATCGACGGCGCATGAAAATCGAAGCCTGAAAACTGCGAATTGGCAAAAGCCGACGCCATGATGGTGGTCGATGCGCCGTGTCCGCAGCCAACGTCGGCGACGCGCGCTCCAGCCGAGAGCCGTTCAACCACGCCGTCGAGTGCTGGTAGCCATTCGCTGACCAGATGCGCTTTATAGCCGGGCCGGAAGAAGCGCTCGGTGCCGCAAAACAGACAACTGCAATGCTCGCCCCAGCCAATGCCTTTTCCGGTCTTGAAGGCTTCCGTCAAACGCGGCTCATCGGCGAAAACGGCGGCCAGTGAGTAAAATCCGCCGGCCATGTTAACCGGGCTATCCTCATCGGCGAAGACGGCTGCTTGTTCAGGCGATAACGCAAAAGTTTCCGTGGCGGCGTCATACTCTATGAAGCCGGAGGCTGCTTGCGCGGCTAACCATTCCCGTACATAGCGCTCGTGTGTTTTTGTTGCACGAGCTAGCCCGTCGGAGTTGATCGGTCCGAATTCAGCAAGTGCGCGAAACAGCCCGAGTTTTTCGCCGAGAAGGACGAGTGCTGCGTTGGCGGCCGCTCCCAGTTCGACAACCATCTTGCCGAGAAGGGCATCGAGCTTAGCCTGATTGAGTGTCTGTTGCTGGTTCATAACAACCTCGTATCAAGATAGACCGGTTTGCAGCGATGACGCGCCTTGCAATGAAGGCCAGGGAGAATGCCAAAGTAATTGAAACACTTCAGTCCGTTTAAATAAAGAGAAGGGCCCCGTTTCCGGAGCCCTCCTTTCGTCCGCGAGATCACTTAATCTCACTTCGCCGCGACAGACGTCTCGGCAAGTTCAAGCATCCACGTTTCATATGGCGTGAACATCACGCGGTTCGAGACGGCGTAGAGCTGGTTCGGAGACGCCAAGAATACGGCAGGTGCCGTGTCGTAGGCCCACTGTTCCATCTCGTTCATCACCTTGGCCTGAGCCGCAGGATCGGGGTTCGCCAACGCTTTGTCGTAAAGCGCGTCGAACATCGAACTGTCGGCAGACGCCAAGAAACCACCGCCCTTCGCGAAGAACTCGCGATAGACGACGCCGGCTGCAAAGCCGGGCGACCAGTCGAAATGCTCGACCAGGTTGATATCCCAGCTGTCATCCTTGCCGTCGAAAGCCGTGGCTGTGACGCCCGCTTTCGCGAGGCTTGCAGCCATGCTGTCGACGACGGCCTTAGAACCGCCCTTGATGGTCACAGCTTTGACGCCAGCTTTCTCGAAAACGGCTTTCGCAGCAGCGGGATCGAAGGCGTAAGGCTTGAGAGCAGCGTTGGCACCGACGCGGCCAGGCTGGATCATGGCGGCGAGAACAGAGCCGTAGCCCCCCAAGCCGTCTTTCACCACAGCGTCCTTGTCGATGGCCATATTCAAGGCCTTGCGTACCGAAACGTCGGCCCAAGGTCCACCCTTCTTCTGGTTGATAACACCAGCAAGGACGGTCTTGGAGTTGTTGGCGACGATCTTAGCCTTATCGCTCTTGAAAGCTTTGGCTTCATCGACTGTGAGATTGCTCACGACATCGATTTTGCCATCGCCCGCCGCCACCGACGCAATCGCGTCAGCACGTGCGATGATATTGTCAAACACGATACGTGCCTTTGGAACGCGATCTTTGTTCCAATAGCTAGGGTTCGGCTCCATCACGACTTCTGGAGACCGCTTAGCAAGCGTCGAAACGCCACTTTGGAGTACGAATGGACCAGTCCCCCACGGACCGGCGGCATCGATCACTCACCAATGGCCTTCAGCGTTCTTCTTCTCCGCGTCAACGAATGCGAGCTTGTCCCAGAATGCGGACGAGCCAACGTGCATGCCACGGAACTTCATCATCGCCGCACCGTCCGCTTTCGGGAAGGTGAAGCGCACGGTGTAGTCATCGACCACATCGAGCTTGGTTGCCTTATCGAAGTTTAGGAAGGCGCCCGGCGGATGCGGGTTTTCCCACCTCTGTACTTCGTCGAACGACTTGCGGAACACCTTCGCGTTGAAGGCTTCTCCGTCCTGGAACTTCACGCCCTGACGAAGCTTGAATTCCACGGTTTTGTCGTCGATCCATTTCCAGCTCTCAGCGAGACCAGGCACCATGTTGCCTTTGCTGTCCACACGGACAAGCTCTTCCATGGTATTCCAGGTCACTGACAGCCAGTTGACCGGTGAGGTGTCAACCACCGTCACCGTGTTGCTCGCATTCCATTCGGCTAACGCGAATGAAGGCGAGCAGGCGAGTGCCGCGGCGAAAGCAGCAGCTGTGATGCCGCTCTTCATCCGCAACAGACCGCCAACGGTCTTCTGGTTTCTCGTCATGCTTCCTCCTTGTTATTGCCGCCACAAGACGTGACGGTTTGTGAGTTTCAGCCAGCCAGCAGAGGATCAATGATGCCCTCAAGCCGGCCACCCTTAAACTCACCCGTGATCCTCTCGACGATTTTCCCGTCCCGGCCAATGACGACCAGATACGGAATTCCGCCGAGAGAATTCCCTAATTCCTTGCCCAATTGAATAGCTTCGCGTCCGCCGTAGACGACCGTGAACGGTAGCTGATGCTTGGCAACGAAGACTTTGACTTTGTCAGCGTTGTCCAGAGCAATGCCGAGGACATCGACCCCCTTGCGGTTGTGACTCTCATAAAGGGCCTTGAGCAGCGGCGCCTCAGCCTCGCAGGGAGCGCACCACGTTGCCCAGAAGTAAACGACGGCAATTTTACCTTTGAGGCCTTCGAAGGTTCGCAACGTCCCGTTGGTGTCTTTGAAGGTCGCGGTCCACAGCGTATCGGAGGCGGCCGGCGGCTCGGGCTCTGCCGCAAAGCCACGGTCAAATTGTGTGCCGGCGCACAGTGCAGCCACGAATACCAACGCCACGGCAGTAAGGCGCTTGGTGTAAAAAAGCGGCGCTAACGTCGTGTGACCGTGCATCGGGTACTCCGCATTCGGGCCGGCGGCGCCGGATCCCCAGTCCAAAAATTGAACGCGCGGCGTCCCCCACGGACAAACCGCAATTACATTATGATGCAAATGCCTTGCGTGCAATCTTTCTTCCGCATAGCGTGACCTCGAACCGTGCACGAGTGGTCAGAAGCGTTGCAAAACAAGGCAAACATACGCCTGCCCTCGGTCGATGAGGTGCTGCGCCATGAACTGTGTTTGGCGGCAGCGGCGCAATTTGGTCGTTCACCAACTGTTGCTGCAGTGCGGCAAACACTGGACTCATTGAGGGCCAGGGTACGCGCCGGAGACATCGTCGCCCTGCCGAAAGACGCTATTGCGACGGAGATCATGAACCGGCTCGAAGTGAGCGAGGCACGTAACCTTCGCCGCGTCTTCAATCTTACTGGCACAGTTCTTCACACCAATCTCGGCCGTGCGCTGCTCTGTGAAGAGGCCATTGCCGCCGCGATAGAAGCCATGCGCTCACCTGTGGCACTTGAATTCGATCTCGACACGGGCGGGCGTGGAGAGCGCGATGACGCCGTGCGTGGCCTCATTTGCGAATTGACCGGCGCTGAGGATGCGATTGCCGTCAACAACAACGCTGCGGCGGTCATCCTAGTGCTCAACACGTTGGCGGCTGGCAAAGAGACCGTCGTCTCTCGGGGCGAACTGATCGAGATTGGCGGCGCGTTCCGCATGCCCGACATCATGGCGCGAGCGGGAACGAAACTCGTCGAGATAGGCACAACGAACCGTACCCATCTCAAAGATTACGCGGACGCGACTACGCCCGAAACCGGGCTATTGATGAAAGTTCATACCTCTAACTATCTCATTCAGGGGTTCACGAAAGAGGTCGAACCGCGAGAACTTTCTGCGCTTGCTCGTGAAAGAAATGTGCCTTTTGTCGATGACCTGGGTTCGGGCACGCTTATTGATCTTTCTAAGTACGGGCTCAAGCGCGAACGTACCGTTCCCGACGCTATCAGCGACGGCGCCGATCTGGTCACGTTCTCTGGCGATAAATTACTAGGCGGTCCGCAGGCCGGGTTCATCGCCGGTCGCCGTGACCTCGTTCGTGCCTGCGCCAAGAACCCCATGAAGCGGGCTATGCGTCTCGACAAGGTGCGCCTCGCCGCGCTGGAGGCGACGCTGCGGCTCTATCGTGATCCCGACACGCTGGCTCAACGGCTTCCCACCCTCAGAATGCTGACACGCCCCGTGACAGACTTGCAGAGCATGGCCGCGCGTCTTGTCGCGCCAGTGCAGCAAGGGGCTGGCATGGACTTTGACGTGACGATTTCTCCGTGCTCCAGCCAGATCGGTTCAGGGTCCCTGCCGCTTGAGACCATTCCTAGCTGCGGTTTGTCGATAAAGCCCAAAGACAAGAAAAAATCAGGCCGGCTGCTCAACGCGCTTGCCGAAACGCTTCGTGCGCTTCCAATTCCTGTCATCGGCCGCATTGCCGATGACGCGATGATCTTTGACTTGCGCACACTTGACGACGAAGGCGCGTTTTCCCAACAGATCGCGGGCGTGACTTTCCACCATAAGGAGGTGGCACCGTAGTCATCAGAATCGCGCCATCGGATGCGCGACGAAAAAAGAATTGGAGGAGAATCGCTCCCCGGTGGGACGTCCGGACTTCAAATCCGGGAGGGGTGGCTCAAGCTGCGTCTGGTGGGTTCGACACCCACTCTCCTCCGCCAATTTTTGAAAGATGTCACAGCATGAGACCTGAGAAGCCCTGCTGATGCAATCGGGAGCGGCTACCACTGATATTGTGCTGCTCGGCGGCGGACATGCCCATGTGTTCGTGCTGAAGGCGTTCGGCATGAACCCGATGCCCGGCGTGCGCTTGACACTTGTCGCAAAGGAGCTGGCGGCACCCTATTCTGGCATGCTGCCGGGTTTTGTCGCCGGACACTACACACTGGACGATTGCCAGATTGACCTCGTCCGCCTGGCACGCTTTGCGGGCGCTCGCGTGATCCACGGTGCCGCTAACGGCATCGATCGTAAACAGAAGCGGGTCGCCATAGAAGGCCGCCCCTCAATCCGCTACGATTACCTTTCCATAGACGTCGGCATCACGCCGCTGATCGACGACATTGAAGGCGCCGCGTCACATGCAATTGCCGTCAAACCCGTTTCGATCTTTGCTCCGAAATGGCAAGAACTCGAAGCGCGGGCACTGGCAAAAGATGGCCCGCGCCGGATCGTAGCAGTGGGCGGCGGTGCGGCAGGGGTTGAGCTTATTCTGGCGGCGCGCCACCGGTTTCGCACACTGACGCCTGACGCTGGAATGACCGCAGACGTATTCTCATTCGCTCTTGTTGCAGGCGGCGCGCTCCTGCCGAGCCACAACAGGCGCGCGCGGTCGCTGGCGCGAAAAGCGCTGACGGACGCTAACGTCGATATCATCGAAAATGATATGGCGCGCCGCATATCACGAAATGCTATTGCCCTTGCGAGCGGACGATCAATTGCAGCGGACGCAGTCTTGATCTCGACCAAAGCGGCAGCTCCGTCGTGGTTCGCCGCCACTGATCTCCCAAGCGATGCTGATGGCTTTCTTGCCGTCCGACCAACACTGCAATTGATCGACGATGACGACGTGTTCGCTGTCGGGGATTGCGCTTCTGTTGTCGATCACCCTCGCGCTAAATCTGGCGTCTTTGCTGTGCGTCAGGGGCCTGCAGTCGCTGACAACTTGCGCCGGCGCGCAATGGGCCATTCAGCCAAGCCCTTTGTTCCACAAAAGCAGTTTCTAACGCTGCTCTCGCTTGGCGAGAAATACGCGATCGCGGCGCGCGGACCCTTTGCAACGGCCGGAAAATGGGCATGGTCGTGGAAAGACCATATCGACCGCGCATTCATGGACAAGTTCAATATCTTGCCCGCGATGACCGTGGGCGGAGGCGACGCTGAGGCGGCCATGCGCTGCGGCGGGTGCGCTGCCAAAGTCGGCCCAGCGACTTTAGCAAATGCCCTCGATCGGCTAGCTGGAAATACCAAAAACTCCACTGTTCTGTCGCGCGACGACGCTGCGATCATCGACGACGGCGGCGACTTATTAAGGCTTGAGACAGTCGATTTTTTCCGTGCGTTCTGGCCAGACCCCTACGTGCTCGGCGAGATCGCCGCAAACCATGCGCTGAGCGATATTTTTGCCATGGGCGGCACTCCAAAAATCGCTCAAGCGATTGCTGTGCTACCCCACGGCCGGTCAAAAATTGTTGAGGAAGACCTGTTCCAGGTTCTCGCCGGTGCCCGAGCAGTCTTTGACCGCGAAGGCGTCGCACTCATCGGCGGGCAGTCGAGCGAGGGTGCCGAGCTTTCAGTTGGTTTTGCGATTTCAGGAGCGGCTAAGCGCGCCCAGCTGCTGCGCAAGTCTGGTCTTCGCCCGGGCGATAAACTGATCCTCACCCGTCCGCTTGGTACCGGGTTGTTATTTGCTGCTGAGATGCGCGGGCTGGCTAGGGCCGGCGCAATTCAGGCCGCCATCGCGAATATGCGCCAATCCAACCGAGCTGCCGTGGAATGCCTGGCACGCCACGGCACAACGGCCGCGACCGACGTTACCGGTTTTGGTCTTGCCGGGCATCTCATTGAAATGCTCGACGCCGCTGGCATGGATGCGGAGCTGAATTTGACGGAGGTCCCTATGTACCCGCAAGCTATTGCGCTTGCGGAAGCCGGAATCGCATCGACTTTGCTGCCGGAGAACCTCGCTTTAGCTTGCCGCTTAAGCGGAGCGCTGCCGCATTCCGCCGCCACACTCGCAGTGCTTTTTGATCCTCAAACGTCGGGCGGATTGGTTGCCGGCCTCCCAGCCGATCGCGCTCAAGCGTGCGTTGACGATCTGAAACGCAATGGCATGGCGGACGCCGCCATTGTCGGCGACGTACTGAGATCCACCGGAGATCGAACTGGTCAAATTCGATTAAGGGGAGCCTTCAACAAATGACGTCAGCCTTCCACCTGCTCGGCCAACGCTTGTTCGCACTCTTCACCAAGACGGCCAATCAAGCTCATCAGATCGGCACGAAGCGCCAAAATTTCCTTTTCGGACATGTCAAGACGGCAGGCCACAAAGCGGCGCGACTCAAGGGCCAAATCCTGCAGATCAAGTGCTTTTGTGCTGAGCCAAACCCTAACCTCGCGCTCGTCTGTGGTTCCGCGTTGCCGCTCGACAAGCTTCATGCCTTCAAGCCGTTTGACGAGCGGTGTCAGAGTTCCGCTATCGAGCATCAACCGGCGGCCGATTTCAGAAATCGTGATGCCGTCCTTTTCCCACAACACGATCAGAACCAGATATTGCGGATAGGTCAGGCCCATTGGGCCGAGCTTCTGGCGGTACACCTTGGTGATTGCGCGCGTCGCAGCGTACAGCGCAAAACACAACTGGTTGTCGAGGCGCAGAAGGTCGCGTCCCTTGGCTTTCGGCATCTCCATTTTGTTCCGACGTTTGACATCCGTCATTCTAATGGTGCTCCACGCGGTCAAGATGCTGCCCCGTCCCAATGGAGCCGCTTAACGACAGCCAATTTGACTGAACCCTGCATCAGCCTATGCCATTCGCGGATCAGCCGTCTACCATTAGGGGCAAATATGCTTCATCAATTGAAGAGGATCGAGTGTCGCGCTGCGATCGTTGCTGCCCTTTTTGTGGTCAGTATCGCTGGTCCTGTCTGCGCTGAGGGCGACCCTCAAAAAGGCGCACGCACGTTCAACAATCTGTGCTCGCCTTGCCATTCTGTGGCACCTGACCGGCACCTGACGGGTCCAAGTTTGGCAGGTATCGTTAATCGCAAAGCAGGGTCGGTTGCGGGCTTTGACCGATATTCAAAAGCATTGCCGCTCAGTACGATCGTGTGGGACGAGCAGACATTGATCTCATTGCTAACCAATCCCCAAGCAATTGTATCTGGCACCTCAATGCCTGGCATCAATGCCGATGAAAAGGCCAGAACTGACATCGTTGCCTACCTCTTGGCAACTCAGACACCTGGAGCACCAGCCCGCGATGACATTCCAAAGCCACATCAAAAAATGCTCGACTTGAAAGCCGCAGGGCCCGCAACACGCATCGCTTCAATAGGTCTCTGCCGGGACACGTATGCGGTGAAAATGGAGAACGGCACGACGCTGTTGTTTTGGGAGCCAAACCTGCGTTTCAAGACGGACTCGAGCAATTTCGGTCCAACTGCTGCAAAACCTGTACTTGTTCCAACCGGGATGCATGGCGATCGCTCCTACGCAATCTTTGCTTCAGCAAAGGAAATCAGCGACTTTGTGAAATCAGATTGCCCAATTCGCTAGCGCGCACGCAAACGCACAAAATAAATTGTGCTCAATCAAGTTGCGCGTTGCTCAATTCCGATGCAAGCTACGGCGAGACCGCTGAAGGGGATCGCGTAATGGAATTGAGTAGAAGGTCGGTACTGGAAGGAGCTGGCGCGTTCGCCGCTTCATCCATTATTTCGCGCACGGCCCGCGCGCAAAGCACATTTTCACCGGTTGCGGGCGAGTGGCGGACATTCGAGACCGTCATCAGCATTCAAATCGCAAAGCCCGAAGGACAGGTCCAAGCTTGGATACCACTCCCCGCCGTCGATCAAGATGATTGGATGCGCTCGGGCACGAGTATGTGGAAAGCTGACGGGGCCGACGCCGTAGTCGTAACAAATAAAACATACGGCGCGAAAATGCTGCACGTCGTGTGGCCGGACGGAACAGTCGCGCCTGTCGCCGAAGTGAGCAGCCGATTTTCAACGCGCGATCGCGCCGTTGAACTCGCTGCTGCTGGCGATGCCAAGCATCTGACCAAGGCCGAACGTCAATTTTACATGCGAGGTACCGAACTTATTCCTGTCGATGGGATCGTCAAGGAGACGGCTGACAAGATCACGGCAGGCGCAAATACAGATTTAGATAAGGCGCGCGCAATCTACGAGTGGGCTATCGAAAACACTTTCCGCAATCCAAAAACGCGCGGCTGCGGGCTTGGCGACATCACCTACATGATAAAAACCGGCGATCTTTCCGGGAAATGCGCCGATATCAACGCGCTTTACGTCGGCCTAGCACGCGCAGCAGGTTTGCCCGCACGCGACGTGTACGGCCTGCGCCTTGGGCCCTCGAAGTTTGGCTACAAAAGCCTAGGCCCTTTGACTGGCGTCGTCACCAAGGCCCAGCACTGTCGCGCTGAAGTTTTTCTGGATGGGATTGGCTGGGTACCGGTCGATCCAGCCGATGTCCGAAAAGTCGTCCTTGAAGAGCCACCAGGCAATCTTGCGATAGACAATGCAAAAGTTGTCGCAGCCCGCGAAACGCTATTTGGTGCCTGGGAAGGAAACTGGTTGGCTTACAATTTCGCGCACGACATCGTTCTGCCAGGTTCCACCGGCCCGAAGCTCCCATTCCTCATGTATCCCCAGGCCGAGACGGCTGCAGGTCGGCTCGATCCGCTCGATCCCGACAGCGTCAAATACTCCATCACGGCACGAGAAATTTCCGTGTGAACGGAACCCTGCTTATTGTGCCTCAGGGCTGACGTCACTTGCTAAACCTGGCATGGCCATTTTTGAGTTGCGTCGATCATCTACCCAACGTCCCGTATTTCTGGCTCTGAAATTTCGAGCCAATGTCAGCTATGAAATGTTGATTGAATAAGTGCGCACAGATCAGCTTCGGGTCAAAAACGCCGACACCGCTCCTTGTACTTTCCGTTGCCCCGATCAATTCTGACAAGATCAATCGCGTCCGCAATCGGCTTGGACGGATCCCCGGCCAAGCCGGGGATGACGGCGGGTTGGCGAGCGAAGGGCCGTTGACGGGGCGCGTCATTCGCATGAAGCTCGCAGATGAATCTTTGGACATTCATTCCGCGTTCAGCCGGCTAGCGTTAAGCATGTTTTTGGTTTGGAACTGAGTTCATGCTGAGCTTTCGAAATTTGCGGCCGCAGGCGCCCCGGTTGGCGATTGCAGGCGCGGCGTTGGTCGTTGCTGCAACGCAAGGCGCGGCGGCGGCGCTGGCTGAAGATTGCTTTGCCGACTGGGGTGCGGCGGGCGCTATTGTGCGGGCCCAGAAACTCATGACCGTTTCCGAGCTGTCGAAGTTGGCAGGCGCTGAGGTTGCCGGCGCGATCCTTAAGACGACGCTGTGCAAGGACGGCGACGACTACATCTATAAGCTCGTGGTGCGCGACGCCAAAGGCCAGTTGAAAACCGTCGTAGTTGACGCGCGGGCCAAAGGAAAGGCCGCGACGGACCAGTGACTAGCCAGTGACTGGCCGGTAGAAATTCTGCCATAAGGGCCGGTATAAGGTCTCGATCAGAGACCACGTAACCAGCGAGCCTCCCCCGTGCGCGCACTCGTCGTTGAAGATGACAAGGACCTCAATCGCCAGCTCGTCACCGCCTTGGGTGACGCCGGATACGCGGTCGACACCGCGTTCGATGGCGAAGAGGGGTACTTCCTCGGCGATACCGAGCCCTATGACGTGGTGATCCTCGACATCGGGCTGCCGAAGATGGACGGCATTTCCATTCTCGAGCTGTGGCGCCGCGCGGAAAAGAAAATGCCGGTCATTATTTTAACCGCGCGCGACCGCTGGAGCGACAAGGTGACCGGCATGGACGCCGGCGCCGATGATTATTTGGCGAAGCCGTTTCATATGGAAGAATTGCTGGCGCGGGTGCGCGCCCAGGTGCGGCGCGCCTCGGGGCACGCCAAGGCCGAGATCGAATGCGGGCCGCTGCGGCTTGATACCAAGTCGGCGCGGGTGACGTGCGATGGCCAGCAGATCAAGCTGACGAGCCACGAGTTCCGCTTGCTCGCGTACCTTATGCACCATAACGGCCGCGTGGTGTCGCGCACCGAACTGGTCGAGCACCTGTATGACCAGGACTTCGACCGCGACAGCAACACCATCGAAGTGTTCATCGGCCGCTTGCGCAAAAAAATCCCCGTCGACGTGATCCAGACCGTGCGCGGTCTCGGCTATCGCATGAGCGATGACACGGATGAGGTTTAATTCGCTTGCACTGCGCCTGTTTGCGACGTCTGCGGCGTGGACGCTGCTGGTTCTGCCGCTGGCTGGATATTTGATTTATTCGCTGTATCGCGACGACGTGCAGTTGAACTTCGACGCGCAGTTGAAAAAACTGCTGACAGCGCTGGCCGTCGATAGCATGAATACCAACGGCAGCGAGCCGGTTTCCCCGCAGAACCTTTATGAACCGCTGTTCGAGGTCACGCACTCGGGCTGGTATTGGCAGATACGCCCGCTCGACAATAGTGCCGGGCGGACGCTGGTGTCGCCGTCGCTCGCCAGCGATCAACTGGCGTCTCCCTATGACAAAAAGTTCCCGACCGACGTGACCGGCACGCGCTGGATGAACGTGCCGGGGCCGGCGGGCGAGACCATCCGCATTCTCGAAGTCATCGACGCGCCGGGGCACGACCCGGAAAAAACCAAGTATTCCGTGATTGTCGCGGGTCCGCTCGATTGGCTGGAAGCCAGCAACGCGCGGTTTCGCAACAAGCTGGCGATTGCGCTGGCGCTGGCGGGCTTAGGCCTGCTGACGGTGACGCTATTCCAGGTCCGGTTCGGGCTGTTGCCGTTGCGGCGCATCGAAGAAGGGCTTGCCGAAATCCGCTCGGGCACGGCGACCGAACTCGACGATCAGCTCCCCGCCGAAATTGAACCGCTGCAGGCCGAGCTTAATGCGCTGATCAAATCGAACCAGGATATCGTCGATAGGGCGCGGACCCAGGTCGGCAATCTCGCGCACGCTTTGAAGACGCCGCTGGCGGTCAT
>JANNSR010000108.1:0-2479 GCA_031402935.1 Hyphomicrobium sp. | reverse complement strand
CCGGTTGGACCGGGGGTGTGCACGCTCACGTCCTGCCGGCGATACGGACGCCGCAATGCCGCGGGCGAGAACGTGGACTTGGCCCGGCGCAGCGCGTACATGACGTGCTTGCAGGTACCCAGCGTATTGGTGCGATAATCGGGGCACGAGCAATACGATTCGCCGGGCGACAGACCGCGCATGGAAACGCGGTACGACTTGCCGCTTAGCCCGCTGGTGACGGTGTAGTCGGTCCAAGGCGTTCCCGCGCTCGCCGACTTGATCTTCATGCGTTCCTTCTTGGCCCTTTCCTGCCGCTCGCGCAGGTCAGAGAGTTGCCGGTGAATCCGGTGAAGTCGTTGCAGCAGTTCGGCGGAAAGCGCCATAGGTCGCGGGCTCGCAGGGTGTCGTGGACCGTGCATTGTACCGCAGAAAGTTGGGGGCGACAGCGGGCGTAATTTGCAGCAGACGCACTGATTGAGAAAGCTGACGCGGCGGCAAAAAGGCTTGTTGATTGGACTGTGGTCGCGGTCAGGTTCTCGAGGCTTGGCGGTTGGGCTTGAGAAATCGTGGTCGCTTCCATGGGCGAGTGCGACTTGGGCAACGCGGTTTCTGACGGCTGGACCGACAAAGCCCCCTAGCTCACTCAAGTTCTCGGCGTGGCTGTTCGATATGCCGCCACGCGGAAGATGTTGAGCCCTAATGCGCGCAACATCGCGGCATAGGTTACTTTCGCCATGCCGCGAACGCGCAAGCGGGCCATGCCCATCTGATGCTTGAAGCGAGACATCGTCGCTTCAATGCCGGCTCGCCAGCGATAGCGCTGGCGAAACTCTTCGCTCGCATCCTGGAGCCGTCGCTCGCGCTGCTTCACACGGTCGTGATTGTATTGCCAGCGACGTTCGCTGCGACCGACAGCGGCGGCTGGACAGTCGTCTCGCCGCGGGCACGCGTGACACACGGCCGAGTCGAACAGCACTTGAAGGCGCACGTCCGCAATGCTCGTTTCGACGGGTGCGTGACCGGTCGGGCAGCGCACGACGCGTCCCTGGTCGTCCAACTCGAAGTCTTCCAACGTGAATTTGCCTTGGCGTTTTCCTTTGGCCGTCATGGCGGGGGAGATGATCTCCACCTGTCGCTCACGGCCCTTCGCCAAACATGCGTTCGATCCGTAGTGCGAGTCGGCGAGCAACTCGCTAGGTTTCAAGCCGCGTTGCTCGGCGTCGACCAAAGCCGGTTCCAAGGCGTCCTGATCGTGCATCGTCAGTTTGCCGACGGCAACGTGCGTGATCAGGTCCGGCTTCGACGGCGAAGAATCGTCATCCGGGGAGTCATCCTCGGCAAAGGTCTCCATGATTTGCACCAGGTAGCCGACGCCGCGATGCTTGTTGTAGCGGGCGTCAGGATCGGCCGGACTGAGCACGCCGTCGCAATCGCTCTTGCGCGGCGGCCGCACGAGGACCGGCGCATCTGAATCGCCGGAGATCTCGCATTGCTCATGGAAGATACGCTCGAGCAGTTGAAAGCTCTCCAGCGTCGACGCTTCCGTTTGGCGAAACTGCTCAATCAGCGCATACACGTCCTGGGCCGCTTCCGGCAGACGCCGCTTCGATTCGCTGGGCCGCGTGTCGGCAAAGCAACCGCCGCCTTGTCGCTCGACGTACTTTCGTAAAACTTCGGGATCGACCGCCGCATACTGCTCAGAAAACGTCCGCTTCAGCTCGCGCAGAAACTTGCTGGCTGCTTCGACAAGAATGCCCAATCGGGTCAGACCGCGAATGGCCGAGCGAACGGCGGTAGAATCCAGACGCTGCTTGCCGCTATCGACGCCCACGGCGGCAATCAGCTTGTCGGTCAGCGTGCGGAACAGGACCTCGTCCAATCCAAGCTCCAAAATCTTGTAGCGGTAGTTCCGGAGGGTACGCTCGCAGAGATAGGCGTCCGGTTCGCGGCGAATGTCGAGCGCATAGTGCCACGCGATGTTCAGAGCGACCGCCTCGGTCGTCTGCCGGTCGGTCAGATCGTGCAACTGCTGCAAAATCAAAGCGCCCAAAGCGACGTGCAGGTCTTTGCTGGGACGCCCGAAATCATCCCGAAAACAGGCCGCCAAGTCTTTGACCGGCAGATGTTGGAGCAAGTAATCGCGGAACACTCCCGCCCAACTCTGCTGCAAAAGCCGGCGTCGCTGCGGTCCAAGATACTCCCACGGATCGAACAGATCGCCGCTCCGATGGTCGCGTACAGTTAACATCCCGCCAACTTAGCGCTCTGGCCGGCGCCAGCAAGGTCAAGCCGCTGACTTTTTGCCGCCGCGTCGAAAGTTGACGCGGCGGCAAAAAGGCTTGTTGATTGGACTGTAGTCGCGGTCAGGTTCTCGAGGCTTGGCGGTTGGAAGTTGCTAGAAAAGTGCCGCAATAATAATGGCCGAATGGGTACTTTATCTGCACCCAAGGGAGCAAGCAACAACAAACGCCATAAATGCGCTAGGAAAACGAAGGCG
>JANNSR010000107.1:0-10400 GCA_031402935.1 Hyphomicrobium sp. | reverse complement strand
CGCCAACAAGAAAGAAGACGCCGCCTCCAACATGAAAATCACGGCGCAGGACCTCGACCAGCTCGGCGTCATCGACGTGATCATCAAAGAACCGACCGGCGGCGCCCATCGCGACCGCGATTCGGTTATTATCGCCACGGGCAACGCCATTGCCCGGGTTCTGGCCGAATTCGACGGCAAATCGCCGGAAGACATCCGCAAACAGCGCCATGACCGCTTCCTGAGCATCGGCCGGTAGCGGGTTCTCCCTCTCCCCTTGGGGAGAGGGCCGGGGCCTGCCCTCGGCGAATGCCGAGGGTAAGGGGATGGTCTGTCGCCCAAGAACCGGATAACAGCCCCCTCATCCGCCGCTTCGCGGCACCTTCTCCCCAAGGGGAGCAGGAATTCATGCCGCGCCAGTGCCGCATTCATCCACATAGGTATGCAGGCGGCTGTTGCGTTGAATCATGAAAAGCTCAATACGTTCCTCGATTTAGCGTTTTGCGGGCGATCCCGCAGGGATCTCGTTGAGCAGGGATAGCGAGACTGCCGGGGCGGATGAAAACGGGTTTGGGATCAGTTTTGGCGCTTGCCGCTGCGGCCATTAGCTTGGCCGTTGGCGCCTGCTCGAACGCGCCCGTGATTCCAGCGCCGTCCGAAGTGCCGCTGTCGAAAGAGACGCTCAGCCTGCTCGGCAAGAAGGGCATGCAGGTTGCCAGCCCGGCATTCGTACGCGTGTTCAAGGAAGAGTCCGAACTCGAAGTCTGGAAGCAGCGCGACGACGGGCGCTTCTATCATTTCAAGACCTACCCGATCTGCAACTGGTCGGGCGAGCTTGGGCCGAAACTGATGACGGGCGACAAGCAGGCACCGGAAGGCTTCTACGCCATTACGCCGACGCTGATGAATCCGAACTCGAAATTCTATCTGTCGTTCAACCTCGGCTTTCCGAACAGCTATGACCGCTCGCTGGGTCGCACGGGCGACGCGCTGATGGTGCACGGCAAGTGCCGCTCTGCGGGTTGTTACGCGATGACGGACGCCTTGATGGAAGAAATCTACGGCCTGACGCGCGAGAGCCTGAAGGCTGGCCAGCCGAACTTCCAGCTGCACGCCTATCCGTTCCGCATGACCGACGCGCGCATGGCGGAGATAAAGAAGCAAAAGCACAAGTGGTATGGGTTCTGGACCACCTTGAAGCAGGGCTATGACCACTTCGAGAAGCATCGCATTCCTCCAGGGATCGCGGTCTGCGACCGGCGCTATGTCGTCAATGTTGTGCCGCCGCAAAGCCGCATCAATGCCGATGACCGCTGCCCGGCGTTCCAGCGCCCGGTGATCGCCGCGTTCACGCCGTTGCCGGAAGAACCGGACGTTCAGGTGGCGAGCGGCAACAAACTGAAAGGGCTCGTCAGTACCGATGTCGAACCGACGCTGGCCGATATCCAGGCCGCGAAAGCCGCGGCCAACGTGACAGCAACGGCGACGTCGAGCGTGGGGCAACCGAGCGGCACCGGCGTGGCCGTGACGCCGGTCGTCAACGCGCAGTAGCGCCAACCCACAGTAACGACAGGGCAGCGCTGATCCATGGCGGCCTCAACGGACCGATCTTCGCAGGTAGCACAGCAAAAGCAGAGCAAGCGATCGCGACGTGGCTTGCTGCTGTTCGCTCTCGCAGTGGCGCTGATGGCGGGTGCGGCTGTGCTGTTGGCGCCGCTCATGCCGCCACTGCCGGGCAGCAGCGATGCTGACAGAATCGCGCACGAACGCGCCCAGCGCCGGTTTCGCGTCAGTTGGGGAATGCCGCTTGCCGGTACGCCCGATCTCGCTAACTTACCGCGCCGGTTGACAGAGCATGGGTTGGCTCAAGGTTCGCCGATCTTCATGCGCATCTTCAAAAAGGAATTTGAACTTGAGTTGTGGATGAAGCGCGACGGGGTGTTCCATCGCTTTGCGACGTACCCAATTTGCCGCTGGTCGGGCGGGCTTGGGCCGAAGCTGCAGCAGGGCGACTACCAGGCGCCGGAAGGGTTTTATACGGTCGATGGCGGCGCGCTAAACCCGAACAGCAATTGGTACCGCTCGTTCAACCTCGGTTATCCGAATGCGTTTGATCGAGCCCACGGGCGCACGGGATCGCTGATCATGGTCCATGGCGGCTGCGGCTCGGTCGGTTGCTTCGCGATGACGGACCCGCAGATCAAGGAAATCTGGCAGCTGGTGACGGCAGCGCTCGATGCCGGGCAGAAGCGGTTTCAGGTGCAGGTTTATCCGTTCCGCATGTCGGACGAAACGTTGAAGCGCTACGCTGGCCACCCGGCTGAGCCCTGGTGGCGCAGCCTGAAAACCGGCAACGACCTGTTCGAAGCAACGCTGCTGCCGCCGCGCGTTCATGTTTGCCGGGGCAGTTATGGTTTTGAGCCTGCGGGCGCCAATAACGACGGCGACGGAGAGATTACCGACCGTTGCCCTGCGGCTTCACCAAAGAGCTAACATTCGCAGGGGCTTAACGGAACAGTGGCTGTTGGCAAAAAGACACTTCGAATTCGTGGCCGGTGGCTTTATGGTCTGGCCTCGGAATGGGTGGCAGGTTCAGGGACCCTCAGCGTCGATGGCTTTTCGTTTGGCACAGGGCTGGAGGAGTGTTCTGGCGGTCACGGCGGGGTTCGCCTTGACGACAGCCATGACGTCTCCGGCAGCCGCGTTGTCGATCGAACTCAAAGATGTCGCTGCCGACCGGGTCGAGCGGCAGCGCGACTTTGCGGCAGGCGCCTTGCCGCTACCCGGCACGCCGAATGTCGCGATCCTCGACGAGCGCTTGAAGGAAATGGGCGTGACGCTGGCGTCGCCGATCCTGATCCGCGTCTTCAAGGCCGAATCCGAACTCGAAATCTGGAAAGAAAAGTCCGGCGTTTTTGAGCTGTTCGCGGTCTACCCGATCTGCCATTGGTCCGGAACGATCGGGCCGAAGATGCGCACCGGCGACAAGCAGGCGCCGGAAGGGTTCTACACTGTAACGCGCGGGCAAATCCGCCCGACGCAGCGCCACCCCAAGGCGATCAACATCGGCTTCCCGAACGTGCTCGATCAATCGCAGGCGCGGACCGGATCGGATATTCTGCTTCACGGCGGCTGTTCGTCGATCGGCTGTTTCGCCATGACCAACCCGGTCATCGACGAGATTCACCAAATCATGATTTCAGCAGTTGAAAGCGGACAGCGCGACGTGCCGGTGCATGTGTTTCCGTTCCGCATGACGGACGCCAATATGGAGGCGAACTCCGGTTCGCCGTGGGCAAATTTCTGGGCCAACCTGAAGGATGGCTACGACGCGTTTGAAGCCTGGAAGCGGCCGCCGATGGTCAGCATTTGCGATGCACGCTACAGTTTCCGGCAGACGGCGCGCGGCGAAGAAGCGGGCCCGCTGGAGCCGTGCGAGACGACGCTGTTGGTCATTCGCGAGCAGGATCAATGGCTGCGCAGCGTGCCGGCGCCTGGTGGCCGCATACCGTTCACGCCGCGTTATAACGGCGTGGCGCCGCCGGATGAGCAGCAAACCAAGCTCGGCAGCGACAAGCAGACCGCGGTGATGCCGCGCCGCCGGGCACTGCAATGCGATCTGGCGCGGGCGAGTTGCCGCCGGTTCGCGGCACTGCAAGTCAAAGCGGCCAAAAAGCGCGCTGTGATCGCTGCCCGCGAAACGGGCCGCCGCAACGCGCAGGCGCGGCCGCAGGGCTGAGCGCACCGCGACAAGCGGCTTGCCGCAATCCTCAGAGCCTGCGATAGAGCCGCTCAAGCAACGAAACTCACAGCACAGCACAGGCGATCCATGGCCGGACCGAACACGTCGAAAAAAGTTGAGAATTTTCTCGAGCAGTCGCTGTTCAGCTCGCGCTGGCTATTGGCGCCATTTTATTTTGGCTTAGCGCTGTCGCTGATCCTGCTGCTGATCAAGTTTGTCGCCGAATTCGCGCATCTGGCCTTGCACGCATTCTCATCGACGGAATCAGACGTCATCCTGGGCGTATTGACCCTGGTCGATCTGGCTCTGACGGGATCGCTGCTGATCATCGTGATTTTTTCCGGCTACGAGAATTTCGTCTCGAAGATCGATCACTCCAATCACACAGACTGGCCCGAATGGATGGGCACGATCGATTTTGCGGCACTAAAACTGAAGCTGCTGTCGTCGATCGTGGCGATTTCGGGCATTCAGTTGCTCAAGAAATTCATGTCGATCAGCACCGTCACGCCGGAGTCCGAGCGGACGCTGTATTGGATGGTGGTCATTCATTTGACGTTTGTGATTTCGGCCGTGCTGCTGGCGCTATCGGACCGCATTGCCGCCTATGGCGGCGGGCATTCAGCGCCTGCGTCGGGGTCTGCGGCCGTGGCGCCGCCGGGTGCGGGCGGGCACTGACGTAGACAGGCGTCAGAAGTAGAACCAAGACCCCCTCACCCTGCCCTCTCCCCAAGGGGAGAGGGAGAAGCCGGCGCTGGCGGCCGGCGCGCGGAACGCGTGTCGTCAGCGCCAACGAAAAAGTACGCCCATCACTCCATCTTGCCGTGGCAATGCTTGTATTTCTTGCCTGAGCCGCATGGGCAAACGGCGTTGCGCGAGACGCGGCCCCAGGTGGCAGCATCGTTCGGGTTCACATCACCTTCGGCCTTGCGGACTTGCAGCGGCGCGCGTTTTTCGGCTTCCGGCGGGACGAAGCGGCGGGCGCGAGCGCCTGAGATCGCCGCATCCGCCATGGCGAGTTCGGGATCGAATTCATCGAGGCCGGTGGTGGCGTCGACGTGGTGGGCTTCCATCGGCGGAAGCTCTACCGGCTGGAGTGCCGGCTGTTCTTCCGGCGGCGCCAGTTCGACGTGCATGAGCTGGCCGGTGACGTTCTCGCGCAAGCGCCCGAGCATGCTCTCGAACAATACGAAGGCTTCACCCTTGTACTCGTTCAGCGGATCGCGCTGGCCATAGGCGCGGAAACCGATGACCTGGCGCAAATGCTCGAGCGTGACGAGATGCTCGCGCCAGAGATGGTCGAGCGTTTGCAGCAGCACCATCTTTTCGATCTGGCCGTAAAGGCCGGCGCCGAGTTCTTCTTTTTTCAAAGCGGCCTTGGCATCGACGGCGTTCAGGATCCGCTCCTTGATTTCGACGTCCGCAATGCCTTCCTCCGCCGCCCAATCGGCGACCGGGAGGTCGAGACCGTAGATGCCGGCGACCTGCTCTTGCAGGCCTTGCGTGTTCCACTGCTCGGCATAGGCGGCCGGCGGGATGTGGCGGACGACAAGTTCGTCGACGAGCTGGTGGCGCAGATCGGAGACGGTTTCCGACACTTCGCTCTGTTCCATGATGTCGAGGCGCTGCTCGAAGATGACCTTGCGCTGATCGTTCATGACGTCGTCGTATTTGAGGATTTGCTTGCGGATGTCGAAATTGCGTTGCTCGACTTTTTTCTGCGCCGTCTCGAGCGACTTGTTCATCCACGGATGCGTGATGGCCTCGCCTTCCTTGAGGCCGAGCGTTTGCAGCACCTTGTCCATGCGTTCGGAGCCGAAGATGCGCATCAAGTCGTCATCGAGCGCGAGGTAGAATTTCGAGCGGCCGGGATCGCCCTGACGGCCCGAACGGCCGCGCAGCTGGTTGTCGATGCGGCGGCTTTCGTGACGCTCGGTCGCGAGCACGTAAAGCCCGCCGGCATCAAGCGCTTGCTGCTTCTTGACGGCGATGTCGGCGAGAACGGTAGCGCGCTGCTTTTTAATGGCCGCATCGTCGGGCGCGGTGCCCTTGGCGGTTTCTTCGATGACCCAATCGCGCACGCGGTAGTCGGCGTTGCCACCGAGCTGAATGTCGGTGCCGCGCCCCGCCATGTTGGTGGCGATGGTGACGGCACCCGGCACGCCGGCCTGGGCGACGATGCTGGCTTCCTGCTCGTGGTAGCGCGCGTTCAAAACCTGGTGCGCGATCGGGTCGATCTTGCCCTTGGCGGCGTCGGCGAGCGTGGTCAGAATGCCGGCCATTTCGGTGAAGTGCTTGCGCAGATCGTCGTCCTTGCCGGGCCTAAGGCCGTCAGCGGACTCCATCAGCGTTTTGGCGAGGCCGCGGATGTAGTCGTGATCTTTCAAAAGCTCGGAGAGCTGTTCGGACTTTTCAATCGATGTGGTGCCGACGAGGATCGGCTGGCCCCGGCTTTTGCACTCGGCGATCGACTGCACGATGGCGCCGAGCTTTTCCTTTTGCGTGCGGTAGATCTCGTCGTCGTCGTCAAGGCGTAGCACGGTCACGTTGGTCGGGATCTCGATCACTTCGAGCCCATAGATGTCCATAAACTCGCTGGCTTCGGTGAGCGCCGTACCGGTCATGCCGGCGAGTTTTTTGTAGAGGCGGAAATAGTTCTGGAAGGTGATCGAGGCGAGAGTCTGGTTCTCGGGCTGGATTTCGACTTTTTCCTTGGCTTCGAGCGCCTGGTGCAGACCTTCGGAATAGCGCCGGCCCGGCATCATGCGGCCCGTGAACTCGTCGATGATAACGACCTGGCTGCCCTTGACGATGTAGTCCTTGTCGCGCTGGAACAGCTTGTGGGCTTTGAGCGCCTGATTGATGTGGTGGACGATGGTGACGTTGTCTATGTCGTAGAGAGAACCCTTCATCAGCCCGGCGGCGGCGAGCGCTTGCTCCATCTTTTCGTTGCCGGCTTCGCTGAGCGATACCTGGCGCTGCTTTTCGTCGAGATCGAAATCTTCCTTCTCGATCGACGGCATCAGCGCATCGACCGCCTGATAGAGATCGGCGCGGTCTTCGAGCGGCCCGGAAATAATCAGCGGCGTGCGGGCTTCATCGATCAGGATCGAGTCCACCTCGTCGACGATGGCGAACGAGTGGCCGCGCTGGACCATGTCGTCCATGCGCATCTTCATGTTGTCGCGCAGGTAATCGAAGCCAAGCTCGTTGTTGGTGCCGTAGGTGACGTCGCAGGCGTAGGCGGACTTGCGGCCTTCGTCGCTCATGTCATGGACGATGACGCCGACGGTCAGCCCGAGGAATTTGTAGACTTGGCCCATCCACTCACTGTCGCGCTTGGCGAGGTAGTCGTTGACGGTCACGACATGCACGCCCTTGCCGGCGAGTGCGTTGAGGTAGACGGGCAACGTTGCGACGAGCGTCTTGCCTTCGCCGGTTTTCATTTCGGCGATGTCGCCCTGATGCAGCACCATACCGCCGATCAACTGGACGTCGAAATGGCGCTGGCCGAGCGAGCGCTTGGCGCCCTCGCGCACGGTTGCGAAGGCGGGGACGAGCAGGGTGTCGAGATCGGCGCCGTCTTTCAGCTGCTGGCGGAACATCTCCGTGCGGGCGCGTAGATCGTCGTCGCTCAAGGCGATGAGTTCGTCCTCGAGCGCATTGATGGCCGCGACCCTGGGCCGGAAAATCTTGATTCTGCGCTCATTGGATGAGCCGAAAAACTTCGAAGCCAGACCGCCGAGCGAAAGCATTGTGTCATTGTCCTAAAGGGGCGGAAGGCCGGCATTAAGCCGGGTCTCCAGCGGTAGTGGCTGCATGAAGCGGACGATCCGCAAAGCAGAGCCAACGGCTTGGCGCAGGCGGGCAGCTATTGCGCCCCACCTTCTACCTCCGGCTGCGGCCCTAATCGCGGGTGGAGACATAAGAACTCGACCCCCACAATGTCAATGTTTGCGGGCCGGAATTGGGTGTTAGGCTGACGAGGCCGCACTTGCCAAATTTTAACTTGGTTTTCGGGGAGCTGAGGGGTATCCCGGCGGAGTTTTCCGGCCGTCTGGTCCCCGGTAAGGCTGGCCCCCGGTGGTGGCGGGTTAACCGCCCCAGCGCCGCTCCGCAACCGCTGGCAAAATCACAACCCCTTCAATATCCATGAGGAGCTTCCCTTGAACGCGCGTCTTGCTCAGACCATCCTGGCCCTTGCGCTGGCAGGGGCCGCATTTGGCACCCTTGCGACACGTGTTCACGCCGAGGACAAGGTGGTTGCGACCATCAACGGCAAAGCCATCACAGACGCCGATCTGGCGGTTGCCGACAGCGAAATAGGTGCCGACATGGGCACCATGCCGCCCGATCAGAAACGCATGTCGCTCTTGGAATTTCTGATCGACAACCAGCTATTCGCCGAAGCGGCCGAAGCCGAAAAGCTGGGCCAGGGCCCGGACTTCGAAACCCGGCTGAACTACCTGAAACGGCGGGCGTTGCGCGAAGTCTATTTCGACAAAGTCATCAAAGCGTCTGTCAGCGATGCCGATGCCCGCAAGCTCTATGACGATCAGGTCAAGCTGATGAAGCCGGAGGAAGAAGTCTCGGCGCGGCATATCCTGGTCGAGAGCGAGGACAAGGCGAAAGAGCTCAAGGACAAGATCAAGGGCGGCGGCGACTTCGTGGCCCTGGCCAAGGAAAACTCCAAGGATCCGGGCTCGAAGGACGACGGCGGCAATCTCGGCTATTTCGGCCACGGCCAGATGGTGCCGCAGTTCGAAGAGGTCGTGTTCAAGCTCGCCAAGGGCGACGTGTCCGATCCCGTCAAAACCCAGTTCGGCTGGCATCTGATCAAGATCGAAGACAAGCGCATGAAGCAGCCGCCGGCGTTCGATATCGTCAAGGATCGCATCGTCCAGTCGCAATTGCTGCAGAAGGCGCAGCAGTCGGCAGTGACGCTGCGGTCGAAGGCGAAAATTGAGTTTGTCGATGCCGATATCAAGAAGGCCATCGACGACCGCAACAAGGCGATCGAAGAGCAGGCCAAGGCGGCAACCGCGCCGAAGCCCGATGCGGCAACGCCGGGCGGCGACAAGCCGGCGGAGGCAAAACCGGCCGATGCTAAGCCGGAAGACAAAAAGCCGGACGAGAAAAAGTAGGCGCTATCCAGCGCGCCACTGTCACAATTGGCTTTATTGCAGCGGGCCGCTTGATTTGAGCGGCCCGATCTGTTTTGGGGATCGCTCAACCCTTTGCAGGATCAGCCAAGACCATGGGCAAAATCACAGCGGTTTCGCCGTTTGCGCCAGTGACGCTCGCCACGTTGCCGCCGATCGACGGCGTGCGCTTTGCAACCGCGGAAGCCGGTATTCGCTATCAAAACCGCACCGACCTGCTGGTCGCAGTGATGGACCAAGGCACGACGGCGGCAGGTGTGCTGACGCAATCGAAAACGGCGTCGGCGCCGGTGCTGTGGTGCCGTAAGAGCCTGAAGAAGGGCGCGGCCCGCGTTCTCGTCGTCAATTCGGGCAACGCCAATGCGTTTACAGGCAAACGCGGCCGCGAGGCGGTTGAGATGACGGCGAACCATGCGGCAGAAGCGGCAGGCTGCAAGCCGCATGAAGTTTACATCGCCTCAACAGGCGTCATCGGCGAACCGCTGGACGCGGCGAAGTTTGCGCATCTTTTGAGCGGCCTCGCGGCGGCCGCCGAACCCGGCCAGTTCGAAGCCGCGGCGCGGGCGATACTAACGACAGACACTTATCCTAAGCTCGCAACGCGCACTGCGTTTGTTGGCAAAACCGAAGTCACGATCAACGGCTTTTGCAAGGGCGCCGGCATGATAGCGCCCGATATGGCAACGATGCTGTGCTTTATGTTCACGGACGCGGCGATCGATGCCGATGCACTGCAGGAGATGGTGAGCGCGCACGCGCAGACGACGTTCAACTGCATGACCGTCGAAGGCGATACGTCAACCAGCGACACCTGCCTGCTGTTCGCAACAGGTGCTGCCGCAAAGCGTGGCCAGAAGCCGGCCGGCAAGGCGAAATCGAAAAAACTGAAAGCGTTTTCGCAAGCGCTGCATGATTTGATGCGCGATCTTGCCATCCAGGTGGCAAAAGACGGCGAGGGGCTGTCGAAGTTCGTGACGTTTGAAGTTGAGGGTGCGAAATCGTGGGCCGCGGCGCGGAAAATCGCGCTTTCCTGTGCCAACTCGCCGATTTTGAAAACCGCGATTGCGGGCGAGGACCCGAACTGGGGCCGCGTTGTCATGGCGGTCGGCAAATCAGGCGAGGCGGCGGACCGGGACAAACTCGCGATTTGGTTTGGGCCGCATTGCGTGGCACGCGACGGCGAGCGTGCGGAAGAGTACGATGAAAAAACTGTCGCGGCGTACATGAAGAACCGCGACATCGTTATTCGCGTCCACGCGGGCGTGGGCAACGCATCGGCGGTGGTGTGGACCTGCGATATGACGCACGACTACATCTCGATCAACGCGGATTATAGGAGCTGAGCTCCCTCACCCCGTTCCTGCACTCAATGGGGAGAGGGCTGGGGTGAGGGGCAGCAAAAAATTCAGAGCAAGCGGCCGCCCGTCACGGGCTCTTTTAGTTGCCGCCCCTCACCCTAACCCTCTCCCCGTGAAGGACGGGGAGAGGGAAAGAGAGACACCAATGGACCCAGAATT
>JANNSR010000106.1:0-1960 GCA_031402935.1 Hyphomicrobium sp. | reverse complement strand
GGTCAACCAGGACGCGTTCAAGTATTCGAGCCTCGCCAGTATCGAGCGCGAGTATTCGCTGTATGAGATCGCCATCATGACGCGGGCCGGACCGGCGAAGAGCCTGGGGCTCAAAGACCGCGGTCACGTCGGCGTTGGCGCGTCGGGCGATATCACGGTGTACGAGGACAACCCGGACCGCGAAGCCATGTTCGAAAAGCCCGAGCTTGTGTTCAAGAACGGCGAGCTGATCGTGCGCGACGGCAAAATCGTCAAGGTCGTCAACGGCGCGACGCACGTGGCCAGGCCGACCTTTGACCGCGGAATCGAGAAATTCCTGAAAAGCTATTTCGACGATTTCCATACCGTGCGCATGGAAAACTTCCGGCTGTCGGATGACGAGATCATCAACTACGGCCAAGGCTCGCTGATCGTGCAGCCGACGGGGGCGCGCACGGCATGAGCCAGACCCTCGCAGGCAAAACCATCAACGGCGTGTTCGTCGATGACACGTTCGCCGAAGCCTTCGGCATGAGCGGCACCGGTATTATTATCACCGCCGATACAATGAAGTGGGCGAAGATTGCCGCCGTCACCGCCACCGGGTTCGGCACCTCAGTCATCGGCTGCGGCGCCGAATGCGGCATCGACCGCGAGCTGTCAGGCGATGAAACGCCAGACGGACGGCCGGGTGTGCGCGTGCTGATGTTCGGCTTTTCGCCCGACGCACTCATTCCGCAGATCAAGAATCGCATCGGCCAGTGCGTGCTGACGTCGCCCGGCTCGGCTTGCTATGCGGGGCTCGATGCGCCGATGAAAATCGGTCTCGGCAAGGCGCCGCGCTTTTTCGGCGATGGCTTCCAGACGGCGAAGAAGCTTGGCGACAGCCGTTACTGGCGCGTGCCGGTGATGGACGGCGAATTCGTCATTGAGGAGACAACCAGCGTCACGACGGACGCGGTCGGCGGCGGTAACCTGCTGATCGTTGGCCGCGACCGCGCCGGGCTGCTTGAGACGACGGAAGCGGCGGTCGAGGCGATTGCCAAGATCAACGACGTCATCACGCCATTTCCGGGCGGCATCGTGCGCTCTGGGAGCAAGGTCGGCACCAAGTACAAGGGCATGTTCGCTTCCACCAACGACGCGTACTGCCCGACGCTGCGGGGTGCCACTAAAAGCGAGCTGACCGAGGGCACGCTGGCCGTGCTCGAAATCGTCATCGACGGGCTGACGTCGAAAGTCGTGGCTGATGCCATGCGGGTTGGCCTCAAGGCCGTGACAGATATCGGCGCCAAGAAGGGCGTCACGCGTGTGACCGCCGGCAACTACGGCGGCAAGCTCGGCCAGCATCACTACCACTTGAAGGATCTCATCTGATGAGTGGTCTTACTTTTCGCCTGAAGGCGCCAGCCGGTGAGCGGCTCGACATCGCCAGTCTGACCCCGTCGAAGCTCGCGGCGCTTTCGTCGTATGAGATTGCAAGCCTGACGGTCGGAATGGGCAAGGACAGGCTCAGCGTTGGCGACGCTTTCGATATCTCTGGAACGCCAGGCGATACGATTACGATCGAGGGCAGCGGCGCTGGCCTCGACTTCGCAGGCGCCGGGCTCGATGGCGGCACGCTGCGCATCATCGGCAATGCGGGCTTGCAGGCCGCGCGCAAAATGACCGGCGGCATACTCGAAATCAGCGGCAACGCCGGACATTCGCTCGGCACCGGCATGAGCGGCGGACTGGTGCACGTCGCGGGGAACGCTGGCGACAACATCGGCGGCGTGCTGCCGGGTGATCGCTTCGGCATGGCGGGCGGCACAATTGTCGTCGAGGGCAATATCGGCTCGCGTGCCGGCGACAAGATGCGGCGCGGCACGATTATCGTGCGCGGCAAGACCGGCGACGGGGCCGGCACGCGCATGATGGGCGGCACGATTTGGGCCGAGGGCGGGATTGGCCCGCTGCCGGGGCTGATGATGCGGCGCGG
>JANNSR010000105.1:0-8788 GCA_031402935.1 Hyphomicrobium sp. | reverse complement strand
CGGCGGCTCGTTCCTCTATCACTACGGTGACAATCTGGTTTCCGTCGGCTTCGTCGTGCATCTGAATTACGCCAACCCGTACATTTCGCCCTATGACGAATTCCAGCGCTTCAAGACGCACGCCGCCATCCGCGACGTGTTTGAGGGCGGCAAGCGCATAGGCTATGGCGCCCGCGCCATCACCGAAGGCGGCTGGCAATCGATGCCCGACCTTGTTTTTCCAGGCGGCGCGCTGCTCGGTTGCGCCGCCGGCATGGTCAATCTGCCGCGCATCAAGGGCAGCCATAACGCCATGCTGTCCGGCATCGCGGCGGCCGACGCGGCGTATGATGCCGTCCTGGCCGGACGCGCCCACGACAAGCTTTCTGCTTATGAGACGGATGTCCGCAGCGGCCCGATCGCCGCCGATCTCAAGACCGTGCGAAACATGAAGCCGTTCTGGTCTCGATACGGCACGGTCGCCGGTGTGGCGCTTGGCGGCACGGATTTATGGCTGAACACACTGATACCGGGCATCGGCCTCGGGTACACGCTCAAGCACCGCAAGAACGACGCTGCGGCGACCGGCAAGGCCCGCAATTTCACGCCGATCGACTACCCTAAGCCCGATGGCCGCCTGACCTTCGACAAACTGACGAACCTGTCGTTTTCGGCGACCAACCACGAGGAAGACCAGCCGGTCCACTTGCGCCTCGCCGATCCGTCGATCCCGGTCAGCGTTAACCTGCCGGAGTATGCCGAGCCGGCTCAGCGCTATTGCCCGGCCGGCGTTTACGAAATCCTGCGCGACGACAAGGGCAATGCGCGGTTTCAGATCAATGCCCAGAACTGCGTCCACTGCAAAACCTGCGATATCAAGGATCCGAGCCAAAACATCACCTGGGTTTGTCCCGAAGGCGGCGGCGGCCCGAACTACTCGGGGATGTGAAGCTTAAGCCCGCGCGCCGCCGAGTGCCTTCAAACGCAGAAAGAAGGTGGCGGCGGCCCGAACTACTCGGGGATGTAGGGACAAGAAGGTGTGCCGCCGATCGCCTGCTCATCCGTGAAACGAGGCGGCGGCTGCACGCAGTTGTGCGCGATATTTTCGCCTACGCTGCTCACGTTTTTCACGCCTTTCCCCGTAAATGTCGCCCGTTGCCGGATTTTAATGGAAAGCGTGTCGCCAAGAGCGGTTTATGTTTGCTAGGGTTGCAGCGTCTGGAGTCGCAACAAGCGGCCCTCAACAAGGATTTCGTTGAATGCGCGCACCGCTCGGACGCCTGATATCGTTGAGCATTGCCGTCATTGGTCTGGCTGTTTCGGGTGCCATGGCGCAAGCGCCGGCACGCGAGGGCGAGCCAGCCGAGGTGACCAGCGCAGTCTCGTCTGTGCTTGGCAGCTACCTGGCAGCACGGTTTGCACGCGGCCTGCAGGATACCGAAAACGCCGCCGAGTTCTACGGCCAGGCGCTGGCGCGCGATCCAGGCAACGACGTGCTGCTCGAGCAGGCCTTCCAGATGGAAACAATGGCCGGCAACTGGCTGCGCGCCATCCCGCTGGCCGAGCAGCTCGCCGCGACACAGCAGTCGCACCGCATGTCGCGATTCCTGCTTGGCGTGACGGCCTTCAAGACTGGCGCCTATGCCAAGGCGGAAGAGCACTTCAAGGCCGCGTCCGAAAATCCGATCGGTGAATTGACGAGCGCCATCGCGCGCGGCTGGACCCGGCTCGCAGCCGGCGACAAGGCGGGTGCGCTTGCCGCCGTCGATTTGCCGAAGCAGCCCGACTGGGCGCAATTCTATCTGCGCTATCACCGGGCGCTGATCGCCGACCTCGCCGGCAAGAAAGCGGAAGCCCGGGCGTCATTTGAAAAGATGTTCAGGCAGGACAGCCGGACGCTGCGCACGTCGCTCGCCTATGCCCAACACGCTGCGTTCTACAACGACATGAAACTCGCTAAGCAAGTCGTCAAGGAACAGCTCGACAAATCGCAGGGCGATGCGCATCCGCTTGCTAAGGATTTGCAGAAGCGTCTCGACGGCAAGGGCAAGATCCCGCTTATCATCACGACGCCAATCGATGGCCTTGCGGAAGTTTTTTATGGCCTCGGCGAAGCGCTGACGGGTGAGGGCGGAGTTAGTCTCGGCACGATCTATCTGCAACTTGCCCTGAACGCCAAGCCCGACCACGCCTTCGCGCTGGCCGCGCTCGCAAGCGCGCAAGAAACCGCGCGCCGCTACGACGAAGCGATCGCCACCTACGATAAGATCCCGAAGGGTTCGGCCTTGCAGAGCGCCATCGACATTCGCAAGGCGTTCAATTTGAACTCGCTTGAGAAGTCGGACGAAGCCAAGGCCCTGCTCGAAGTTCTCGCCAAGGAGAGCCCCAAGGACGTGCGCCCGATCGAAGCGCTCGGCAACATCATGCGCACCCGCAAGCAATACGCCGAGGCGGCGCAGTATTTCACGCAGGCCATCGCGCTGATCGGCAAGCCTGACGCGCGTCACTGGGGCTACTATTACGCCCGCGGAACGGCTCACGAACGCCTGAAAAATTGGCCAGCCGCAGAGGCCGATCTCAAGAAGGCGATGCAGCTTTCACCCGACCAGCCGCTGGTCCTGAACTATCTGGGTTACTCCTGGATCGACCAGGGCAAGAATATGAAAGAGGGCATGAAGCTGATCGAGAAGGCAGTTCAGCTAAAGCCCGACGACGGTTACATCGTCGATAGTCTCGGCTGGGCGCATTTCAAGCTGGGCAATTACAAAGATGCCGTGCGCTTCCTCGAGCGCGCCGTCGAGATCAAGCCAGAAGACCCAACGTTGAACGACCACCTGGGTGACGCGTTCTGGCAGATCGGGCGCGAGCGTGAAGCCAAGTTCCAGTGGGGCCAGGCGCTGTCGCTGAACCCCGAGCCTGAAGACCTCGAAAAAATCAAGATAAAGCTGGAGGCTGGCTTGCCGCCGAAGATCGAAGCCAAGACGGCGCCGAAAGCTAAGCAGGTGCAGCGCTATGAGCCGTCGCGCCGGCGTAGCGAAAACAACAAAACCGGCCCCGTCAAGCGCACGGTGCAGTGACGCCAGTGCCGCGCACGGCGCAATATAGAACGGGCGCGCACGGCGCCCGTTTTCGTGTTGGCCAGTCACTGCATGTTAGCCAGTCGCCATGACGATCTTCGCTGAGTTCGCATCCGCCAAGGTCAACCTGACGCTCGAGGTCCTGGGCAAGCGGCCCGACGGCTATCACGAGATTGCAAGTCTTGTAGCGTTCGCCCGCGATTGCGGCGATCACGTCTCAATCGATCTCTCGCGTCCCGCAGGATCTGAGGTCAATGGCGCCTTTGGCGCAACGATCAGCGGCAAAAACCTCATCGATGTGACGCTTGCCAAGCTCGCTGCCGCTGATCCCGCATTGAAACTCGGGCACATCGTGCTAACCAAAAATCTTCCCATCGCGGCCGGTATTGGCGGCGGCTCGGCGGACGCGGCGGCGCTGTTACGTTTGGTCCGCAGCGCCAATCCAGAAATGAAAGACAGCATCGACTGGAGAAGCATCGCGGCATCGCTCGGCGCCGATGTTCCCGTGTGCTTAGAGGACACGGCATCGTGGATAACGGGCATCGGCGAACAAGTTCGGCCCGTGCCTGCTTTACCGCCGCTCGCCGCAGTTCTGATCAATGCGTTGCAGCCGATACCAGCCGATAAAACGGGACACGTGTTCCGGGCCCTGAACGCGGGTCCGCTGGGGAGCGCCGCTCCAAGCTTGCCGCCGCCGTTCAGGTCGCGCAACGAGCTGCTCGCGTTCATGCAATCGCGCGGCAATGCGCTCGAAGCTGCCGCCTGCAGTGTCGCGCCCGCCGTTGCGGATGTAAAACGCGCATTGTTAGCGGTGCCGGGCTGCCAGTACGCCGCCGTATCCGGCGCCGGGCCGACGTGTTTTGGAATCTATGACAACAACGCCGCTGCGGCAGAAGAAATCGCGCGTGACTACCCCAATTGGTGGGTGCAGGCTGTCACGCTCAGCTAATGTTCGACGCTAATGCGTCCTACTCACGCAAAACGCGATGACCTGTTCAAGCGCGTTTTTCTCGCGGCTTTCGGGGAAAATCGCCAGCGCGTCGCGGGCGATTGAGCCATAGGACCGCGCCCGCTCGAAGGTGGCTTCGATGGCTTTATGCCGCCGCATCAGCGAAACAGCGTTTTCGAGATCTCCATCCTGAATGTCGCCATCGGCAATGGTGCGGTTCCAGAACTGGCGCTCTTCGGCCGTGCCGCGCCGGAATGTGAGAATCAGCGGCAGCGTGATTTTGCCCTCGCGGAAATCATCGCCGACAGATTTGCCAAGCCGGGCGCTGTCGCCGGAATAATCCAGCGCGTCATCGACCAGCTGGAACGCCAGACCAAGATTCTTGCCGTACGACCGCAACGCCGCCTGTTCTTCCGATGGGCGCTGGGCCAAGGCTGCGCCGGACTCAGCTGCAGACGCAAACAGCGCCGCCGTCTTGGCGTTGATGATTTCGAGGTAGGCGTCTTCCGTTGTCGAGGTGTTCTTGGCGGCGGCAAGCTGCATCACCTCGCCTTCGGCAATCGTGGCCGCCGCATTCGACATGATGCGCAGAACCGGCATCGAGCCGACGTCGACGAACATCTTGAAGGCCTGGCCAAGCAGGAAGTCGCCAACCAGCACGCTTGCCTGGTTACCCCAGATCATGCGCGCCGTCTTCTTGCCGCGCCGCGTGCCGCTTTCATCCACCACGTCGTCGTGTAGCAGCGTTGCCGTGTGCATGAATTCCACGGCAGACGCCGTGCGGATGTGGCCGTTGCCGGAATATCTGCACAGTTTAGCCGCCGCGATCGCCAGCATTGGGCGCAGCCGCTTGCCGCCACTGTCGATCAGGTGGTGGGCCAACTGCGGGATCATTTCGACGTCGGACACGGCTTTGTCGAGGATGATGCGGTTGATCGCCTCCATGTCGTCGGCGACGAGATCGAATAGCGGCTTCAGGCCTTGCGCGGCCTCCCGTGCCTCTTCAATTGGAATAACGCGACCCAAGTCAAAACCCCCTGCCGGACGAACCTTGACGGTTACCATAACCGCTCGCCGGAGCGCCGTCACCGCCCACAGCTTGCAATTTCGGCCCTATTACAACAAGACCATGGGATGCGCGAGTTGCTGATCACCAACGATCCGGTCTTGTTGACTTACGTCGAAGCCTTGCTCGCCGATCAGGGCATCGAGGCAGTGGTCTTCGATCGCCACATCAGCGTGATGGAGGGTGGGATTAGCGCCTTCCCGCGCCGGTTGCTCGTCGGAGCGGCGAATTGGCGGCGCGCCGCGGGCATCATGACCGATGCAGGCCTTGGGCAGTGGCTCGCCGCCGATGACGGAGCCTGACATGACAGGCGCGTTCCAAATTCCTGTAACGGACGATTTTTTCCTCGGCGACCGGCTGCGCATCCGCCAGCCCGCCATAGGTTATCGCGCTGGAATAGATGCGGTGCTGCTGGCGGCGACTGCCAAGGCTGGCGGCCGCATCCTCGATATTGGGGCTGGTTGCGGTGTCGTCGGCCTTTGTGCCGCCGCGCGGCTTCCCGAAGCGAACGTGGTCCTCGTCGAGCGCGAACCGGCGCTTTGCGCGCTGGCACGGGAAAATGTTGCCGCCAACGCTTTTGCGGCGCGCGTCAGCGTCGTCTGGGCCGATATTACAGCGCCTCTGACAACTGAGGTGCAGGCAGTACTCGGAGACGCAACATTCACTCATGTTCTCGCCAATCCGCCGTTTCACGATACCGCAGGCGGCACGGCAGCGGCGTCCGAGCTAAAAGCAGCAGCACACGCCATGCGGGCTGGCAGCCTCGATGATTGGCTGCGCTTCATGGCGCGCATGGCGGCGCCTGGCGGCCGCGCCACGATGATTCATAAGGCAGACGCCCTTGCGGAAATCCTCGAAGCGTTTTCAGGCCGCTTCGGCGCCATCGCCGTGCGTCCTATCCATCCGCGCCAGGGAGACGCCGCCATACGGGTGCTCGTTGATGGCAGAAAGGGGTCGCGCGCGCCGTTGACGCTGCGGCCGGGGCTGATTTTGCACGGGAACGGCAATGCCTTCACAGATGAACTCGATGCAATACTGCGGCACGGCGCGGCGCTTGAGCCGTAAAATGGCGCTTTGACCGCACTGGCACGCGCGCGGCAGTTCACCTATGTGAGAAGACTGGGTTTGAATCTGGAGTTTGCAATCGATGTGGCCATTCTCGCGTGCGGCCGTTGTGCCCGTCCTGCGCTTCAACGGGCCGATCGGCATGGCGACGCCACTGCGCCCCGGCCTATCGATCGCAACCGCCGCCAGCGCCATTGAAAAAGCCTTTGAAGCCTCCAAGGTGCCGGCAGTCGCGGTCGTAATCAATTCGCCCGGCGGCTCGCCCGTACAATCCAGCTTGATCACAAAACGTGTGCGCCAGCTGGCGCAAGAGAAGGGCAAAAAGGTCTACGTGTTCTGCGAAGACGTCGCAGCATCCGGCGGCTATTGGCTAGCGCTTGGCGGCGACGAGATCTACGCCGACGCCTCATCGATCGTCGGCTCCATCGGCGTCATCGCCGCAGGCTTCGGTTTCGATAAAGCCATCGACAAGCTCGGCATTGATCGCCGCGTCTATACGGCCGGACTATCGAAAAGCATCCTCGATCCCTTCAAGCCCGAAAAGGCCGAGGACATCGATCGCTTAAAGGCACTCCAGGGCGACATCCACGACAACTTCATCGCATTTGTGAAACAGCGCCGCCTCGGCAAGCTCAAGGGCGACGATGCCGAACTTTTCTCGGGCGCCTTCTGGTCGGCTGAAAAGGCACTAGCGCTCGGATTGATCGACGGCATCTCGGACGTCCGCACCAAAATGCGCGAACTGCTCGGCGATAAGGTTCGGCTGAAGGCCATCACCATGGAGCGCGGCGGGCTGTTGTCGCGACTGCGCCGTTCGCCGGGACTTGATAGTCTCAGCGGATTGGCTTCAGGCGGCGGCCTTGCTTTCGCCGACGATCTGGTGTCGGCTATCGAAGCTCGCGCGCTGTGGTCGCGGTTCGGGCTTTAAGGGTCCAGTAGGAGGGCACGCGAAACATGCCGCCTCTTGTGCTTCTCGCCATTGCCGGCGTTGGCTTCTACGCCGGATACAAGCTGTTCGCAAAACTGATCGAGCAGGCGCGAACGCCGAGCCGGGCAGAGGTCGAGCGTATTCGCCGCGAAGCCCGTGCAGCGACAGGCAGCACGCGCAACCTCGGCGAACTCGAGTGGGACGAGAAATCCGGCGTCTACCGCCCGCGCGGCGAGACCTCAGTGTGAGTTATTTCACTTCGAAAGATACCTTGCACGTCACGCGATAAGTCTCGAGCTTACCCTTGGCATCGACCTTCGCCGACATGTCCTGGATCCACACCGAGCGGATGCCTTTCAGAGATTTCGACGCCTTATCGACGGCCTTCTGCGCCGCGTCCTCCCAGCTCTTGTTCGATTCCGACATCAGCTCGATGACTTTATTGACGGCCATGGGGTCACTCCTACGCATATGAATTTCCGGGCCAATACGCTGAGCCCGGCGGGTCGCTAAGCAAATCGCCCTTTGCGGCGCGTGACAAGGGGGTCTATCTGCGTATAGTGCGGCGCGATTCAACCCCAAGACGAGCCTTTGATGTCCACAAAGACGGCCCCTCACGCCTCGGCCGGCATTCCGCCATTGCGCCCGCGCGCAGCGTTTCAGGATCTGATCCTGACACTGCAGCAGTTCTGGGGTCAGCAAGGCTGTGTGATCCTGCAGCCCTATGACATGGAAGTCGGCGCGGGAACCTTTCACCCGGCAACGACGCTGCGCGCGCTTGGGCCGAAGCCGTGGTCGGCGGCTTACGTGCAGCCGTCGCGCCGCCCGAAGGATGGCCGCTACGGCGAAAACCCGAACCGGTTGCAACACTACTACCAGTTTCAGGTCATCATGAAGCCGTCGCCGGCCAACATCCAAGAGCTGTATCTCGCGAGCCTGAATGAGATCGGCATCGACACCAGAATCAACGACATCCGCTTTGTCGAGGACGATTGGGAAAGCCCGACCCTTGGCGCCTGGGGCTTGGGCTGGGAAGTCTGGTGCAACGGCATGGAGGTGTCGCAGTTCACCTACTTCCAGCAGGTCGGCGGCTATGACTGCAATCCGGTTGCGGGCGAAATCACTTACGGGCTAGAGCGGCTCGCCATGTACGTGCAGGGCGTCGATCGCGTCTTCGATATCAATTTTAACGGCCGCGATGACGATAAGCGCCTGACCTACGGCGACGTGTTCCTGCAGGCCGAGCGCGAATTTTCGCGCCACAACTTCGAGCACGCCAATACCGGCATGCTGCTGCAGCATTTCAAGGACGCCGAAGCCGAATGCCAATCCTTACTTGATAAGGGGGCTCTTTTGGCAAAAGGCGATAGCGGCGAGGTGCACCTGATGGCACTGCCGGCCTACGACCAGTGCATCAAGGCGTCACACGTTTTCAATCTGCTCGATGCCCGCGGCGTCATCTCGGTGACGGAGCGGCAAAGCTACATTCTGCGTGTCCGCGAACTGGCGAAAGCTTGCTGCGGCGCGTGGCTCAAAACCGATGGAGGACGCGCATGAGTGAAGAATTGCTTGTAGGTCTCGCGGCAACGGCGATCCCGCTGTTCGGGGTCGGCTATCTGATGCTGCGCAAGAACGCCGGCATCTTCCGAATGTTTGTTGCCATGCTGCTGATCGGGCTTGGATACCTGACGGCGACCGGCGCCATGAACGACATCGGCGCCAAA
>JANNSR010000104.1:0-8145 GCA_031402935.1 Hyphomicrobium sp. | reverse complement strand
GTCTCGGTGGCGCCGCGGAAGCCGTTGACCTGAGCCCAGCCAGTGATGCCGGGCTTCATATTCAGTCGCCGCGGATAGAGCGCGATGCGTTGCTCGTAAAAGCGATCGTGCGCGACGGCGTGGGGGCGTGGCCCGACCAGCGACATCTCGCCCTTCAAGACATTCAAGAGCTGCGGAAGCTCATCAAGAGAGTATCGGCGCAGCAACCGCCCGATGCCAGTGACCCGCTGATCGTTAGCGGTCGCTTGACGCACCGTGTCACCATCTTCGAGCGTCGTCATGGTGCGGAACTTCCAAATCGCGAATTCTTCAAGATTGAAGCCGCGGCGGCGTTGGCGGAAGAACACAGGCCCGGAGCTGTCAAATTTGATCAGCAGCGCGACAACCAGGAACAGCGGGCTGAGCAGCAGCAGCGCCAGGCCGGCCGAGACGATGTCGAAGACGCGCTTACTCCAAGCCTCGAACGGACCGAGCGGCTCGCGCGTCAGCGACAGCGTCGTGGCGCGGCCAAAGCGGGCGACGCGAGCGTCCTTGAAGCGGTTCAGAACCCCGCCTGCGCCGAGGTGGATTGCGACCGGCAGCAAACTGAAAGCGGCGATGCAGCGTTCGAGAATTTCAGGGCTCGACAGCGCGTTGGAAAGCACCACATCTTCGATGCCGAGCGCCCGCGCATTGGCGACCGCCGCATCAAGCGCTTGATCGCCGTCGCTCGTTCCATGCAATCCGGCCGGTAGCACGACGCGCGCGGCGACATACACACTGCCCGCTCCGTCGGCGATTTCGCGATCGAGACGGGCGATCTCTTCTAAAGTGCCGACGATCATCAGTTTGCGACGCCGCATCAGGCCGCGCGCGATCAGGCTCGCCAAACTCCGATGCACGCCGGCATTGAGTGCAACCGCGGCGAGATAGCCGGTCACGTAGAACAGCACCAGCCAGCCGCGCGAGAACAGCGCTGTGCTCTTCGTCAGAAAGCCGATGACTGCGAGACTTACAAACGCCAGGTTCCAAACGAGGAACACCCGGCCGTTGCCGCGCCGGCCTTCAAGCAGGTTCTCGACGCCGTATTCGTCGCGGATCAAGAACGAAAGACCGTACGTCAGCCCCGCGAGACTGCCAACGGCTGCATAGTTCTCGATCAAGCCCGGCGTGTCGTAGACGGCGAAGTGGTAGGCGACACCTGTCAAGATTGCGACGCCGATAATGGCAGCAAGCTCGGCAATAAACGCGACGGCTGCAAACGCCGCGCTCGTCAGCGCAAAGCGCGAGCCAGGATTGACATCAACGCTCACAACGCGATCTACGCTACCAAACACGGCAACCCGCCATTCCAATACGCTTCAACACGCAACTGCCGCTACGCTCTAGTCGTTCCTGCCCGGCGCGCCGAGTTCCTTCTTGTAATCTATCCGGCGCAGCCGTGAAGTGTAGTCATCCCGTCTCAGTTAAAAGCCGCCGCAACGCGTAAACAGTTTCATCGCAGTCATCGTAAGCCGCTGCACGGCGCTTCACCATATACGGAGCGGTTGTGCCCAGCGTTGCAATTTGAACGCGGGGGGCACTTCGAAAGCGCAACGCAACCGGAGCGCGCGCCCGGGGCATAGGCCTTGCACAAGACGGCTTCATGACGCCGACGCCTTAGCCCAGCAAACGCCGTTCAGGGCCGCAAGCGGACCGAAACCGGCTAATATCAATCAATTCCGTCTGATTTTAACACGGCTAGAGTGCACAATGATACAGTCCCGGTTGAGTACGAGTGGCCCGTCCGGTCCTGTGGCCCGCGTTTCGAGAGCCCACATGATGCCGAAGAATTCAAACATCGCGTCACTGCCCCATTCGGCCATCAGCCGCTTGACGGGGGATACGGATGTCCGCGGCCTGTTCCAAATTCTGCGCCGCAACGCCGCCAAAATCGCCGCCGCAACGCTGGCGAGCCTGCTGCTGGCGCTACTTTATCTCGCGATCGCCTCTCCGCAGTATACGGCGACCGCATCGCTGTTCGTCGATCCGCGCACACGCAAGGTCGTGTCGGAAGAGGTGGTGCAGGGCGGCTTCGGCTCTGACTTAGCACTCATCGAAAGCCAAGTGTCGATCATCACATCCGACGCGGTTTTGAAGCGCGTCGTCGACAAGCTCAACCTCGCCAATGACCCGGAATATGCGCCGGCGCAGGGGCAGGGTGTACTGTCGAAAATCAAAAGCTTGATCGTTCCGCGCAGCGACCGCGCCGACCCGATGGGTTTGGCACTCGGTTCGCTGGCCCGCTCGATAAAGGTCAAGCGGGCTCAAAAGACCTACGTCGTCGATGTTGAAGTCTCGGCGTCCAGTGCTATCAAATCGGCGCGCGTTGCGGAAGCCCTCGTCGAAGCCTACCTGGCCGACCAGACGGCGGCAAAAAGCGCCGAAGCCAAGCGGGCCAACGCGCTGATCGATTCCCGCCTTGGAGAATTGCGCGAGCAGGTGCGGCGCGCTGAGACTCGGGTTGATGAATTCAAGAAAGCCAACAAAATCCTGACCTCGGAAGGCGGCATCGTCACCGAGCAGCAGTTGACCAAAATCAATGGCGAACTGATTACCGCGCGCGCCGTCGCGGCAGAGAGCAAGGCCCGCTACGACCAAATCCAGATTGCCCTGAAGTCGCCCGGCGGCGCCGACGTTCTGCCGGACGCCATCCGCTCCGGCCTCGTCCAGAAGCTTCGCGAGCAGTTTGCCCAGGTCGCGCGTCGCGAGGCAGCGCTCTCATCCCAGCTGCAGGCCCGGCATCCGGTTTTGATCGACATCCGCTCACAGCTGGCCGAGGTCAAGGCACAGATCAATGCCGAACTCAAACGCATTGCGACGTCGTCGCAGAGCGAAAATCAAATCGCGATCAGCCGCGAGCGCGATGTCTCGGCCCAGCTTGAGAAAGCCAAGGAAGATGTGACGCGCTCGAATACCGGGCAAATCAAAGTCCGCGAGCTCGAACAGGAAGCAACCGCCAGCCGCGAACTGTTGAAGCTGTTCCTCGGCCGCGCCAAGGAAACGCAAGAGCAGCAGAATATTTCGACACCCGACGCGCGCGTTATCACGCCGCCGAGCGTGCCGTCGCGGCCTTCAAAGCCGATGACATGGCTGATCCTGAGCCTCGGACTTCTCGGCGGACTTGGGCTCGGGCTCGCCTCCGCACTCTTCACCGACCATATGGATACCACTGTTCGCACGCCGTCAGATCTCGCGGCGCAGACCGGCTTGGCAACCATCTCGCCGATCCCGCCGCTCAGCACCAGCAGCGGCTATCTGTACCGGCGGCGCCCCAACGACGGCGAAGGCGACAGCGTCGAAGCGGCGCAATTCAGCGATCTTCTGGCGGCAATCGCCGATACCAAGGGCCGCGATGGCAGCGGCTATCGCCAGGGCGTCCTGCGGCTTCTCGCCAAGATCAAGGGGCACCAGCGCCCGGGGCGGCCGCACACGGTCATGTTCGTGTCGCCGCACAACGGGCTTGGCAATTCCGCAACGACACTGGCCGTCGCCTACGCCGCGGCGCTGTCGGGCGAGCGCGTGCTTCTCGTTGATGCGACTTCAACCAATCCTGAGCTGTCGACGATTTTCGCGACCACCTTGAAACCGATGAACGTTATCGTTCTCGACAACAAGGATCACCTGAACCAGATCACGACGCGCGACATGCGTTCAGGCCTCGCGTTCCTGCCCATCGCACTCGCTGATCTCAGAACACTCAAGAACCAGCAGCGGCGGCGGCTCGTTGCCGGCATCAACAGTATGAGCCAGGGTTTCGACCTGATTTTCATAGACGCTGGCGGCGTGCTCGAAGACGAGGCCGCAACTTGCCTGCTGCCCGCCGCCGACCAGATCCTGATCGTCGGCCGCGCCGGCGTGACCGATTCTGCCGCCATCAGCCAGACGCTTGAACTTCTCGAGAGTGCGCGCGACCGCGTGACGGGCGGCGTACTGACGATGGCGCAGCCCGGTTCGGCCTGATCGGGCCGGCAACCGCAACGCACAAGTGAGCCATGGCACCGAGAACAGTTGGCAACCGCCACTTCCCGCCCGATGGCCGCGTCATCGGCCTCGGCCTCGCCCTCGTTGCCGTATTGTATCTCACAATTTCGCCGCTGGCGCTTGTCAACCTCGGCCTAAACTACGACGACACCGGCGGTAACTTTCTCGAGAAAGTTCACCCGGCGACGATCCTCGCAGTGCTCGTGCTGTGTCTCGCAGCCGTGTTCCAGCGCAACGCACTGTCAAACTTTTTCGCAGCCATCGAAGCCTACCCGGGCACGGCCGTTTTCGTCATTCTGATCGGGGCCCTGATCGCCCATTCGATCCACTTCGTCGTCCTGCCGTTCACTGGTTTTATCGACACGTTTCTGGCGCCGGTTATCGTTTTCTTCCTGTTCAAGAACATGCGCGAAGCCCGCGCGATGCGCTTTGTCTGGCTGATCCACACGCTGATGATCGCCAATGCTGTCGTCGGCATCGCTGAATTCGCGAGCGGCTGGCGTTTGACCCCGCTCGTCGCCAGCGGCCTTGTCATCGACGATGACTGGCGCTCGACGGCGCTGCTCGGCCACCCGCTCGCGAACGCCAGTCTGACGGGCGCCTACATCCTCGCCCTGGCACTCGGCGCCGCCCGCGATCTGCCGCGCCCATTCGTCATCGGTGGTTTCGTCATCAGTGCCGCCGGCATGGTGGTGTTCGGCGGCCGCGCATCGACCGTGATTTTATTTGCCATGATTGCGGCGCTCGCGGCGGCGCGTGGCTATGCCGTGCTGCAAGGCCAGCGCTTCAGCAAGCGCGGCATCCTCGCCACGCTGATCGCCATACCGGTCATAGCACTGACCATTGTGACGCTAGCAGAAGCCGGCTTCTTCGATCAGTTCGTCGAGCGCTTTTTCGACGACCGCGGTAGTGCCGACACGCGCGTCGAAATGTTCGAACTGTTCCAGCATTTGAGCTGGTTCGAGTTGCTGTTCGCGCCCGACGCCGGGCTGCTGGCGACTTACAAACGCATTTATGGGCTTGATTTTGGCATCGAGAGTTTCTGGGTCTCGTTCGTACTCAGCTACGGGCTCATTCCAGCCCTCGCGTTTTTCGCAGGCCTTTACTTGTTCTGCCGCGATATCATGCGGACGATCCGTCCGGGCGGCGCCTGGGTGCTCGTGTTCTTCTTTGCGGTCGCCACGACGTCGCTCAGCCTATCGGCCAAGACGCCTCTGTTCGCGGTTGTGGTGTTAATGCTTCTGGTATTGATGCGACGACCCGAGGCACCCGTGCCGGCAAGGGCGCGGACCTTCTTGCCGGGCCGCGTCAGCATCTCCGCCTGAGCCAAATCGTCCTTAACACCCTGAGCGCCGCGCCGCGCGCCCGCGCACCCCGCCGCCAAGGCACGGATGTTGCTTAGATTTGGCTCGAGGGAAAGGAGTACCGGAAATGCTACGGGGCACGTGCTTTGCGGCTCCTCCCTCGAACGGCTTATGAGCCCGGCGCAATTGTCTTATGCGCTCGAGCGAGAAAATGTCCGTTGGGTTTGAGGCAAATTGCGTCTAAACAGGGCGCATTCCGGTGCGGCTGTCGTGCAGCCGTTCCGGGTCAGCTGAGTGAGCATTGTAATGGCGTTTACGACCAAACCCGCTCTTGCCCATGTCGATGGCTGGGGCATCACCACGGCAGATCTGGCGGACGCGCTGGCCGATATTCTGGCAGCCATTAAACGCGGCGGACCATTTACCGTTTTCACGCTGAACCTCGATCACTTGGTCAAGCTTCGCCGCGACGCTAAATTCCGGGTCGCTTATGAGCGCGCAGCAATCGTTACCGCCGATGGCGCACCGGTCGCATGGCTGGCTCGCAATCAGAACGCTTCCGTTAAGCGCGCCACCGGCGCCGATCTGCTGATGCCGCTTGTCGAAGCGGCGGCCGAAGCCCGCGTTCCGGTTTTTCTGTTCGGCACGTCGGCCGCTGTCATGGCGCGCGCCGGTCGCGAACTCGGCGAACGCACCGACGGGCTGCTCGACATTGCAGGCACGCTGGCGCCGTCCGCTGCCTTCAATCCCGAGGGCGCGGAAGCCGACGCGGCAATTGAAAAAATTCGACGCTCCGGCGCTAAACTCTGCTTCGTCGCCCTTGGCGCACCGAAGCAGGAATTGTTCGCCGAACGCGCACGCCAAAACGGACTCGATTGCGGCATGGTCTGCATCGGCGCGGCGATCGACTTTATCGCCGGCGAGCAGGTGCGGGCCCCGCAAGCGTTTCGCAACAATGGCCTTGAGTGGATCTGGCGGCTAGCGTCAAATCCGCGCCGTCTTGCTAAGCGTTATGCCGATTGCGCTATTGTACTGCTAGATTTGACCGTCGTGTCACCCGTGCGCCAGCGTCTGGCGGGCAAGCGCGTCTGACGGGCCGGCAGCGGCGGAAACACGACGTTAAGTCTCACGAGCGGTTTTGGTCGCAGCGGCCAGCCCCGCCTGCCATAGGACGGCCGATGCCTGCAAAGCTCCTTTTTTATACGCACGGTTTGGTCGATGGCGGCGGCGAACGGCTGTGGTCGTGCCTGGCAACCGCCATGAAGGCGCGCGGTCACGACGTCGTGTTCGCGCAGGACTTCGAGGCCGAGGAGAACCGCGCCAACCTCGACGCGTCCATCCCGCTGCACACGCTCGGCCGCAACCACTTCCGGGCGGTGCGCAATCTTGCAGCCCTCTTGCGCAAGGAAAAGCCCGACGTGGCGCTGTCGGCCATCGGCGGCTCGAACACCAAACTGTTGCTCGCGAAGTGGCTGGCCCGCGCGCCGACAAAAACCATCATCACCTATCACGGCTTCAACGAGTGGAAGTCGGGATTGCTAAGCCTCATCACTTATCTCGGCCTGCCGGTGCTGAGCGCGTCTGCCGACATGACGGTCGCAGTCTCCGACGGCCTCAGAGAACGGCTCGTCGCCCGCTGGGGTGCGCAACCGGCGCGGACAATGACGATCCTCAATCCCGTATTCTTCCCGCACAGCGCGCGCGTGCCGTCGCAAGCCGAATTGCGGGCGCGGCCCGATACGATTCTGGCGGTCGGCCGCTTCGTGCCTGAGAAGGATTTCGAGACGCTGATCCGCGCCTTCGCCCGCGTCGATCGCCCGTCGGCGAAACTCGTGATCCTCGGCAAGGGGCCTGATGAAGCCAAACTTGTCGCCGAGATCAAGCGACTCGGATTGACGGACCGCGTCAGCCTGCCCGGCTACAGCCGCGAGCCGTGGGCCCACTACGCCAATGCAAAATGCTTCGCGCTGTCATCGAACTCCGAGCCGTTCGGCAACGTCGTCGTCGAGGCCATGGCCCACGGCCTGCCCGTCGTGTCGACCGCCTGCTACGGACCGCAGGAAATTTTGCAGCACGGCCAGCACGGCCGCATCGTCGCCGTCGGCAGCGATCTGCAGCTGGCTCAGGCACTGGAAGCCGCCCTCGACGATCCGGGAGACCCGGCCGCCCGGCGCAAACGCGCGGAAGATTTTTCGTTCGAAGTGCGCGTACCGGCGTACCAAGCCCTGATCGACCAGGTGCTCGGCGCGCGCGCGGCCGAAGTGCTGACCGACCCCGCCCAGCCGACGGCGGACATCGTCACACTTTCGCAACACCGGCAATCCAGGCCCGCAGCGTAAGGCCCGCCCAACATGGCCCCGCTTTCTGAGCATCGGACCCGCGTCTACCTCGATCTGACTCATCTCGGCCGCCATGTCACCGGCATCGAGCGGGTGTCGATCGAGCAGTTCGAAGCGGTCGATTTTGCCGGTGCGGAGATGATTGCGATCCGCTCTTCGGGCATCACCTCGATGATCTTCCGCCAGCAAGTGCTTCTGCCGCTGCTGGCGCTGATCCACCCGAAAGCTCGCTTCGTGTTTCCAGGCTTTCCGCCATCGCCGCTGTTCAGCCTGATCCGCAACCGCGTCACGCTCTACGTCCACGATACGTTTCTGATCACGCGCAGGGCCGACCTCAGCGCCAGGGCGCGGCTGTACATGGCGCCGCAGTTCGCGGTCGCGATCAAGCGCCTCAGGTATTTTTTCGTCAACTCAGAAAAGACCCGCGCCGATCTTCTAAAACACGCCAGGGATGACGCCGATATCCGCCTCTATCGTCCGTCGGTCGCCAATCCGTTCGC
>JANNSR010000103.1:0-17010 GCA_031402935.1 Hyphomicrobium sp. | reverse complement strand
CTTGGCGACGCAATGTGGGAGTCCAGCTTGCGTATCGCATGTCATCTTGACGGCGCCATGCGGCTTCCAACCATGGGCTGCCATCGAATTCTTGAGTGCTGCGCCAGCCATGAACTTGGCGAGGTCCTGCGTCACCATCGTCGCCTGACCGCCGGCCATGACGCATTTCCCGCCCGAGTGCGTCGCGGTCGCCGGAACGGCCGTCGCGGCCAGAGCCGCCAATGAAACTGTCAAACAAAATGCGCGCTTCATATCCGTCGCTCCCTTAAAGTCTGGCTATAAGTTGATCGAGTTAGCCCCGTAACGTTCGCTTCAAATTTTGCAAATGCTTGCCCGGCCGCGACACGTCACACCAAGCCCCGTCCCCTTGGTGCAGCGATACGTAACCGGCTTGACCTTGTAACCGGGAGTCGTGCCGTTGGCCATCCACGAGGCCCAGGCGCTCATATCGGTCGCTTGCAATAACGCTTCGTAGACTTGGAATTTTGCATTCGCTTGCGTGTTACCGGTGCCGTCCGCCACTCTTGCGGTACATGCGCTTTTTGCAACCGCTGGTGCAGCCAAGGTAACACATGCGACGAGCACAATCGCAATGACGGCAAGACGCTCTCTACACGCCGAACATTTCAAGGGCTTCACTCCGCATGGATTGCTGACGCCAACAGGAGAAGCGGCGAATAAATTGTGCCGCTATCCCTGCATAGTTGTACTTATGCCGCCTGTTGCAAATTGACGGCCTTCGGTCCTTTGCCGCGCTTATCGGGCTCAGTCTCGAACGAGATGCGCATGCCCTCGTTCAAGTCGCCCATGCCAGAGCGTTCGACGGCCGTGACATGAACGAACACGTCATTGCCCCCATCGTCGGGCTTGATGAAGCCGTAGCCTTTCTGCGAATTGTAGAACTTGACGGTACCTGTCTGGCGCATGCTGTCGTCTCCTCGCGCATCGCGAAGACCGCAGCTGAGACGTGCGACACGTCTCGTCAGCGGCCTTCGTGGCGAACCGCGAGTGTCATGACCGACCCGGCGCTACCCGCCTTGGCGTGTGCCTCTCACTGGACGCTTCGCCAACGGAGCGGCGGGACCAGCTGAGTCGCTGCCCACCCCACATGCGACAATTTATCATAGAAAGTGCTGCGCTCCGCAAGGCGAAATGGGCCCGTAACGCTGTCAACGCCTTCGAGCAACGCCTTCGGTCAGGCGAAATCCTGCGCCTGCCCCATCTTCGAGCATGCCGGTGAGGTATGGCATCAGCCGCTCGAGTTCGCTCTTCAACGTGTAAGGCGGGTTGACGACAAGGACGCCTGACTCCGTCAACCCTAGTCCAGCTTCGGGCGCCGAAATCCTCACCCGCACGTCGAGTGTTCGACCACCGCAAGCGCGGCCGGTGTCAGTTACAAGCTGCGCCGCCACCACCGCATCCTTGACCGGATACCAGACAATGAAGACGCCGGTCGCGAAGCGCTTCAACGCGCCGGTGATCGCGTCCGACATACGGGCGAATTCATCCGGCTTTTCGAACGGCGGGTCGATCAGAATAACGCCGCGCCGCTCTACCGGCGGCAGCAGCGATTTGACCGCGCGCCAAGCGTCGAGGTTCAGCACCTTCGTATCGGCATCATGCGCGAAGTCATGTTTGAGAGTTGCGAAATCTTCTGGGTGCAGTTCGTTGGCAATCAAAGTATCGCCCGCGCGCATCAGCTGCCGCGCGATCACCGGGCTGCCCGGATACACTGCGAGCACGCCGGGTGCGTTCACGCTCGCGACCGCATCGAGATAGGGTTGCAGCAGCTCGCTCACGTCATCGGGATGCTCAATCCCTGTGAGGCGGCCAATGCCGTCGCGCCACTCTCGCGTTTTGGCGGCTTCGATACCGGCCAGGTCGTAACGCCCGGCACCTGCGTGCGTGTCGATGACCCGGAACGGCTGCGGCTTTAGTTTCATGTAAGCGAGCACGCGCGCCAGGATGACGTGCTTGACGACATCGGCGAAATTCCCGGCGTGATAGGCGTGACGGTAGTTCATCAACGGCCGTAGAGCGGATAGGCGCTGGCGCTGTCAAGTTCCGAGCGGGATCAGGCTTTCTTTTCCCAGCGCCCGGCTTCCGTTTGCTGCCAGTAGGTGATCTGGCACCCGGCGTCCTTGGCGGCTTTCCATTGTCCGCGCGCCGAGGCCAGCGCCTCGCCGTCGTTGCCATCGAACAGGAAAACCAGCCGCTCGGCGCCGGTGAAACGGCTGGCTACCGCGCCATCGACAAGAAAACGGACGCCCGCGCCGTTCGGCGTTTCGTCGCCTGTTGTGAGATACACCGGCTGATCGGCCGCAAATCCACCCTTTGCCGTACCGTGCGGAATGAAGCTCTCGTCCGAGTAGGTCCACAGCGCCAGATCAAGCGCCTCAACACGCTCCGCTGAACCTGCCTGGATCACGGCACGCCAGCCGCGCTGCAGTGTCTTCTCGACGAGACTCGGCAACACGCGGTCGAGCGGCTGTTGCTCAAGGTGATAGAACATCACGTCGGCGATTTTGTCGGACACCGTCTCGGTCATCACAGCGTGATACCGAACGGCTTTGTGCCGTGACCAGAACTATTTTTAGCGCAGCCCTTGAAGGAAGCGCTCAGCACCCTATTTCTCGCAGTCCGGAGCGGCGCCAGTTGATGCGGCTGACGCCCGAGCGGGCGGTGAGCACGGCAGCCTTTTAATCGTTTGCTGCATGCGCTCCCGCCCGCTACCATTTCATCCGGCATTTTCTGACAGCGTTACTTTTTAAGATACTTGGCTGGCACTTCGCCAGCATCGACCAGCGCCGAAATGCAGATCCGCGTCAGACCCTTGCGGTTGCTCTCGAAGCAGCGCCGGGCTTCAGTACTTTCTGGAATGTATTGGGAGCAGAAGGTCTGATAGTCGCCGGCACAGGCCTTCCTGACCTTGGCCGAATAGGCCTGCACACCTGTGGCTGACAGCGCCGCGAAAGCCGCCATCAGCGCCGTCACGGCCAGATTGCTTTGAAGCAGTCGCATCGGTCGTCTTCCTTGATGGTTGTCCGTGTTCCCCACTCCGCCAGCCGGAGCCAACACTAGAGATACCGGGTCGCAACGCGGCGCGCCAGATATCGACCGGCCACATGGAAAGAAAAAGTGACGCTGGTGCGGCGCGCGGGTGTCGATGCGGCCGCAGCGGCAAAGTGCTTGCCACGTGAAAGATTGGTTAGTTTTTTGCGAAAGGATTTTCGCCTTTCCGCAGGGCAAAGCGAACGGGGACGCCGGGCAGATCAAATGCATCACGCAGCGAGTTCGTCAGATACTTGAGGTACGACTTCGGCATCGCGTCGGCGCGCTGACAAAACGCAACAAACGTCGGCGGCCGGGCGGACGTTTGCGTGACGTAGCGGATCTTGATGCGTTTGCCCGCCGCCGCCGGCGGCGCGTGCCGCGACAAGGCCTCTTGCAGCCAGCGGTTTAGCTTCGGCGTTGAGACGCGTCTGTTCCATGTCTCGTACGTCTTGACGATGGCGCGCATCATTTCGTCCAGCCCCTTGTCGGCCCGCGCCGAGATCGTGACCAGGGCGACGCCCGGCACCTGCGCCAAGCATTCGGCAACGGTCTCACGCAAGGCTTTGAGGGCCTTTTGCTTATCCTGGACAAGGTCCCACTTGTTGACGGCGATGACGAGCGCGCGCCCTTCTTCGACGGCCATGCCGCCGATCGTCAAATCCTGCTTTTCAAATGGCCGCTCGGCGTCGATCAACAGCACGACAACTTCGGCGTAGCGCAGCGTGCGCACGGCATCGCTAGCTGAAAGCTTTTCGGCAAGATCGGTAATGCGGACCTTGCGGCGCAACCCGGCCGTATCGACAAGACGGATCGGGCGGCCCTTGAAATCAAATTCGCTCGCCACGCTATCGCGCGTCAGGCCCGGCTCCGACCCCGTGATCATCCGGTCTTCGCCGAGCAGCGCATTCACCAGCGTCGACTTGCCCGCATTCGGGCGGCCAAGGATCGCGACGCGGATCGGCTTGGTGCGTTCCTCCGGCGTGTCGTCTGGTTCCGCTTCGCCAGCATCGCGGTTCTTGCGCGTCCTGGCGGGGAGTTTGAAGCCGAGCGCAGCCGCCATCTCGGCGATCAGATCGCCGATGCCCTCGCCATGCTCAGCAGAGATCGCAAGAGGATCGCCAAAGCCGAGCGCGAAGGCGTCGTAGAAGCCGTCGGTGCCTTTATGGCCCTCGGCCTTGTTGGCGACCAGGATCACCGGCTTGCCAGTCGCCCGGATGATGCGCGCAAAAGCTGTGTCGTCGGGCGTTACGCCGGCGCGGGCATCAACGACGAACAGAACGAGGCTGGCGTCTTCGATGGCTTTTTCGCTTTGTTTGCGCATGCGGTCAGCGATCGAGCCGGGCTTGGCGTCTTCAAGGCCGGCTGTATCGATCAAGCGCACGAACTGCCCGCCGAGATCGGCCTCACCTTCGCGGCGATCGCGCGTCAGTCCCGGGATGTCGGAGACGAGCGCCGCGCGCGTCCCGGTCAGCCGGTTGTAGAGCGTCGACTTGCCGACGTTGGGACGTCCGGCGATGGCGACGATGGGGCGTTCAGTCATGGGTTTGGTCATGGGGTCCGGCTCGTAAAACAGTAACGGCCCCTCGAGGGGCCGCTGAATATTGAGCGTGTCAGTAGACCAATTCTCAGTTGAGGGCGATCAGTTTCGCCGTGTCCGTCAGCACGAACATGCGGCCCTGTGCCACCACGGGCGAAATATACACTGGATCGCCAAGGTTAAGCTGGCTGGCAACGCGCCCCGTTGCGGCATCGACGCCGACGAGCTGACCCTTGTTCGAGGCGAGCCATAGCGTGCCACCCGCCAGCACGGGCCCCGACCACGTCTTGCTTTCTGGCAATTGCGCCGTCCATCGCGTCTTGCCGTCGGTGCGCGCCAAGGCCATCACCTGCCCGCGCGTATCGACGACGTAGACCGTATCGCCAGCAACCCAGGGCGTCTGTGTGCCGGGCACATTCACCGACCATAGCCGTTCGCCGGTTTTAGATTGCGTCGCGACCATACGCCCGGCGTGACCGACGGCGAACACGGTGCCGTTGTCGATGGCGGGACGTGCCGCGTCGCTCATGGAAGCAAGCTGCGAGGTTTGCTTGGTGCGGGCGAGATTTTCCGACCAGACGGGCGTGCCATCGGCAATTTTCAACGCGATCACGTCACCCGATGGATACGGCACGACGACGATATCGCCATCGACAGCCGGGCTCGTGCTGGTCAAGAGGCTGGCAGATTGCGGCAGGCCGCGCGCCGCCCAGAGCTCCGTGCCGTCAGTGCCACTCAGACAGTAGAAGCGGCCTTGCACCGTGATCACGAAAACCCGGTCTCCGGAGGCGGTCGGTGCGGCGCGGATCGGCGCGCCGAGGTTTTTCTGCCAGATCACTTTGCCGCTGCCCGGTTCAAGTGCCGCCACAACGCCGTAGCCGTTGGCGACGTAGAGCCGTCCGCCGTCGGCTGCAAGCCCGCCGCCGTGGCCGCCGGCACCGGTTTCGTTTTCAGGCACGGTATTGACCTGGAAGGTCTTGCCGCCACCGAGCGCGAAGCCAGTGACCTTGCCTTCCGCATCGAGCGTGTAAACGCGGCCATCGTAAACGATCGGGCTTGCCATAATGCGCCCGGCTTTCGAAGACCCAGCGCCTGCATCGCCTGTCCAAGCCTGACGCAAAGCGCCGTTCAGCGCCAAATGCCCCGGAGCGTTGTTGGCGTCGCCGCCCGGCTGCGCCCAGCTGTCGTTCGAACGCTGCGGCGGCAGCGTGATCGGTTGGTCGGCTTCGGCGAGATTGGCGGCGATGCTTTCGGTCGTGGTCACGATCGGCACGCGGCGGCCGGGCAGCGGCTGCTGCTTTTCTTTAAATGGGTTCAAGTCGGAAATCTTTGGCAGCGTCGGGCCTTCGCCAGCGCACCCGGCGGCGGCGACGGCGGCGAGGCACACGGCGGCGACTGCCGCCTTCCGTGCGTATGCGCGCGCTAAAAGTACCGCCACTGCCATTCTCCCCGTGCCGCCGCGCTCAGCTTCAGAGAAGCCTTAGCCGCGCTATTTCTTATCAGGCTGCGCCGGCTCGGCCGCGGTCGATGCCGCTGCCGGCGGCGCTTGTGACTCAGAACTCTTAGGCGCTTCGCTCTTGGGCACTTCCGCAGGCGCCACAGCCGCCGGTTTTCCAACCTCTGCGGCCGCAATCTGCGCCATAACGATCTTGACGCGATCTTGGATGGCCCGCGACGCATCAGGGTCGATCAGCAAGGGTTCCAGGTACGTACGCGCTTCATCGAGTTTGCCAGCTTTGAATGCCGAAAGGCCCAGAAATTCGCGCGCCGTTATTTTGAACGCAGCGCTGTCACCAGCCAATGGTTTCAGGCGATTCTGAATTTCGGTAAAGTCCGCTTCTCCCATCCGCAGCGCGGCAGCCTGGATCTTGGCGAAGCTTTTCAACAGCTCATCCGCCGACTCATCCTTGCCGAGTGCTTCGAAGGCTGCCAGCGCCTCGGCCGTTTTCCCCGCCTTGAGGTGAGCGCCCGCGACTTGCAGCCTCGCAAGACCGGCGTAGCCCGACGATCCGGTCGCGGCGATTTTCTCGAACGCCTTGATGGCGTCGTCGGCCTTGTTGTCGCCCGACAGCTTGACGGCGGCTGCAAACTCGGCGCCGGCCGCTTCGGCGGCAGCAATACGCTGGCTCTGCATGAACTTGTAGCCGCCGACGGCAACGACGATGAGGGCTGCAACGCCAAGGATCAACCCATTGTAGCGCTGCCAGATTTTCTGCATCTGCTCGCGGCGGAGTTCTTCGTCCACCTCGCGCAACAGACTGTCGCGATCGTCAGCCATCGTCGGTCCCTTGTGTCCCCAAACCGTGCCGTCTTTGATCCTAGCCCAAACTCCAGGCTCGGCGGGCTATAGCCGCCCGGAATAGATAACCGAGCGACCGCCGGGAGCAAGGGCCCCTGGCACCGGTGGACCCAATTAACGGGTGGACAGCAATCAGAGTGGCTTAAGTGCCCGGAGTCTTCGGCTTTTTCGTGGCTTTCACGAGGCCAGCTTCCCGGCTTGGCGGCGCGTCCTGCGGCTTGCCGTCAGCCTTCAGGGTATAGGTATGCTCTGGCGCCGGGAACGTCCGGGCCCGGACCTCTGCCGCATACGACCCTATGGCGCCGTCGATGGCTTTGCCGATGGCGCCGAATTCCTTGACGAATTTCGGCACTCGCGGCGACAGCCCGAGCATATCTTCCATGACCAGGATTTGCCCGTCGCAGCCCGGAGATGCGCCGATGCCAATGGTCGGTACCGCAATGGCCCGCGTGATCCGCTCGGCCAGCGGCGCGGCCATGGCCTCAAGCACAACGGCAAAGGCACCGGCCTGTTCGACGAGGCGGGCGTCCTCTTCGATATTTGCCCACTGGTCCTTGCTTCGCCCCTGGGTCTTGAAGCCGCCGATGACGTGGATCGACTGGGGTGTTAGCCCGATGTGGGCCATTACGGGGATACCGCGATCGACGAGATAACGGATGGTCTCCGCCATGCGCCTGCCGCCTTCGAGTTTGACGGCGCCGCAATCGGTTTCCTTCATGACGCGGGCGGCATTGCGGAAAGCGACGGAGGGGCTTTCCTCATAGGTCCCGAACGGCATGTCGACAACGATCAGCGCCTGCTTGGAGCCTCGCACGACGGCCTTGCCATGCATGATCATCAAATCGAGCGGTACTGGTACAGTCGTCTCATAGCCGTGCATGACCATGCCGAGGCTATCGCCGACGAGCAGAAAATCACAGTGGCGGTCGGCGATCGCGGCGGTATGGGCGTGATAAGAGGTCAGTGCCACAATCGGGGCGCTGCCTTTGCGGGCCGTGATGTCGGGCGCCATTAGGCGGCGGCGCCGGGGGTTATCGGGATCGTGGATGGACATGGCTCGACATTGGCTTTCGTTGCGGCCGTTGCGCTTGGTCGAATGTAGGGTTCCCGTCATAGGGTCACCAGACCAAAGCACCCGCAACTTCTAAAGCCCTGGTAAATTTTGCGCCGTTTACGCCCTGCCGGCGCCGCCTGAACGGACAAAGCGTTGAATTGGCGCAACATATAGCATGAACTCGACAGTTAACGCACCCGCCGCCATTGCACCCCCTCAGGTCTTGACCGATAACCATCGGGAAGGGTTAAGCTGTTAGACGTGAGGCGAGGCGATTGCGGGGGCTGCGGCGCCCAGGGCTTCGGCGGAATGTATGCGGCAAGTATCGAGAGTACGGGTGGGAAACGTGCGTGTTTCGGGCCAATTTCCTCAGCGCTCCCTGACGGCCAAGACGTTGCCGCTGCTGGCAGCGATCCTGCTGGCGTCTGCCGGACCGCTTGCCGCCCGCGATATCGTGCTGCGGCCCGTCGCCGAGGTCGAGCGCACACCAAGCCCGCTGCTACTGCTCGTGTCCATCCGCAAGCAAAAGGTCCGCGTTTTCGACGTCAACGGCGAGTTTGCCTCGTCGCGCATTTCCAGCGGCCAGCCGGGTTTCGACACGCCAACCGGCGTTTTTTCGATTCTCGAAAAAAATCAGACCCATTTCAGCAACATTTACGACGGCGCACCGATGCCGTTTATGCAGCGCATCACCTGGTCGGGCATCGCATTTCACGCCGGCGTGGTACCGGGCTATCGCGCCTCGCACGGATGCATCCGGCTGCCGCACAGCTTCGCGAAGTCGCTGTTTGGCTTAACGCGCACCGGCGCCCGCGTGATCATCTCGCAGGACGAAGCGCAACCTGTGCGCTTCGAGCACGCCAACCTGTTCAAGCCATTGCCGGTCGATGCGATCATGAATACAGGCGCACTTGCTACCGGCGAGACCAAGGTAGCTGTCAATGACACCGGCCCGGATCAGCCGGACGCGATGCCGCTCTTTACCGGCATTTCGAGCGCATTTGCCGGCGCGCTTCCCAGCCGGCCGCGCTCGCGCACCGAAGCCGACCGCATGATGTCCGAGAAGATTTCTAACCTTCAAGCTGCTTTAAAAAGTGTGGAAGCCGCAAAGGTCGCAGCCAGCGAAAAAGCCAAGATCGTTCTGAAAGAAACCGAAGCCGCCGCCGCAATGCTTGCCAATGAGCGTAAGGTCATCGAGACGGTTCGCGCCACAATAAATGCCGCCGACCAGAGAAAAGCGGCCGCGATCCGCGCCTTCGAAGCTTACATGAAAGGCGAAGCCGCCGTTGTCGAAAAGCCCGACCAGCGCTTGTCCGACAGGCGCAGCCGCCGGCGCGCCAGCAAGCGCGACGCCGAAATCGCAGCCAGACCCGAACCGCGCAGCGAAGATCGCGAAGCTAATCTTGAAGACGCGATTGTCGATCTGACAATCGCCGCCGACAGGGTTCGCGACGAAGCCGCAAAGCGCGAGATGGCATTTGCCGGTGTCCAGGCGTCGCTTGCCAGGGCGAACGCCGACCGCGAAGCCGCGATCGCGGCCGTCAGGGACACCCAGATCGAACTGAAATCAACGCAAACAGCGCTGATCGAAGCCAACAAGGAACATGTCCGGCGCGCCAAACCGCTGTCCGTTTTCGTCAGTCTCAAATCGAAGCGCATCTTCCTGCGCCAAGGTTTCGAGCCGGTGCTGGACGCACCGATTGCGGTGGAGATGCCGGCTGGCCCCGTCGGCACACACGTGCTGACAGCGATGCGTTACGGCGCCGACCCCAACGCTTTCGACTGGCGCTTGGTCAGCGCGCACACGCCTGCCGCCTATGCCGTCGAGCAGACGACGAAAAAGAACAAGCGCCGCGAGGCCCAGCCGACGCTGCCGCTCAGTGCCGGGCCAAACCTCGCCAAGGCCGCTCTCGACGCCATCCAGATTCCGGAAGAAATCCAGGACAAGATCCGCGAACTCGCCCGTCCGGGCGCGTCGTTTATCGTTTCCGATCGCGACATGAACCCGAAGGAAAACGGCCCAGGCACCGAGTTCGTGGTGCTGACGCGCTAAACCTTCCGAGCGGCATTAACGCGAGAGTTAGCCGACCGGCGCGACGCCGATCAACCACTCATGGCCGCCGAGAATAAGCGCTACGTAAAGCGCCATGCCAACGCCCACGACAATCACGTCGTTGACCGGGCTCGCCGCCTGCTTGTCGCCCAGCGGCCCGAGCGCGCCACGTTTTTTCACCGAGATCCGATCATAGATCGCGTAAGCGAGGAACGATCCGAACAAGATGAGCGACGCCACATCGCCGTTGGAGAGCAGATGCGCCAGCGCCCACAGCTTGATTGCGAGCAACATTGGATGTTTGGCCGCGGTGCGGATGCGCGACGGCACGTTAGCCGCAACCAGCAAAATCATGGCTGGCAGCATCAGCAGCAGCGCGATGTGCCGCGTCCACACCGGCGGGTCCCAGAGCACGGGGTTCTTGCCCGGATGAAGCTGCATTTTGTGGTAGCCGAGAATGATGATGGCTAAACCGATCAGCGATACAATCGAGAAGATGCCTTTATAAGCGCCGCCGCCCACGCGATCCCTGAGACCGTCGCGCACGTCGGGGACGGTCGGCAGCAAATGGACGCCAAGGAACAGGATCAAGCCGACGATCATCAGCATCATGGGGTAGTATCCTTCGTTTCAGCCGCTCAACCCGGACCATCTCATTGCTTTGGTATCGCTTGCAATTGCCGATCCGCTGCGGCGGAAGATGCATTGTGGAAACCGTTGCGTCATAGGCGCTTGCGCGCTGCTGTTCACCTATAGTCTACTCATCCGTGCCAAAGGGGTGGGGCCACATGCGTCTGGCGACGTACAACGTCGAAAATTTGTTCGCGCGCGCCCGCGCCTTGAACCTCGACGATTCGGTGGCCGCAAAGCCGATCCTCGAGCGCTTCGCCGAACTCAATACGTTGTTCGAAGAACCGGTTTACAGCGACGCCGCGAAGGCGCGGATGCTGAAACTACTCGGAGAGCTCGGCATCGACCGGAAAAACGATAGCCGCTACGTAATCCTGCGCGAGAACCGCGGCCAGCTGATCAGCGTCTCGAAACTCAAGGGTCCGCGCATTGTTGCCAACGGACGCGGCGACTGGGTCGGATGGCTCGAGATGAAAACCGACGTCATCAACGAGGTCGCAACGCGCAACACGGCGCAGGTTGTGCGCGACGTCGATCCCGACATCCTCGCCGTCGTCGAATGCGAGGGCCGCCACGCCCTGCAGCAGTTTTCTCACCAGCTACTGCCGTCGGTCGGCGGCCAGGCCTTCGAGCACGTCATGGTCATCGACGGCAACGACGACCGCGGCATCGACGTCGGCGTCATGACCAAGCGTGGTTACAAGGTCGGCTGGATGCAAAGCCACGCCGACGACAAGACGACAACCGGCGAGAACGTCTTCAGCCGCGATTGCCCCGAGTACGGCGTGCGCACACCGAAGCGCGAGACGCTGTGGGTGCTGGTCAATCATTTCAAGAGCAAGGGCTATGGCGCCCAGGACGCCTCCGACCGTAAGCGCTGGCTGCAGGCCGAAGCCGTGCGCCGCATCGCCGAGCGGCTCGCCGCCGAAAAGGCCGAGCTCGTCGCGGTCGCCGGCGACCTCAACGATTTCCCCGCAAGCGCGCCGCTGCATCCCTTGCTTGTCGAGAGTGGTTTCAAAGATATCTCGCTGCATCCCGCGTTCAAAAGCGATGGCCGCCCGGGCACCTACGGGCGCGGCTCGGATCGCGACAAGATCGACTACATTCTGCTGTCGCCGGCGCTTTTCGAGCGCGTCACCGGTGGCGGCGTCTGGCGCAAAGGCGTGTGGGGGCCGAATAAATCGCCGCTGTGGGACATCTATCCGGAAATGAAATCGTCGTTCCACGCCGCGTCCGACCACGCGTGCCTGTTTGCAGACTTGGACCTCTAATCCCGAAAACCTGAAAAAAACCTGCGGGGACAACGTGTTCCCTTGTGGACGGCGGCATTCTCACGCGGCCGCGACTCGCCTAGTCGGGACGAACGCTAAGTCATCGAGGGCGCGCTGTGTCACGCAATCCCGAAACGCTTCGGATCTGCCTATCGTGCGGGGCACTTGGAGCGCATGCGGAGCACGCCGCCGGCGAGACGTTGTTCGCCGCCCTCAACGCGGCACGCGACGAGGCTGGCCAGGCTGGCCGGTACGAAATCGACGTCGTCACGCTCGTCGTAGCCTTGTCACGGCTCGCATCGGCGCGGGACGATTTCTCGCTTTACGAGATCGATGCCAACGCACTCGTGGCGGAGGCTAGCGCCGTTGCCAGCCGCCGGTCACACGACCATGGCCGCGGTACAGCGGGTAACGTCCGCTTGTCAGCCGGCCTTGCCGGAGTCATCAGACTGGCTGGCGAAATTGCCCGGCGGCGATTGGCGCGCGCCGCGACGGCGAGTGATGTCCTGCTGGCATGCTTGCAGAGCCAGCCCGGCGACCCAGGCATCGACCTCGTACAGCATCTCGTCTCGGCGGGGCGCAGTCAGCAGCGCACGCAAGTGCATACCGATACAAGTGGTGCGCCGCATCAGGTGCTTGCAGTGCGCGCGGCACGCCCGGAAAATTCGTACGAGTTGTTAGCGCGCCAATTGCGGCAATCCCGAGCCGATACGGCGCGGCTTCAATCGCAGCCCGGCGCGATCGAAGCCGCGCTGGCCGCGACGGACCCGGCACCTGACGCGAGGCCGCATGGCTCAGGCACCGCTGCCGCAAATGTAGCGAGCCATACTGGCGCGTCGCAGCCTCCAAAGCAGACGTTGCTCGCGTCCCGTGCCCCCATGTTTCAAATCGGGCCGGTACTGATGCGTGGAGAAGTACTGGCGCGTGGAGAACATGCGGGCGCACCGGAGCGGAGCGCTGCAGATCTGGCGGCACGAGACCCGGCACAGTCGCGAACCGGAATTCGCCGTAATCAATTGCAGCACGACGGCGGCAGTTATGGTCGCGTGGCCCGATCACAGAAATTGGAACGAACGCGCGTCGCATTTGAATCGCTCCGCAACGCCTCGGGCGGTGAAGGGGCCGCGAGCGGCGGCAGATCACTCCGCGATTTGGTCCGAACCCGCACGCGGCAGCGCCAAGCAACATCAGGGTTATCATACGTTTCCTCAGCCAAGTGGAGCAACAGGCGGCAAAATCCGGATCGATACCCGGAACGGGCGCCGCGCGCATACGCGGGGTACGCAAGTCCTGATTTCGCAAAATCGGAACACGCGAGTGCTTCGCGCCAGCGGCACAGTTCCGAGAAGCGCTTCTATCTCGCGCCCGGCGACGACATTGTCGATGCGCCCTCGATCGGATCGCGAACGGCAGAGCGGCTGCGCGCGGCTGGCGTTCGGTGCGTCCGCGATCTGCTCGATGCCGACGCGGCAAATCTCGCGATCCGGCTCAAGGCACGCTCCGTTGGCACCGCGACAATTACAGCCTGGCAGCACCAGGCACGGCTCGTCATTGCGATACCGTTCCTGCGCGGATCGCACGCGCAACTGCTCGCCGGCGCCGGGTACGTCGCGCCGGAGGCGATTGCAGCGGCCGACAGCAATACGCTCATGGCGGCTATTCTGCGTTTTGCCGCGACACGCGAAGGCCAGAGCGTGCTGCGCGCCGGTCCGCCGCCAGACATCGAAAAAATCGTCAGCTGGACCCGCAACGCGGCAGAAGCCGAAGTCGAGCGCGCGGCCTAACATTTTACGGCAAATATCCTTTATCGAGATCGAGGGCTTGGCGGCCAATCTGTTTACCGCTGGCATCGAGGTGCGTCGCGGTCCAGGCGAGGTGCGTTCCGGCGGCTTCGGAAGATCGCGAGCGCAGTGAGATGCAAACTGTTTCGCGCGGCTTTGCCGTTATCGGCTCAAGGAGTGGAAAATACAGCTGCTCCCAATGCGTGCGCGGCGCGTCCGGCCCGGTCGACAGCGCAATGCCGGCATGCAGGTCGCACGACCACCACGCCGCGAAGCCGTAGATGGTTTGCGATTTCGCGAGCTGCCAGCGTGCGTCACCTTTGCGCGCGGATTTTATTTCGCGCGTGAAATCAACGGCGTCCCAAACCACCGCGCTCCTGCCTCCGTCCAACAGTTCAGATGTTGCGAGCGCGCGCACGTAGGCGTTGTTCAGGCTCATGCGTTTTGCGACCGACAAATCGAGCCCGCGCGCGGCACGATCCCACGCCGACAACTCATTATGTATGCGCGGCACGACGACGGGGGCAACAACCTGCGTGACGCGTGACGGGATAACGACGCCGCCCTTTTTAAGGAAGCGTTTACGGGCATGGCTGAGCGTATCGATGATGTTTTCTTCCAGCGCGTAGTTGCCGAGCGTTTCCGACACGATCACATCGGCCTGTAGCGCGTCCGTGAACTCCGTCGAGTGGCAGGGGATCAGGTGGCAATTTTTCGCAGCGTTGGCTTTGAGAATTTGCGCCGCGACGCCGGCGACTTCTGCCGTCTCGAATAGATACACCTCGCGGGCACCGAGCTTGGAGGCCATCAGACCGAGCAATCCGGTGCCGGCGCCGATATCGGCGACAACCGATATGCCGGGTTTGATCACGGCCTTCAACGCCGCAAAAAACGCGTCGTTGCGGACTTTATCGGCGATCAGCGTGCGATGGTATTCGATGCGCATGAGTGTCCTGTCTCCCTATCCCCACGCCGCTTCACTTGGCGTGGGGAGAGGGCTGGGGTGAGGGGCGGCCGCTTGTTCAGAACTTGCTGCCGCCCCTCACGCTTCCTTACCTTTGCCGCCCCTCACGCTTTCTTACCTTTCCCGCCCCTCACCCTAACCCTCTCCCCGTTAAGTGCAGCAACGGGGAGAGGGGATGTTCATAGTTTCAACCTCGAACCACGAACTTGATACAGCGTCAGCGCAGTTGCGATGGCGAGGTTTAACGAGTCGAGCGCGCCCGACATTGGGATTTTGACGCGTCGCGTTGCAGACTTTAGAACTTCGTCAGACAAGCCCGGTCCTTCGCTGCCCATCACAATCAATTCGGGCGCGCGATAAGCGGCTTTGCGGAAATCGTCTGTCGCATCGAGATGCGTTGCAATCACGTCGCCGGGCCACGATTTTGCCAGCGCCAGAAATGCGTCACGCTCGAATTTGACCAGCGGCACCGCGAAGATCGAGCCCATCGTCGCGCGGATGCACTCAAGCGCAAACGGATCGCAGCACGTGCCAACCAGCATCACGCCGCTCGCGCCCACCGCATCCGCCGTGCGGATGATCGTGCCGAGATTGCCGGGATCGCGCACCTCTTCGAGCGCGATCCAGGTTGCATCGGCGGCGATTTTCTTAGGCTCTGGTGCTGGCGCGAAGCGCTGTTTGAAAACGCCGAGCGTTGTCTGCGGATTGTCTTTCGAGGCGAGCTTGGCGAGGACGGCTTCGGAGACTTCGAGAACTTCCGCGCCTTCCTTCAACGCCCAGGTCACGAGCCCGCGCGTGATGCCGCTTTGGGCCGTGCCTGCCTGATAGACCAGCGTTTCCGGCACAAAGCCGTTGTCGCGCGCCGTGATCAGCAGCGACGTGCCCTCAGTGACGAACAGCCCTGTTTCCTTGCGCACCTTGCGCATCTCAAGCGCGCGGATGGCTTTGATGCGATCATTGGTCAGCGAGGTGATGATTTTGGGTTCTCTCATGGCGCGCTCCGCCAGCGCACGAACAGCGACGTTGGAACCGCGTGGCCGCCTTTTGCCTCGATTGCGAGTTCGCCGGTCTCATACGCGCCGTTGTTGGCGAGCGTGTCGCGCATCAATTGATCGAAGGCCAACGCAGACGCGCGGATGGCGTAGACCGTCAGCGCCATCGCCGCGTCTTTGGAGGCGAGCAACTTGGCGCAATCGGTGAGCAGCGCGGGCAGGCCGTCGAACAGATCCCAGACCTCGCCTTCGGGTCCGCGTCCGAACTTGGGCGGATCGACGAGGATCATGTGATAGGTTTTGCCGCGCCGCACATCGCGGGCCACGAACTTCGCGGCGTCGTCGACGATCCAGCGGATTTTTGCGGCGTCGAGTTTGGACGCAGTTTGGTTTTCTTTTCCCCAGGCGATGGCTTTTTTCGACGCATCAACGTGGGTCACTTCGGCGCCGGTATGGGCTGCGAGAAGCGAAGCAGCGCCCGTGTAGCCGAAAAGATTCAAGACCCTGGGGGTCTCGCCGCGAATGCCCGCGAGATGCGACAGCATCCACTGCCAGTGCGGTTGCTGTTCCGGGAACAGTCCGAGATGCCACAGGCCTGCGAGTTTGCACAGCATGGTGATCTGCTCCCTCTCCCCGTCGCGCTCTTTAGCGCCAACGGGGAGAGAGTTGGGGTGAGGGGCGGCCGCGTGTGCGACATTGGCGGGTATTCTAACCGGCCACGCGTCCGGCACCGGTTTGTCGATGCGCCACTTGCCCTTTTCATCGTCTTCGCCGGACGCCGAAAACACGGCGCTGGCCTTTGCCCACTCGGCTTTCGGCAGACGCGGCTGCCATAGCGCCTGCGGCTCGGGGCGATCGACGATGATTTTGCCGAAGCGCTCGAGTTTTCGCCCGCCGCCTGAATCGAGCAGCGCGTAATCGGCAAAGCCAGAGGAGGTGATGAGCGAGAGGTGGGGGAGTGGCATTTTTTTCGCAGGCGTCCGGAGCGAGTTTCGCGGCTGGCTTTAGCACTCTTTGGTGGGCGCGTGCGACACTCGTTCCTCGAGCCGGCCGCACGCGCGGCATTGTGGCACGAGCGGCGCCACAACAAACGCGAACGGCGGCCGGCTCCCGGAACGGGAGTCGCCGTGAGCCATGTAAAAAGGGACGGGGCGGCGTGGCCTCGCTCTTTTGCATAGTGATTGGGATGCGGACCTGCCGCCGCCCCGCGTCATACCAACTCTCCGCCTCGGCCCCGGCCCATATGTCCGGTGCCTCTCGTATGAGCTGCGGATCGCGCATTCACGATCCATGAGCCGTCGAACCCGCCATCCGCCCCCGCATCTCCTTTCGAGATGGGCGTTTCACCACGCTATCGCGCCGCAGCGCGCGTCAC
>JANNSR010000102.1:0-4026 GCA_031402935.1 Hyphomicrobium sp. | reverse complement strand
CGGTCAAGCGATCTCTTTGCGCCCTGCGGCCAACAGCAACCGCTGCAACGTCCGCTCGGTCGAGCGATCCAGCCGGCCGTCGGCGCGGCGGGGCCGGAAGTGCAGCTGGAACGCGCGGATCACGCGGTAGGTTTTGGCGTCGATAATTCCGCTTGGCGAAGTATCGTACCCGTAAGCGGCCAGCAGCCGTTGCGCCGCGGCGATTCGCGGATGCTCGTCGCTGACCTCAAAGCCCTTGTCGTCGTCGCGGACGGGAGACGCGCGCACCCACAGGCCAACGCCCGCTTCTGCCAGCGCCCGCCAATCGAATTTCTCGCCCGGATCGATCTTGCGCTCCGGCGCAATATCCGAGTGCGCCAGCACGCTTTCGCGACCCATCCGATTGCGGCGCACGATATCCTTAGCCAGCGCAATGACGCTGCGCATCTGCGCCGGCAGAAACGGCGGATAGCCGTACTCATGTCCGGGATTGTGGATCTCGATGCCGATCGAATGCGAGTTGATATCGGTCTCGCCGCGCCAGAACGATGTGCCCGCATGCCAAGCGCGCAGCGCCTCCGGCACCAGTTGAATGATCCGCCCTGCTTCGTCGATGACGTAATGGCACGACACGTTGCTTTCTTTGCGCGCCAGCCAGGATACGGCTTTTTCCGCCGACATCATGCCCGTGTAGTGCATGATCAGCAGTGAGGGCTTGGCGCCGCCGCGCCGCCGTTCGGCATTGGCGGCCGGTACGACGCTTGTCACGCATTTGCTGTCGGCCTTGAAACTCAAGGACTCGGCTCCAGCGCGCGGGCAGCACGTTGGCCGCGCTCAGTGAGAATCGCGTCATGGGCAGCCGTAATCGCAGCGAGGCGGCGGCCGGCGCCAGCCAGCAGTTCCGGCGGCACGCCCTTGGCGACAAGCGCGTCAGGGTGGTGGCTTTTGACGAGGTCGCGATAGCGTGCCTTGATCTCGGCATCGCTGGCGTTGGGTCTGACGCCCAAGATTTCATACGGTCCGTCGGGATCGTGGATGAAAGCCCGTCGCACACTGCGATAGTCCGGAGCCGTCAAACCGAAAAGGCCGGAGACTTCGGCGAGATAGGCGTCTTCATCCGGGTGCAACACGCCATCGGCGCTGGCAATATGGAACAGGCATTCGAGTACCGACATTTTGAGATCGGGTTCGTCGTCCAGCATCGCCCCGATTTGTCGCGCGTAGTACTCAAATCCGGTGATGTCCTGCGCCGCCAGCTCATAAAGACGGCGGACATTGGCGCACTCGCTTTCCGGCACCGCGAACTGCTGCTTGAAGGCCTCAGCTTCAACGGGGGAAGACACACCATCTGCCTTGCTCATCTTGGCCGCAAGCGTAACCACGGCAATCGTGAAGGCAACGCGCGACTGCGCCGGGCCGCGATCAATGCCAAAGTTCTCTTTGACCTGGTCTATGACACCGCGCAGCTGCCCGCCTTCGGTCAGACCAATCGCTTGCTTCAGGAACTGCCACGGCATCGATATTTCTCGGCGGTGTCTCGCGGATGCAGGCCTCGCCATGAGCGCCCGCTGTACCCAAATCATAACCGAGGACCCGCCCGACTTCGCCTAAATTTCCGGAAAGCTTCGGAACTTTACGCCACTTTCCAAACGCGAGAGCACTGGGAAAGTGGTCCAATATGACGCGTCACCAGACGCCCCCGGCGCCAGAGCGGCCCGTTACTTACAGATCCGCATTAACCCGTCGCGGCCGTGGCGGGCGAGGTCCATGTGAAAATGGTCGTGGTGATTTCTGTCAAAATCGGGGCCAAGAACGGTCGTGAAATTGCGGCAGGCGCCGTCGTGCACGGCGCGCAAAAACGCCCGTTCGCGCTGTGACCCGTTCCAGCCACCCTTGACGGTGATGCGCTCACCGCCTTGTAAAGTGAAAACCGACACGTCGAGCGCATTCGCAAAACCATGCTCGGAGAGCCTTGCGCCGCTCCTATGGTTCATCGGCCGGCAGGCATACGACGCGGCGACCGTCAGTTCAGCGATCGACTGGCCGAGATGAAAACGGGCCGCCGGATCGACCACTTCGGCGACCCAGCGATCAACCTGAGGTACCATGGGGCAACGCAGCATCGCAGACGGTTTCATCGTCACGCGCCCGCCGAGCGCCGCCGACATTTCATAGGGCCGCTCGGCACCGCACACGCTTGGGCCACCAAGCGCAGATCTGCTCTGTATGAAACGCGTCGACCGGACCGAGCCGGAAGCGACGCAGGCCCGCTCTTCGTTGGCGCGCCATGGCTCGTCCTTGGCGACGAATGCCGGGCCGGTCGCCGTGCTGCAGCCCCACAGGAACGCGAGCCCTGACAGCATCAGGACGCACAGGGGCACAGACACGCGGATACGACGCACTAACATGGCTCCGGACGCTACCGCTCGTATGCTTTAGATTTCGTAAAGGACTGCTGTTCCCCGGAACAGTTATCTGCCGCCTTTCCGGCTGATTTGCGCCGGCGCGTAGGCGAAGCTGCGGCAGGCTCAACTTGTATGGGCGCTCAAAAGCGCGATCACTTCGGCCTTAAACGCGGCGTCGCCAACGGCCTTCATGTGATCGCGCGACGGGATCACGAAGGCCTTAGCACCGGGAATGAGCTTGGCAAGAGCCTCGGCCGATCCGCCGATCACGTCGCGCTCACCGACCGCAATGAGAACCGGTGCTTTAATTGATCCAACCATGTCCGCCGTCAGCGGTGCCCGCGCCGAGCGGATGCAAGCGGCCAGAGCTTTCAGATCGCTTTTAGTCTGCTCGGCGAAGGCGCGGAACGTGCGCGCCGTCGGGTTCGTGACGTCGTCGATGCTTGGCGCTTCAAGCGCGTGTGCGATCGGCCCGGTTCCGGCCATGCCGCGCACCATGTTGATGCCGAGCCCGCCGAACACCAGGCTCGCGATGCGATCCGGGTGAGCGAGTGCGAGAAACGCCGCGATCCGGGCGCCCATCGAATAACCGATGACGTGGGCGCGTTTGATTCCGAGATGGTCGAGCAAGCGACGCGCATCCTCGGCCATCAGCGGCGCGCCATAGTCGCCAAGGTCATACAGTTTGGCGCTTTGGCCATGGCCGCGATTGTCGAAGGCGATGACGCGATAGCCTTCGCGAACCAACACCTCAACCCAGCGCGTCGAGACCCAGTTCATGGCAACATTCGACGCAAAACCGTGAACCAGCAGAACTGGCGTGGCTTTGCCAAGACCTCCTGGGCCAAGACCTCCTCGGCCAAGACCTCCCGGCGCGGCCCCTGAATCGAGGAAGGCAATCAGAACGCCATCACTGTCGAATGTCTGCATGTCCATTTCGAACGTCCCTGCGGCGAAAGGCTGGGCTTTGTCCCCTATCGCGATCCGCGCTTCAACGCTATCGTATTTGAAAGTCATCAAAGAGCTGAGGCTGAGGTAATCATGGCAGGCGCGCTTATTCCGCATTTCGCCAACGACGCCGGCACCGAGCGGATTTTCATCGGCGTCAAAGAGTTCAAGTGCATGGGCGCGCGCGCGCCGTTCGATCACCCGCATGTCTATCTCGACATGGGCCAGGACGGGCAGATCCTGTGCCCCTATTGCTCGACGCTTTACATCCATGACCCCCGGCTAGACGCCAGCGACAGCGACCCAAAGGGCAGTCTCGTCGCCGACGCGGCTTGAGCCCATGACGCCGTGCGCACATCCGATGCCGTTGCATCCCGCATGAGCGCCAAAGATTTGCCCATCGTCATCGCCGGTGGCGGCATCGGCGGCCTAGCAACGGCATTGGCATTGTCGAAACGCGGCATCGGTTCGCACGTGTTCGAGCGCCGCGCGGCGTTCGCGGATGAGGGCGCCGGCATTCAAATCGGACCCAACGGCACCAAGATCCTCGAACGTCTCGGCGTGGCAGACCGGTTGCGATCGATCGTCTCCACGCCCGATGCGATCAGCGTCCGCGACGGCATTTCCGGCCGCGAACTGACGCGGCTACCGCTTGGGGATTGGATCGCCGAACGCCACGGCGCGCCCTACTGGA
>JANNSR010000101.1:0-6740 GCA_031402935.1 Hyphomicrobium sp. | reverse complement strand
CACGGGCGCCAAAATGATGTGCACGCCGGTGCCCGCGTCCATGTCGCGCCAGCACAGCAACGCCGGCGGGATCAGGTAAAGCACCTGCATCAATGTTTGCGATAGCAGCCACGGGTCGCGGCCGAGCAGCATCCATTCCTTAGCGCGCAGCGCTTGCATGGTACTTCTTGCCGCGAACGGCTTGCTTTCGGCTTGCACTGTTCCGCCGTGTTCGCACGCACCCGCTGTAAGGATAGCGTGTGTGCTGAACTCAGGCGCGTAAACCGCGATTGTCGCAGCAAGGACGCCAAAACCGGCGACAACCATTGCAAACACGGACAAGGCATCGCCCAGCATGGCGCGGGCGGGCAGCCAGAACAGGCTCGACGTATCAGGCGCCGCGTTCAAAATAGCGGATGAACGCAGTACGTCGAAGCGCGAGAGGTTGCCGTAGTAGAGCACCGCGACGATCTGGATGCCGATCAACAGCGCTGCGCCAACAACGGCCGCGATGATTTGGGCGATCAGCCGCGTGCGCTTGGCGCCAACCGATTTGAACAGTACGACGGCGGCGATGACTGAAAGGCCCGTCGCCAATGCGCCCATGGCCGCGATCGCCGCATAGGCGAATAGCCAGTGCGGTCCGTCGATGAAAGCCGCTGTGTTGATAATCGGAGCCGCAAGAAGGCTCGTCATCGCCGTTCCCGAGACCGCGATCGCCGCGATGCGAACCGCGAACAGGTGCCGCGCTTTGGCGGGTGACGACAGAATGAGATCGAGATCGGCGCGGGCATAGAACGCCCGCGTCACCTGTTCGAGCGATTGCGATAGCATCATCGAAAATGTGAACAGGAGCATTGCCGTCAACGTGACGAGGGCTGCCGTATTGAGCGCGACGCCTTCGCTGAGCAGCGGCGCCAGCAGCGCATAAGCCAGCCAATGCAGCAGGCCCATGAAGACCAGCGTGCCGATCGTGATGGCGCGTTCGCGCGTCGTCCGGCCGCCGGCCATCATCGCCGCCCAGTCGCGCCAGGCAAGCTTCAATTCATGGCGCGCAAACCAGGTCAGCGTCGCGGTCGAGGTCATGCCGCAGCGCTTTCGCCGGCGACGAGCGACAGGAAGATTTCTTCGAGATTTGTGCCCGAGCTGCCAGACTGCGTCCGCAATTCGTCGAGCGTGCCTTCAGCAATCAAGCGGCCGTTAGCGATGACGCCGATGCGTTCCGCCATGCGCTCGGCAACCTCGAGAATGTGCGTGGTCATGATGACGGTCGCCCCAGCGGCAACGCGGTCTTTCAGCACCGCTTTGACCTGCCGCGCCGATCCGGCATCAAGCCCGGTCAGCGGCTCGTCGAGAATAATCAACTGCGGATCGTGGATCAGCGCGCCGGCGAGTGCCACCTTCTGGCGCATGCCCTTTGATAACCCCTGGCAGCGCGACCGCGCCTGTGCCCCAAGCCCAAGCAAAGTGATCAGCTCGCGCGCCTGGCGCTCGGCAACGCCCGCATCCATCGCCCACAATCCGGCGACGAATTCGAGATATTCCATCGGATCGAGCTTGTCGTAAATCAGCGGCTCATCCGGCACCCAGGCCATGATGCTTTTAGCCCCAATCGGATCGGCAAGCGCATCGACGCCGCAAATCGAAATCGCACCGGCGTCCGGTTTCAACAGGCCCGCAACCATTCTGAGCGTCGTCGTCTTACCGGCGCCGTTGGGCCCAAGCAGCGCATAAAACTCGCCGCGCCGGACCGTCAGCGACAACCCATCAACGGCGGGCTTGGTGTAGGTCTTACGCAGATTTTGGATGTGGAGGGCGGGGGCGGTCGAGATCATGTCGGGCACGCGTTACTCATGAACAAGACGTTAAAGGCGACCATTGTTTTTAAAACGCTACCTCAGCCAAGTTGAGTAAGCGTGAAGGTTTGCCTGGCGTTGCTGCCAACCGTGGCGGCTTGTATGACAACCCGGAACGTTTTACGCTGACCGGGGTTGTTGCGTTGTCTTTCAGGGGGTTATTAGATGGTCGCTGCTTATCGCAGCCTTGCGGCGCTGATCGGCTGGTTCGCGCTCGGCTTGCAGTATTGGCTGGTCATGACCGGCGACATAGGCCCTGACCCGGTCAACCGCACGATCAATTTCTTCAGCTATTTCACAATTCTGAGCAATATTCTCGCGGCCCTGGCGATGACGCTGCCGCTTCTTGCACCCGACTCAGCACTGGGGCGCTATTTCGCCCGTGCCGGTGTTCGAACGGCGATCGCGACCTACATCATCGTCGTCGGCATTACCTATCACCTGATCCTTCGTCACACGTGGGACCCGCAAGGGTGGGCTAAGGTCGCCGATCAGCTTCTCCACTACATCACGCCGGCGCTGTTTGTCGTCGATTGGCTCGTGTTCGTGGCCAAGCGTCATGTAACTTGGAAAAATGCACTGCTCGCACTCGCGTTTCCATTGATCTACATGGCCTGGACCTTCGTCCACGGCAGCCAGACCGGTTTCTACCCGTACCCGTTCGTGGACGTGAGCCAGCTCGGGCTCGAAAAAGTTCTGGTCAATGCTAGCGGCATGATCGCCGCATTCCTCGTGCTCGGCTTGGTTCTGATCGCGATCGGCCGCGTCGCCGGTCCGCGAACGGCGGAGGCCTAGCGGGACATGGCGAGCCGCCGCGATACCACGCGCTCGCGGTGAAAGGTGTAGATGCCCGCTGCCGTCAAAATCGCGATGCCGAGCATCTGAATGCTATCGGGGAACTCGCCCCAGACGGACCATCCGGCCAAAAGCGCGAACAGAATGACCGAGTAGCGGAACGGCGACACGATGGCGACTTCGCCGTTGCGCATCGCGACGATGACGAACACATAGCCGAGCGTCAGGAACAGGGCGCAAGCTGCGATCATCGCGAGCACGCTAGCGGACGGCACGACCAGCGCCTCGAACGGCATCATCATCAGCCCCGCCAGTATACCAACCGCCGCCGACATCAGCGTCAGCGTCAACGTCGAGACCTCGTCCGAGATATAGCGGGTCGCAAGATCGCGCAGCGTGACCGTCGCAACTGCCGCGAGGATCAACAGCGCAGCCGGCGAAAACGCCGTCGTGCCGGGCCGGACGATCAGCAGCACGCCGAACAGCCCGGCGAGCGCCGCCATCCAGCGCCGCCATCCGACATGCTCTTTCAGAAAAATCGCAGCCGCTGCCGTGATCGCCAGCGGCAGGAACTGGCCGATCGCCGTCGCGTCCGCAATCGGCAGCGCAACAAGGCCGGACAAGAAAAAGATTGTCGATAGCAATTCGCCGCCAAGCCTCAGGCCATGCAGCCGCGTTTGCGGATTTTCCGGCCAGGTCAAGCCGCCGAACAGCGCCGCGAACGCCAAAATGTAGATCGTTGAAAAACCATTGCGCAGCGCGATCAGCTCGCCGAGTGGCACGCTGTCGTGGATCAGCTTCAACAGCGTGTCGTTAGCCGTGAACGCCGCCATCGACGCCATCATCGCCATAATGCCGGTCAGATTGCCACCCGCACCTCGGGCGGACGCTGCCGGTCCGGTCATCGCGATGACGCTGAGGAAAATAGTACGCCCCCTCGCATCACCCGCCTGTCACGCTCATGTGGCGGGAGACGGCAGGCTTACTTGTGCGCCGGTCGATGATGAAATCGTGGCCCTTGGGCTTGCGGGAAATCGCTTCCACGATTGCTGTGTCGAGCAACGCGTCATCGCCCGTCGCCCGCAGCGGCTTTCGCAAATCCGCAGCATCCTCTTGGCCGAGGCACATATACAGCGTGCCGGTACAGGTCAGCCGCACGCGGTTGCAGCTTTCGCAGAAGTTGTGCGTCATCGGCGTAATGAAACCGAGCCGCCCGCCGGTTTCTTTGACTGTCACGTAACGCGCCGGACCACCGGTGCGATGGACGCTGTCCTCAAGCGTAAAGCGATCCATCAACCGCGCCCGCACAATCGACAACGGCAGATACTGGTCGGTCCGGTCGCCGTCGATGTCGCCCAACGGCATCGTCTCGATCAGCGTCAGATCGGCGCCGCGCCCGTGCGCAAAGCGGATCAAGTCCTCGATCTCGCCCTCATTGACGCCTTTCAAAGCCACCGCGTTGATCTTGACTTTCAGACCTGCAGCCTGCGCCGCGTCGATGCCGCCGAGCACGACGCTTAGATCGCCCCACCGCGTGATGTCCTTGAACTTGGCTGCGTCAAGCGTGTCGAGCGACACGTTGATCCGTTCAACGCCCGCCGCTTTCAGCTCGCCCGCATACTTGGCGAGCTGGCTGCCGTTGGTCGTCAAGGTCAGTTCTTCAAGCGCGCCGGTTTCGAGATGGCGGCCAAGCGCGCGGAACAGCGACAGGATGTTCTTGCGTACCAAAGGCTCGCCGCCGGTGATCCGCAGTTTCTTGACACCGCGCCGGACGAATGCCGTGCACATCCGGTCGAGTTCTTCGAGAGACAAAAGATCCTGCTTCGGCAGGAACGTCATGTGCTCGCTCATGCAATAGACGCAGCGGAAATCGCAGCGGTCCGTCACCGACACGCGCAAGTACTCGATCCCGCGGCCGAAGGGGTCGACGAGCGGCTGCAAAGCAACAGAATTGGCGGCCCCATCGGCCATAGCGCTCAACTTTCCATGTTTTATCTCTGTGTCGTTTCATATCGTGCCCTCAGCCGTCAAGGGCAAGGGCGGGTAGGGTGGTAAATCACGCCCGCTGCCGCAACTTCTGAAACGGCCCGCAGGTCTCTTCCACCAACGCCGCTATCCCCGCGATATCGTCGAGCGCAAGTACCGGCTTGCCGTGGCCGTCCAACTCATAGTCCGCCGCAATGGCGATAACGAGTGGATCGCCGGCCGCCAGCAGCTTCTCCGCCGCTACCGCCGCGCGCCTGACTTCGATCTTCGGGATCGCCGCCGATTTATACCCTTCAACGAAAATGATATCGGCCGGTTTCAGGCGTGCCGCGATGTCGTCCAGGCTCGGCTCGCCGCGCGTCTCTATCTCCTCGATCACGGCCACGCGTGAACCCGACACGATCGCCGTTTCAGCAGCACCTGCCGCCCGATGCCGCGTCGTATCGCTGTCGGGCTTGTCGATATCGAACTTGTGATGCGTGTGTTTGATGGTCGCAACGCGCAAGCCTTGTGCCGTAAAATGCCGCGTCAGCTTTTCGATCAGCGTCGTCTTACCCGCGTTCGACCAACCGGCGATGCCGATCATCGGCGTAGCGGCAAGTTTAGCCTTCGGGTTTTGGGGCATCTGACGCTTTCAGGTTTGGCCGGCGAGCAGCTTGCGGGCGTTTGCAAGGTCGTCCGCCGTGTTGGCGTTGAAGAACGGGTCGACCGCAGTGTTGCCACTGTCGCCGAACGGGAACGGAACCGCAATCGCGCCGTTGGCGGCTGCAAAAGCTTCCACACTCCTTCTTTCTGTTTCCAGCGCCGCGTGCACAGCGTCTTTCAGTGACAGCGGCCAAAGCCCGATGCAGGCATGCACGCGGCCGCCGCTTTGCGCCAAGACAGGACCGCTTGTGTGCGCTGCGGCAAGGCGGGCCACGAGATTGCCGGGCAGGAACGGCACGTCGGTCGTGACGGTCGCAATCGCCTTGTAGCCTTCGTCTCTGGCTTCGGCCCAGGCGATCGCCGCCAACAGCCCCGCCAGCGGCCCTTGGCCGGGCTCATCCGTGTCGGCCACAACCTCAAGCCCGAAGCCCGCAAAGCGTGCCGGGTCGCCATTGGCGTTCAAGATCAGCCGCTCCACCTGCGGCGCGAAGCGCGCGATCACATGGCCCAGCATCGGCTTGCCTGCGATATTGGCAAGCCCCTTGTCGCCCCCACCCATCCGGCGTGCGGCCCCGCCGGCCAGAATGACGCCAAGTATGCTGTCGCGCGCGATCATAGAGCCGGTTTAGGCGGGCGTGCCATGCCGGCGCAAGCCAGCGCTGATGGCAACTAGCAGTATGACGCGGCGATCACCCTTCCACCGCCGCCTCCAGCGACGTATATGACCAGTCACGGGCTGATCGCACGCCTGACGCGGCGCTTTGCCCCCTAATCTCCCAGGAGACGTCCGACGATGGCGGTTGACAAGACCGAAGTGCTGGCTGCCCTGCGGCGGGTCAAAGGGCCCGACCTGACGAGCAACCTTGTCGATCTTGGGCTGATCTCTGAAATCGTTATCAACAACGCCAAAGTTTATTTCGCGATCACGGTGCCGGCCAGCCGCGCCGAGGAGTTGGAACAATTGCGCCAGGCCGCCGAAAAAGTCGTTTCCGATCTCAAGGGCGTCTTAGGCGTCTCAGCCGTTCTGACCGCCGAAGTCAGCGGCGGCATGCAGCGCGCACCGGCCCCGCCGCCGATGCGTGCTGCTGCGATCCCAGAACCCACCGCAGCCGCCGCACCCAAGCCTGCCGTGCCACCCGTTGCCGAACATCCGCGCGTGCAGGAAGCCCGCACCAAGGGCGCAACGGGTGACGGCGCTGGACCGCGCCAGGCCGCCGCACCTGCTGCTGCCGGCGAACGCAAGATGCAAGGCATCCCGGGCGTCAAGCACGTCATCGCCGTTGCATCCGGCAAAGGCGGCGTCGGCAAATCGACGGTTGCCGCTAACCTCGCGCTCGGCCTGCAAGCTATCGGCCTGAAAGTGGGCATCGTCGATGCCGACATCTACGGTCCCTCGCAGCCGCGCCTGCTCGGCATTTCCGGCAAGCCGCAGGTTGCCCACGGCAAGGTCATCAAGCCGATGGAAGGCTGGGGCCTCAA
>JANNSR010000100.1:0-27163 GCA_031402935.1 Hyphomicrobium sp. | reverse complement strand
CAACCGGTCACTCTCTTTGACTTTGAGTTCGGCAAGTCCATCCATACGGGTCTCGCCCTGCGCAAATCCGGCAATCGCCGCCAGAACGGGATACTCATCGATCATCGAAGGTGCGCGCTCGGCGGGAACATGCACGCCCTTGAGCTTGGAGGAGCGGGCCCGAATATCAGCCACCGGTTCACCGCCCTCCTCGCGCACGCTCAGGAATTCGATGTCGCCGCCCATCTCTTTGAGCGTCGTATAAAGCCCGATTCGGGTCTCGTTGATCAGCACGCCCTCAACCGTCACGTCCGACCCCGGCACGATCAGCGCCGCTGTGATCAGAAACGCCGCTGAGCTCGGATCGCCGGGTACGATGACATCGCGGCCGGTCATTTCCGCGTCGCCGGAGACGGTAATGTGCGTCTTGCCGTCTTTGATCTCGGTGCGCACCTCGGCGCCGAAGTAGCGCAACATGCGCTCGGTGTGATCTCGAGTCGCCTCTGCCTCGATCACCGTCGTTTCACCCGCCGCCATGAGCCCGGCTATCAGGATTGCGCTTTTGACCTGCGCTGAAGGGACGGGCAGTTCATAGACGATCGGAACCAGGCTCGACGTGCCCTTCACGGTCAGAGGCAGCGTGTCCTTGGCTTCGAGCGTTTCGAGGCCCATCTGACGGAGCGGCTTTAGCACGCGCCCCATGGGCCGGCGGGAGAGCGACGCGTCACCGGTCATCTGCACGGTCATGTCATGGCCGGCGACGACGCCCATCATTAGCCGTGTGCCGGTGCCGGCGTTGCCGAAGTCGAGCGGGCCATCGGGCTGGCGCAATCCGCCGACGCCACGTCCCAGAACCTGCCAGGTGTCGCCGGCTTTGGAGGCGGGTGCGCCCAGCGCCGTTACGACCTTGGCGGTGTTCAAAACGTCCTCGGCCTCGAGCAGGCCCTTGATCGTCGTACGGCCAGTGGATAACGCGCCGAACATCAACGCCCGGTGCGAGATCGATTTGTCGCCGGGAACGCGGACACGGCCCGCGAGGCCCTTGGCCTTGTCGGCGGCCAGCGGCAGGGCCTTGGCGGGGGACGAACTGGTCATGCGTCAATGGTCTTTCAGTTCGGCTGAATTGGACGGTACAGAGCCGGACTTGTGGTCGAACGCGTCCTAGCGCGCAGCCCCAATCGGGCGGCATAGAGCGGCTAGGAACGGGCCCTGTCAACGTGACGCCCCGCCCATTGTGCCCGATCCCAGCCCACGCGCTACAATTGCTTTTGACAGGCGCCGCGGCCTGTGGCAGACCCCGGCCTTCTCTGAAAATCCCGAGGGTTTGGACATGTCCACGAAAGCTTCGCGCGGGACCAAACGCACCTGCCAAAGCAATGAGTGCGGCGCACGTTTTTACGATTTGATGCGCGAACCAATCGCGTGCCCGATTTGCGGCACGCTGTACGTTATTGCGTCGTCTCCGACAGCGGTGGCGGCCATGATCGCGGAAGAAAAGGCGGCCGCCCGCAAGGCCGCCAAGAAAGTGGACTTCCCGGTCGTCAAGGAAGTCGCCGACGAGGCAGCACCCTTGGCCGAGGGCGAGGAAGCGTTGGCCGATATCGAAGACGCCGAGGAAATTCCGGCTGAAGAAGACGAGACCTTCCTCGAGGAAGAAGAGGAAGAGGGCGGCGATGTTTCCAACATCATCGGCGGCCCGGTTGCCGAAGGCGAAGAAGAGGTTTGAGAGCAACCGCGTGACGCGTTGCCTCTTGATGTTTTGAGACTGAACGCCTAACAGAAACGCTTCTGATCGGGACGCGCCTCACCAGACGCGCAAATGCCGTTCAGGATCGGCGATTATGGGGCCATAGCTCAGCTGGGAGAGCGCTTGCATGGCATGCAAGAGGTCAGCGGTTCGATCCCGCTTGGCTCCACCAGCCTTCGCTCTGCGAGCTACGGCTCGGCGAGCCGGAGGTAACAGGGCGAAGGCTGCCGCGCCGAAGTCGCACAGCGACGTAGGCGGGCGAGCGAAATTCCGATGAAATTCGTCTATATTCTGCGAAGCAACAGTTTTCCCTAACGCTTTTATACGGGTATCACAGACGACCCCGGCAAGCGTCTTGCCAAACACAACGCGAAAGAAGTTGCGCACACATCGAAATATGCCCCGTGGGTTATCAAAACTTACGTCGCCTTTAGTGACGAACAACAGGCTTTTGCATTCGAAAAATACTTGAAGTCTGCGTCTGGCCGGGCGTTTGCAAAGAAACGGCTCTAGTGTCGAGCCGGCCGCACGCGCGGGCTTGGGGCTGCGTTCTTTCGGTTCAAAGCCAAAACAATAGCTACCGCACTGCCCCCGCACCTTCGGCATCTTTGTTAAGACCTGGCGCGCATTGTCATTTTGTTAACGTGACCCGTCACGCCAATCGCGTGTCATGCGAGCGCAAAGCTCATCGGTTGGCCGAGGCTTCAAAGTAGTACCATGATGATCGAAGGTTTCGCCGCTGCGGCGTTTGTCGCGGGCTTGAGTTGGATATACCATACCCGCTCCAAGCCAAACGCGAAGCCCCGTAGCATTGAACTGGAGAAGCGCTCACGCTTCGAAAGCGCCACGGGCAGTAACGACGTTCGCGACCTACGCAAGGGCAAAGGCGGCCGAATAGAGTTTGGACAACGGTAACGCTGCGGTGCCTCAAGCGCCGAAACCGCGAACCTCAAGTTCGCTCTCGCGGGCGATGCGCTCATAGAGTTCGGCAATGGTTTTGATGCGGTAAGTGCGCTCTGCCCCGCCTTCGATGGGCAGCACTTTCAAGATTGTATACTCGCGGATCGACGCCGGCACCGTTGCCCGCGCCGGATTGAAATTGACCATCTGGCCAACCTTGAATTTATTTGCCACGCGGGGTCTCCTTGCCGTTTCAACGGCGATTGCAGCGCACCTGCTGCCGGGGTCTGTAAAGTTTCGAGGCGGGCACATGGACACGTGCATTTCCGCTCAACCGGCGGCCTGCCTCGGATTTCATTGTAACACACGAGGGCGGCTCAGCGCTGCGGCGCTTTCGGCTGCGGCCAGTTAACGCCGTCAAAGGGCGCCTATGCCCCTTCAATTGCTTAAGAATCCAGGCGCTCAGCAGCACCGGCTGATCTTGCCTCCGTTGACGCCGTAGCGGCTGGCCTGGCGTTCTGCGAAAAAATCTTCGTAGCTCATCACCGGCTCGCCGGGGTGCACAGCTTTGCGATGGGCAACGTAGGCATCGTAGTCCGGCACGCCAACCATCAGCCGCGCGGTTCGCACGAGACCGCGGCCGAAGGACTTGAACACGGTGATGGGGTCGCGATCCATTTTCCTCACTCCGCCGCCGCCAGCGCCGTGCCCGATGTTTCGCGCGCAGAAATGTTGGGATCGGCCAGCGCCTTCATAATGGCAATCAAGGCAAAGCCGATCATCGCTACAACAAGCGCGATCAGCAGCGTCGTCATCGCAGCGTTGACGGTATCGTTGAAGACGATGCGCTGCATTTGTTCGATGGATTTCGCAGGCGCCAGCAGCTCGCCGTTGGCCAGCGCGTCCGCAAACTTCTCCCTGTGGGCCAGGAAGCCGATCGCCGGGTTCGGATTGAACAGCTTGTGCGCCGCTGCCGTCAGCGTGCACAGCGCCACCCACGCCGCCGGAATGGCCGTGACCCAAGCGTAGCGCTCGCGTTTCATCTTGAACAGCACGACTGTGCACAGCGTCAGCGCGATGCAGGCGAGCATTTGGTTGGCTATGCCGAACAGCGGCCACAGTGTGTTGATGCCGCCGAGCGGATCGACGACGCCCTGATACAGAAAATAGCCCCAGCCCGAGACGGCAAGTGTGGTCGCTAAGATGTTCGCGGTCCACGAACGCGTATCCTTGAAGGCCGGCACGTAACTTCCGACGAGATCCTGAATCATGAAGCGGGCAACGCGCGTGCCGGCGTCGATCGTCGTCAGGATGAACAAGGCTTCGAACAGTATGGCAAAGTGATACCAGAACGCCATCATGGTTTTGCCGCCGATGGCACTTGAGAGGATTTCGGCCATGCCGACCGCGAGCGTCGGCGCGCCGCCGGTGCGCGACAGGATCGTCGCTTCGCCGACGTTAGCGGCAGCATCGGTCAGCATTTGCGGCGACACAGTGAAACCCCAGCTCGAAATCACCTGCGCCGCCGATTCAGGCGTGGTGCCGAGGACGGCGGCGGGCGCGTTCATGGCGAAGTAGATGCCGGGTTCCAGCGTCGAGGCGGCGATCAGCGCCATGATGGCGACGAAGCTTTCCATCAGCATGGCGCCATAGCCGATGAAGCGGGCATTGACTTCGTTGTCGAGCATCTTCGGCGTGGTGCCGGATGAGACGAGCGCGTGGAAACCCGAGACCGCGCCGCAGGCAATCGTGATGAACAAGAAAGGGAACAGCGATCCAGCGAACACCGGGCCAGAGCCGTCGATGAAGCGCGTCACCGCCGGCATTTTGAGGTCCGGCATGACAAACAGTATGCCGATGGCGAGGCCGAAAATTGTGCCGATTTTCAAGAACGTCGACAGATAATCGCGCGGCGCCAGCAGGATCCAAACCGGAAGCACGCTTGCGATAAAGCCGTAGACGATCAGCATGACCGAGAGCTGCTCGCCGGTGAAGGTGAACATCGGCCCGAGTACTGGATCGGCGGCAACGTAGCCGCCAGCGACGATGGACGCCATCAGCAGCGCGAAGCCGATGAGCGACATCTCGCCAATGCGGCCCGGGCGCAGATAGCGCCCGTAGACGCCCATCAACACGGCGATGGGGATTGTTGCGGCGACCGTGAAGCTGCCCCATGGGCTTTGCGCGAGCGCCTTGACAACGACGAGGGCGAGAACGGCGAGCAGTATGACCATGATCATCAACACGCCGATCATGGCGATCGTGCCGGCGGTCTGGCCCATTTCGGCGCGGATCATGTCACCAAGAGAACGGCCGTCGCGCCGGGTCGAGGCCCAAAGCACGATAAAGTCTTGCACGGCACCGGCAAACACGACGCCGGCGAGAAGCCAAATTGTGCCCGGCAAGTAGCCCATTTGGGCGGCAAGCACCGGGCCAACCAGCGGGCCAGCACCCGCAATCGCCGCGAAGTGGTGGCCGAACAGCACGTTCTTGTCGGTCGGGCAGTAGTCGAGACCGTCGTTGAAGCGTTGCGCCGGCGTTGTTCTGGCGGCGTCGAGGCGCAGCACCCGCGTTGCGATAAAGCTCGAGTAAAAGCGGAAGGCGATCAGGTAAACGCACGTCGCAGCTGAAACCAGCCAGATGGCGTTGATGGTCTCGCCGCGCGACAGCGCAACTACGCCAAGCGACACCGCGCCGAGGAGTGCAACGGCCAGCCAGCCGAGCTTTTGCTTCACGTCCATCATGCCGCCATTATCTCCCGCCCGCTCGTACCTTACGAGCGATCCGGGAAACTATAGCAATTCGCGGGCGCTGTTTAGTCACCCCTGGGACACTAGGAATATGTTTGGGCCGCGCCGCCAGCGCCGGACGCCGGAACTGGTTTAGTTCAGCGGCGCAATGGCCAGTTCGCCCTCTTCGGCGTGGCCGATGGCCGCCTGAAGCGTATCGGTCAGCGCGATTGGCGTGCCATCTGCCGCGTGCAGCGAGAACAGATTGATGCCGCGCGGCAGCCCTTCGATCATCGGGAACATGCGGCTCGCTTCATCGGCCGACAGCGTCTTGATGTACGCAACCTCGCCGCCGCCGAGACGCGCCAGATCGACTTCGCTCATCATGGGCGGCGCAACAGCTGCCGGCTTGCGGGTCTTGACGGGTGTCTTGGCAGTCATATCAGTTTTCCTCCTGACGTGGCGCGCGAGGACAGGTGCTTGGAGATAGTGAACCTTTCGGGCTTTTGTAAGTGCCGGAGCCCCATTCCTGAAGCTCTGATGCTGCGACGATTCGGCCGCCGAAGGTGTCACTCGAAAGACTCAGGCTAGGAGCGGGTTTTGGGCCCTGGCGTGCCGGCCCCGATGTCAATCCGGCGGATCAGCCTTTCCGGCTCGATGCGATGCAGGTCGATCGCGAGCAGGCCGTTGGCGAGATCGGCGCTGCGCACTTCGATGCCGTCGGCGAGAACAAACGTGCGCGAGAACTGCCGTGCTGCGATGCCGCGATAAAGATACGCGCGGGATTTGTCGTCCTGCTGCTTGCCGCGAATGGTGAGCTGGTTGTCTTCCAGCGTGATATCGAGCTGCTCGCGCGTGAAACCTGCAACCGCCAGCGTGATGCGCAACAGGTCTGCGCCGTCGTCGCTCTTGGCGATGCGCTCGATGTTGTAGGGAGGGTAACCGTCGCCCGAGCCCTTGCCGGCGCGATCGATCAAGCGTTCGATTTCCTCAAAACCCAGCAGCAGCGGGTTCGAGAGCATGGTCATACGCGTCATACGAAAGCCCTTTGCAGAAGCGACCTTCAAACTCATTCCAGACGCCGTCGGGCCGTCCAGTGCCGCCCGTTCCCTCGCGGATCCAGGCCGACTGCTCAAATATGGGGCCTGGTATGGGCCATTCAAGCGCTCCAAGGCTTTAAGGCCCGGCCCTGCCACCCGGCGGCCATAGTCCTGCTCGACTTGTCCGGCATCTCGCGGACTTGTTTATCGTGAATTGAGGACTGCAATGACCCCGCTTCGCCCGAACTTTGCGCGTGCTGCCGTAACTGCGGTCCTGGTCATCGGATGGGCCAGTTCCGTTAACGCCGGGGACGCGCCGCCCGCTGCAACGGCCACGCCAACCGAGGCGAGCAAGCCCACTGACGCCAAAGCTTCCGATAGCCCGCCGGAGGTCGAACTGACGGCCGAAGAGAAGGCCGAGAGAGAAGCCCGCAAAGCCTGCAAGATCGCGATCTGCCAGGCCTTCCACAGCAAGGAGACCACTGGCGCCGATGTTGCCTGCAACGTCGTCAAAAGCTGGCGCAAGGAGCAACTCGGCAAACTCGTCGGCAAACTCAAAGTTTCGTGGCCCTACGGCGCGGTGCGCTGCACAACGGCCGTCACGCTGAAACGCACTGAGATCGCCGAGGCAATGGCAGCTGACAAAGCCGACGTCGCACTCGACAAGCACGCCGTCGCCTGCAAAATCGAACGCGATTCCGACGCGCCGACGGACATCAAGTTCGATTTCAAACCGACGGTGACGTTCGAGAAGGGCAAGGCGACAAAGGCCAAGCTGAACTGGGGCAAGGTCGAAGCCCCAACCCTTATCAAGTCTGCAATATGGACGGCGACGGCAGCCGACAACACGGTCAACATCCTGTCGACAACGCTGGTCGAAGACATCAACGACTTCGTCACCAAAAAATGCGACGAGGTCAAAGACCAGTGGGCCGGAAAATGACGGCACCGGAGATGATCATAATAACATTACATACCGATCAGCCAGACTTATTGGTAACGTCTAAAAATACGATTGGCACTTATTTTTGCGGAGGCCTATAGACCGCGTCGTGGTGATTTTTTTGAACGACATTTTGGAGGAAACAACATGAAGATCTGGTCCAAGCCGGCAGTTCGCGAACAGGAAGTTGGTCTCGAAGTGACGAGCTACCTTCCGGCTGAAATCGACATCATCTAATTGGTGTCGCTCTACTGCGAAGCATCTGCGGCGGTTGGGTCCTCTCAGCCGCCGTTTTTTTGTGAGCGCGAGCTGCGTCAGGTTTCCAGAAGTGCGCGCCGGTCTTCCAAATCCAGCCAGCGCAGTTCTGCGGTGTCCAGCGCCTGCCGCGCCGCATTGAGTTTTGCGGTCGCTGAATTGAATGCTGCGCGATCGCGAGAATAGAGGCCGGCGTCGCCGAGCAGCACGTTCAACGCCAGGATGTAGCGCTCAAGTTTTTGAATTTCATTGGGCAGCGTTTCGAGCGCGTGCTTATCCTTGAAGGACATTTTTTTAGCCAAACGTGGCGGCGCTGATGGCGGCGCAGGCGCAACGAACTCGTCATCCGTTGCTTTTTGCGGCGCTGACCTGACCGGCTCGGCACCGCGGCGCTGCGCAAGCATGTCGGAGTATCCGCCCGCGTACTCGACCCAGCGCCCGTCACCCTCAGGTGCCAGCACGCTCGTTACAACGCGATCGAGGAAGTCGCGGTCGTGACTGACGAGCAGCACGGTGCCGGCATAATCTGCAAGCAACTCCTGCAGCAGATCGAGGGTTTCGAGATCGAGATCGTTGGTCGGCTCATCGAGCACAAGCAGGTTGGACGGCTTAGCAAGCGCGCGGGCCAGCATCAGCCGCGCCCGTTCGCCGCCAGACAACACCCTGAGTGGCGTCAAGCGCTGCTCGGGCTGGAACAGAAAATCCTTCATATAGCTGGCGACGTGGCGCGCCTTGCCATTGATGACGACCTGATCGCCACGATGACCTGTCAAGGCTTCGGCGACCGTCCAATTCGGATCGAGTTCGTCGCGGCGCTGATCGAGCGCGACGAGTTCGAGATTGGTGCCAAGCCGGATCGTACCGCCGTCGGGCTCGATGGCGCCGGTCAGCAATTTGAGGATCGTCGTCTTGCCGGCGCCGTTCGGCCCGACGAGACCGAGCCGGTCGCCGCGCATGATACGCAGCGAGAGATCGCGGATAATCTGGGCGTCGCCGTAGCTTTTGGCGGCCTTTTTCGTCTCAGCGACGAGCCTGCCCGACATGCCGCCCTCGGCCGCGTCGAGGCGCACATTACCCTGGACGTTGCGTTGCTCGCGCACATCTTGGCGCATGGCCTTGAGGTCGCGGACGCGCCGCACGTTGCGCTTGCGCCGCCCAGTGACGCCGCCGTGCATCCACTGGTTTTCGCGGACGATTTTGCGGTCGAGTTTGTGGCGTTCGAGTTCCTCTTCCTCAAGCACCGTGTCGCGCCAGTCCTCGAACGCGGCAAAACCCTGATCCAGTCGCCGTGCGGTGCCGCGGTCGAGCCAAACGGTGGCGCGCGACAGGTTTTCAAGAAAGCGACGGTCATGGCTGATCAAGACGATGGCGCCGCGCAACGATCTAAGCTCGGCCTCAAGCCACTCGATCGCCGGCAGATCGAGATGGTTGGTCGGTTCATCGAGCAGCAGCACATCAGGGGCCGGTGCCAAAACCCGCGCCAACGCAACGCGGCGGGCTTCGCCGCCAGACAGCTGGTCTGGATTTTCAGCCCCCGTCAGACCGAGTTCACTCAACAGGTACTGAGCGCGATAGGGTTCGTCCGCCGGACCAAGCCCGGCTTCGACATAATCCAGCGTTGTCGCATAGCCTTCGAAATCGGCTTCCTGCGGCAGATAACGGATGCTGGCACCAGGATGCGCGAAGCGTTCGCCGTGGTCGGGCTGGATCGACCCGGCCGCAATTTTGAGCAGCGTCGATTTTCCCGAGCCGTTGCGGCCGACGAGGCAAATGCGGTCGCCAGGTGCCACCGTCAGCTCAGTGCCTTCCAGCAGCGGTGTGCCGCCAAAGGTCAAGTGGATGTCTTTCAGCGTCAGAAGAGGTGGGGCCATGGGACGGGGTGTAGTCGGGCAGCATCGGCGGAGCAAGTGGGGGTGGCGAAGTGTCAAACGGCTTGCGGCCTAAGCCAGCAGCGCTGACATTGGCCATTGTGCCGGCGGCCCGCATGCCCCATGTGTACATGATGGATTTGGCTTTCGATTTCACCGCGCCCGCCGAGGTCTTCACGGCCAAACGCATGGGCTCCAAGGCTCAACCGGTGACCTATCGCCGGTTCGGAGCCAGCGCAGAAGCAGTTCAATACGTCATCGAAGTTCTGCCGGCATCAAAACTCGCCAGCACGGTGCTCGAGTCCGGTGATGAGCGCTACGACGGCAAAGCCATCCGCGAACTCTACGACAGCCAAGACTATCCCTTGCCGCGCACGCTGCCGCCAGCCCTCACGTAAGGGCGGCGATTTTTAGGTGCGGTAGTGCGCATACTGGCCGCGCGGTTTGAATCGCTCGAGATAGCCCGGCACGATGCCATCGACCGTCGATAGCGTTTCGACACCGAGACCTTGAAGCGTGCGGCCTTCATTGCGCGCTGCCTCCGACACGACATTGTCGCGCTTGAGTAGCCGCACCTGATCGAGGGTGATGGGCAGCAGCGCGTTCGGCAGTGGGGACATCAAAAGCGCCTGCAATTTCGCCAGCCAGAACGGCATTGGCAGAAACCCGCGTTTGCGCTCGGTGAAGGCAAGCGTCTTTTCGAGCAGTTCGCGGAAGCTGAGCATCTGCGGTCCACCGATCTCATACACCGTGCCGGATTTGCCCTGACCATCGACGGCGTTAGCGATTGCCGCTGCGAGATCGCCGGCATAGACCGGCTGGAACCGCGTTCTGCCGCCGCCGATCAACGGCATCAGCGGGCTTGAGCGCGCGAGCGACGCAAAGCGGTTGAAGAATTCGTCTTCCGGCCCGAACACGATCGAGGGGCGCAAAATTATGGCGCCGGGAAATTCTTCGAGCACGGCCTGCTCGCCGGCCGCCTTCGAGCGCGCGTAGCTTGCATTCGATGCCTTGTCAGCGCCGATGGCGGAAATGTGAATCAAGCGGGTGACGCCGGCTTCGCGCGCGGCTTTGGCGACGGCGCGTGCGCCAGCGGCGTGGACGGCATCGAACGACTGTGCGCCGGCGGGCGCTAGAATGCCAACGGCGTTGATGACGGCATCCGCACCGTCGACAGCGCGCGCAACCGAGTCTGCATAACGAAGGTTCGCCTGCACGGCATGGATCTGCCCGACGGCGCCCATGGGTTGCAGGTGGCCTGCGAGATCGGGACGGCGCACGGCGGCGCGGACGCGGTAGCCGCGCTTTGCAAGGGCCGAAACCGTATGCCGGCCGACGAAGCCAGAGCCCCCGAACACCGTTACCAGCCCGCGCGTCGCTGCCATTTCTGCCTCGCCTGATTTGCCGGAGCTTTGGGTTTCTACGCACCCGCAACCTGCACAGATGTATCGAGCCTACGCGAGCCTGTGAAGCGCGGCCAATTCACAATCGGAACCAGCGCTCAAGCCGCAATTGACTTCCGCTAGCGCGCGCTTTACCTCACAGCTCCCTGAGATTGCCCGGATGGCGGAATTGGTAGACGCACTAGTTTCAGGTACTAGCGCTCACAAGGCGTGGAGGTTCGAGTCCTCTTTCGGGCACCAGGGTTTCATTTGCGTCGCCGCTGCCACTCTTCTCCGGACTAGAGGAGGCCGCTGATGGCCGCTCCGACGATCAAGCTGCACAAGAACGATTTACCGGCAGGCTTGAAGTTTCCCAAAGGTGTCGCCATCGACACCGAGACGCTCGGACTTAACCCGCATCGCGACCGGCTATGTCTGGTGCAACTGTCGAGCGGCGATGGTACCGCGCATCTCGTCAAGTTCGACGGCGAACGCTACGCCGCGCCGCGGCTCAAAGCCTTGCTTAAAGATCCCAAGACAACGAAAATTTTCCACTTCGCGCGTTTCGATGTGGCGGTTCTTGAGAAGTATCTCGAGGTTGAAACAGCGCCCGTCTATTGCACCAAAATTGCCTCGAAGCTGGTTCGCACCTACACAGACCGCCACGGCTTGAAAGATTTGTGCGGCGAACTGCTCGGCGTCGAGCTTTCAAAACAGCAGCAAAGTTCCGATTGGGGCGCGGACGAATTGTCTCCCAGCCAGCTCGCCTATGCCGCGTCCGACGTGCTCTATTTGCACAAGCTCAAGGCCAAGCTCGACGACATGCTGGCGCGCGAGGGGCGTTCCGAATTCGCAGCTGCCGCCTTTGAATTTCTGGCAACGCGGGCCAAGCTCGACCTCGCGGGCTTCGGCGAGCACGATATTTTTGCCCATTGACCAGGCTTTGGGCAACAAATGCCGAGGTTAGCCCGGTAAATCGGGCGGTTCCGATAGGCTTAGTCCCAAAGTTTCCCTAATTGACGCCGACAGTGACCGGGAGTTCTGGGGGTTTTCAATTCCGATGGGCGCCAATGGCGAACACGAGTGACAACGCGGTCACGGCCGGGCGGCCGCGAACGAGCGGCGGCGGCATCGTGCTTGCCGGCGATCGCGCGTCCAGCCGCACGATCGCACGTCGCCATTCGCGCAACGTCAGGCTCTTGAAATACGGCTTGCCGCTTGGCGCGCTGGCGATTTCCGGCATCTACGGCGCGTCGGTCATGAAGACGATCGGCTGGGGTTCGGGCATTCCTGAACTGACGATGCCGCAGATCCTGCCTGAAAACCTGACCATGGATAACCCGCACTACGAGGGCTTCAACAAGGATGGCGGGCGCTATTGGGTCAAGGCACTCACAGCGCAACAGGATTTGAAGAACCTGAGCCTGATCCGGCTCAACGCCATCACCGGCGAGTTGACTGACGCGCAGAAGAAGACGACGCAGCTGACGGCGACGCGCGGCACGTTCGACAACAAGGCCAATCAGCTCGAGCTGTTTGATTCAATCGACGTTGCGGGCGACGCCGGCATGAAGGCGCACCTGACGCGGGCATCGATAAATACCAAGGAAAGTATCATCACGTCCGATCAGCCGGTGCTGGTCATGATGAGCGCCGGTACGATCAACGCCAACCAGATGACGGTGCGCCAGAAGACCAAGGAATATATCTTCGTTAACAACGTGCAGACGTTTCTGAAAGCGCGCACGCAAGCCGAAACGGCGGCGGCGCCGCGCGATAAAGTGCAACAGGTGTTCGGCAGTTCCGACGACCCCGTCAACATTACGTCGAACCGTCTCGACATCAACGACGCGTCGCGCATGGCGCTGTTCACGGGGCAGGTCCGCGCCGTGCAGGGCGCGGCGTCTCTGACATCGCCCGAACTCGAAGTCTCGTACGAAGGCTCGGCAACGCCCGCAGCAGACGCCGCGGAAAGCGGCGGCAAGGTCAAGCGTATCGTCGCCAAATCGCCTGTCGTCCTCAAACAGGCGACCGGCGAGACGGTGACAAGCCAGGGTGCCGATTTCGACGCCATTGGCCAGAAAGCCGTGCTCGACGGCGATGTCGTGATGCTGCAGCCGCCCGACAAGCGCGCCGTCGGCGATCGCGCCGAGATCGATCAGGCCGCCAACACGGTGCTGCTGACGGGCGCCGTGGTCATGACCCAAGGCAGCAACGAGTTGAAGGGGCGCCGGCTATTTTTCGATCGCGCGTCGAGCAAAATGCAGTTGACGGCGCAGGGCGGCGGCGGGCGCGTTACGGCGAGGTTCCAGCAGGCAGCAGCAGGACCCGGACAGCCTGCGGCGGCACCAAAGGCCGATGAAGGCGGCCAGGGCATCGCCATGGGAGCGACCTTCAAGACCGAACCGGGCGCGCCGGTGAACGTCGAATCCGACCGGCTCGACGTTGATGACGGCGCCAAACAGGCCGTGTTCACCGGCAACGTCAAAGCCGTGCAGGGCGCGTTCGTGATCCGCTCGGCAGAACTGACGGCGACGTATTTGGGATCGGCGGGGCTATCGGGTCCAAGCGATGCGGCCGCGAGTGCGGGAGGCGCCGCGAAGCTGACACGCGTGCAGGCGCGCAAAAAAGTCGAGGTGACGTCGCGCGAAGGTCAGAACGCCAAAGGCGACTGGGCCGATTTCGACATCAAGAGCAACACGGCGACGCTTGGCGGCGACGTCATCCTGACCCAAGGTAAAAACGTCGTCCGCGGGACACGCCTCGACATCGACATGACGACGGGCGAAAGCGTTATCAAGACCGAACCGGGCTCGGCCGACAACGGTGCCATGATTACCAGCAGCGACGGCACAGGCGCCGGCCAGATCATCAAATCGGGGCGGCCGAGCGCAGTCTTCTATCCCGGCGATATGAAGGCCCCGGAGGCCGGCAAACCGGCCGCTAAAAATACCTCGAAGAGCCCCGCCAAGGATGCCAATACGGACCAAGACGGCTGGCAAATGCGGACGGCACCTTAGACGAAAGGGTTGCGGGCGCGCTAGAGTGTCCTTGGCAATGGGTTGAGTGTTTGACGATGAGGCACGCGTGTTCAAAGCACTAACCGCACGATCTAGAGGAAATGGCGGCGCGGCTGCAACGCGCGCTGCGAGCGAACCGCGTGCGCAAGCCTCGCAAAGATCGCGCAGCCAAGCGGTCGAAGCCGAAGATCCCCATGCCGTCGGCGCCGAAGGCTGGCTGACCGCCTATGACATCAAGAAGGCCTATCGCAAACGTCAAGTCGTCAAAGGCGTCAGCCTTGCCGTCGGGCGCGGAGAATCGGTCGGGCTACTCGGGCCCAACGGCGCCGGCAAAACGACCGTGTTCTACATGATCACCGGGCTCGTTGCGGCGGATGCCGGCCGTATCACAATTGATGGCGACAACGTCACGCCACTGCCGATGTATCAGCGGGCGCGGCTCGGTATCGGTTACCTGCCGCAGGAAGCGTCGATTTTCCGCGGGCTAACTGTCGAGCAGAACATTATGGCCGTGCTTGAACTGGTCGAGCCCGACAAGCGCGCCCGCAAGGAACAGCTCGATAGCTTGCTTGAGGAATTTTCGATCACGCGGCTTAGAAAGTCGCCATCCATGGCGCTCTCAGGCGGCGAGCGGCGGCGTTGCGAGATTGCCCGGGCGCTGGCCTCCAGGCCGTCGTTCATGTTGCTGGACGAACCCTTTGCCGGCATCGACCCAATCGCCGTCGGCGATATTCAGCAGCTGGTGCGGCATTTGACGGAACGGGGCATCGGGGTGTTGATTACAGACCACAACGTGCGGGAAACATTAAGTCTCATCGACCGCGCCTATATCATCTATGATGGTCAAGTTCTGACACAAGGTAAGCCTTCGGAAATCATAGCCAATGAAGACGTGCGGCGCGTATATCTCGGGGATATGTTCGTTAACGGGCGTTGAGTATAGCTGGCCGCAGGGATTAACCCACGGAGCAGCAGGTTAGCGCATGGCGCTTTCAGTCAGATTGGAGATGCGGCAAGGCCAGCAGCTGGTGATGACACCCCAGCTGCAGCAGGCTATCCGGCTATTGCAGTTGTCCAATATGGAGCTGACCGAATTCGTCGATGCCGAGCTTGAGCGCAACCCGCTGCTCGAGCGCGAAGAGACGACGCAAGCCGCCAAACCGCTCGAAGACTTGCCGCGCGAAATGAACGGCAATGGCGGCGACGAGTCCTGGCTCGATCTGCGCCAGCCGGTGCAAGATCCGGCCGGCACGCTCGATGCCGATTTCGGTAATGTGTTTCAGGAGCCGAGCGCGGGCGAGCCCGACGCCGGCGGACCGGTCAGCGGCTTCAGCTGGGCCGGCGTCACGCAACGCATGCACTCCGGCAGCGACGACGATCAAGGCTTGGAATCGTACGTCGCCTGTGAAGTATCTTTGCGCGATCACATGAGCGCGCAGCTGCCACTGATGATCACCGGCGCAATCGAGCGACTTGTCGGCCAGCACCTCGTCGATATGGTCGATGAAGCCGGATACATCCCGGCAAACCTCGAGGGCGTAGCAAACCGGCTCGGTGCGCCGATCGATCTCGTCGAAGCTGTTCTCGGCAAGCTGCAAACCTTCGACCCGCCCGGTGTTTTCGCGCGTTCGCTGGCCGAGTGCCTGGCGCTGCAGCTGAAAGACCAGAACCGATACGATCCGCTGATGGCGCGGCTTTTGGGCAATCTCGATTTGCTCGCCAATCGCAATCTGACCGCACTCAAAAAGGCCGTCGGCACCGAAATGGACGAGCTTGCCGACATGATCCAGGAGATCAAGCGGCTGAACCCGAAACCGGGTTTGAAGTTTGGCTCCGTTCAGATGCAGCCCGTGGTGCCCGACGTCATCGTGCGCGCCGCATCCGACGGCGGCTGGCATGTCGAGTTGAACAGCGACACGCTTCCGCGCGTGCTCGTCAACAGCACCTACTACACGCGCATATCGAAGACGGCGTCGAACGAAAAAGACAAGGGCTACCTACTCGAATGCCTGCAGACCGCGAACTGGCTTGTGAAGAGCCTCGATCAGCGCGCCCGCACCATTCTGCGCGTTGCCGAGCAAATCGTGCGCCAGCAGGACGCCTTCTTCATGCACGGCGTGCAATATCTGCGGCCGCTGAACTTGAAAACAATCGCCGACGCTATCTCGATGCATGAGTCGACGGTGTCGCGCGTGACGTCGAACAAATACATCTCGACCCCACGCGGCATTTTTGAACTCAAGTATTTCTTCACGTCCGCGATTGCGTCGTCGTCCGACGGCGAATCGCACTCGTCAGAATCTGTCCGCTACCGCATCAAACAGATGATCGACGGCGAGCGCGTTGGCGACGTGCTTTCCGACGATCAGCTCGTTGATCGCTTGAAGGGCGAGGGCGTCGATATTGCGCGGCGCACGGTTGCAAAATATCGTGAAGCGATGCGGATCCCGTCATCGGTCCAGCGCCGCCGCGACAAGCGCTTATTGGAACGGCTTGGCGGCATGATGTAGACCGCCAGGAACCGCGTAATAGTATGAACTAAAATGAAAATTTTGTTTATAATTCTGGTTGATCCGTGATTTGACAGGCCGCATTGAAATGCCTAACGCTTGGCTCGAGACTGGCCGCATTTCAGCGTGCACATTGACTGGGCCGTGTGTTGGCGCGGGCTGTACAAAGCTCTATTGATTGGATGCTCTAGGCTTGGTTGGACGTTACGCTTAGAGTCGTCGTCCTTCGGGCGAAATACGTGGACCGGGAAACAGGCAAGACAATGAGCATTCAAGTGACCGGCAAGAACGTCGATGCGGGCGATGCTTACACCGCATATATCGGCGGCAAGATTCGCGTTGTGCTGCACAAATACCTGGCACGCGATCTCGACAGCCATATCCGGCTTGAGAAGGAGCGCGGTATCTTCCGGACCAGCTGCTCGGTCAAGCTCGCCAGCGGGCTGCTGCTTGAAGCCCATGGCGAAGGCGGAGACGCCTATTCCAGCGCGGACGAAGCCGTCCACCGTTTGGAAACGCGCGTCCGCCGCTACAAGGGCCGGCTCAAATCGCATTCGGCGGCAGGGGCGGGGCGCCGCAAGGGTAGCATCGACGCCCGCGACTACGTTGTCAGCGTCGGCCCGGACGAGGACGACGATCATACCGAAGTCAATCCGCTGATCATCGCCGAAAGCCAACGCAATATCGGTGAGTTGACGGTCAGCGAAGCCGTTATGCAGCTCGACGTTTCGGAAGCGCCGTTCATGATATTTCGCAATGCTGCGCACGGCGGGCTGAATGTCGTCTACCGGCGCCACGACGGCAACATCGGCTGGATCGACGCCGAGACTTCGGCAAGGCCGAACGTCAACGGCGCAGCGCAGTCATAGTTTGGTACAGTTTAGGCGTAGTGGTTGGAACTGTCGCAGACGGATGGGCATTGTAATTTTCCGGCAGCCTGAGCCCATGGCACAACCTACAAAGAGTGGACCAGACGGCAATGAATCTCGGTGACTTACTCGCCAAGGACGGCATCATTCCCGCCCTTAAGGCAGACGATAAAAAACAGGCTCTGCACGAGCTGGCTAACCGGGCGGCACAGTCCTCCGGCGTCAGCGCCCATGATGTGTTCAACGCGCTGCTGCAGCGCGAACGTCTGAGTTCGACGAGCCTTGGCCGCGGCATCGCCATCCCGCACATCAAGCTCGCGTCCGTCAAAGCCATCACGTGCGTGTTCGCCCGCCTCGAAAAACCGATTGCCTTCGACAGCCATGACGGCGAACCAGTGGATCTGTTGTTTTTCCTGATGGCGCCTGAACATGCCGGCGGCGATCACTTGAAGGCGCTGGCCCGCATTTCGCGTTTGGTGCGCGATCCCGCGACGCTAGAACATTTGCGTTCGGCGAAAGATGCCGACGCGCTGCGGCGCGTGCTGACGGCGCCGCTCACCTCGCACGCGGCTTAGCCTACATAGGCCAGAGTGCCGAGGCCGATGCCGCCGACCAGGATGCGCCACCAGCCGAAGAACGACAGGCCGCGCGCCGAAATAAAATCGAGCACGGTGCGCACCACAATCGTTCCGGCAATAAAGGCCGCTGCAAATCCAAGCGCAATGTTCACCATGTCGTCCGGCGAGAGCCGCGCCCAGTTCAAATACAGATCGTAGGCAAAGGCGCCGGCCATCGTCGGCATGGCGAGAAAGAACGAAAACTCGGCGGCTGTACGCTTATCGGCGCCGAGCAGCATGGCGCCGACGATTGTCGAACCCGAGCGTGATACGCCTGGGATCAACGCCAAACACTGGCAAAGCCCGATTTTGAAAGCCGTTGCAGGCGTGATGTCCATGACGTCGTGATACTGAGATTTCAGCTGCATCCGGTCGACGGCCAACAAAATGATGCCGCCGGCGACGAGCGAGGTGCAAATCAACAGCGGTGATTCAAACAGCACGCCTTTGATGATGCTGTGCCCAAGCATGCCAACGAGTGCCGCAGGGATAAATGCCAGCAACACGGCGACAACAAACTTCTGCGAGCGGGCATCGCCCGGCAGGCTCTTAGCAATGTGCCACAGCTTGCCGGCGTAGACGGTCACGAGTGCCAGAATCGCGCCAAGCTGGATTAATACCTCGAAGGCGCGGCCAGGCGATGTGACGCCGAGCAGGCGTTCCGCCAACAGCAGGTGCGCGGTTGACGAGACAGGCAGATACTCGGTCGCGCCTTCGATCAGGCCGAGAAAAATCACCTGCCACGTCTGCATGTTTCTGGCTCCCTCGCGACCAGCACCCCCCGGTGCGGCATGGCGGCAATTGCAAGTTTCGCTGGATGGGACGGCAAGAACGGCCGCCGCCGCCTTCGAATCGGCTGCGCGAGCCTGTATACTGCGTAAAGCAGCGGGATGAAGACCACATGACCAGCAAACTGACGCAGTATAGGCTTTGCCCGCGGTCGCGTTCGGTGCGCCTTGCGCTGGCCGAGTACGGCCTCGACGTGACGCTGCTGGATGAGAACCCATGGGAATGGCGCCACGGCTTCCTAGCCAAGAACCCGGCCGGCGAGTTGCCGGTGCTCGAATTCGACAACGGCTTGACGCTCTGCGGCGCCTATTCGATCGCCGAGTTCATCGCCGAAGAGGTCGCCGCAACGCCGCCGCAAATGAGCAGCAAGCCTGCACCGCTGATCCCCGGAAACCGCGAAGAGCGCGCCGAGGTCCGCCGCCTCGCCGACTGGTTCCATGGCAAGCTCGATCGCGAAGTGACGCGCGAAATTCTGTTCGAAAAAGTCTATCAGCGCATGCGCTCCGATGGCGGCGCACCGCCCGACGCCGACATCTTGCGCGCCGTCCGCGCCAATCTCAAATATCACCTGTCGTACGTCAGCTATCTCGCCGACGCGCGGCGCTGGCTGGCCGGCGACGACTTGAGCTTCGCCGACTTCGCGGCGGCGGCGCATTTCTCGACGCTCGATTACCTCGGCGAAGTGCCGTGGAACGATTATCCGGCCGCCAAGGCGTGGTATCAACGGGTCAAGTCGCGCCCGGCCTTTAGGACGCTTCTCGCCGACCGCGTGCCGGGAACTCCGCCGCCGCTCGCCTACACCGATCTCGATTTTTGAGTGAGAAAGTCTGCGTCCCGTGCCAATGTTTGAAGCTGCCGTTAGCGACACAAAGGAGTTCCTGCGCGGCGAGGCACAACGGCTCGGCCTCGACGCCATCGGAGTGACGCGGCTTGATACTGTTTCGGATGCTGGCTCACGTCTGCGCGCGTTCCTCAGCCAAGGCCGCCACGGCGATATGAGCTGGATGGCATCGACGGCAGAGCGCCGCGCCGATCCGATTGTGTTATGGCCGGAGGCACGCGCAGCGATCATGGTCGGGGTGTCGTATGCGCCGGAGCGTGATCCACTTGGCGTGCTCTCTCAAAAATCGCGCGGCGCCGTGTCGGTGTACGCTCAGGGGCGCGACTATCACGACGTTCTGAAGGCCAAGATCAGAGAACTGGCGGAACGTTTCGCGGCGCAATCGGGGGCGGAGGTCAAAGTCTTTGTCGATACCGCGCCGTTGATGGAAAAACCGCTCGCGGCTGCGGCCGGTCTTGGATGGCAGGGCAAACATACGAACCTGGTGTCGCGCGAGCATGGGTCCTGGCTTTTTCTCGGCGCCATCCTGACGACCGCCGACCTCGCGGCCGACGCGGCGGAGATCGATCACTGCGGCTCGTGCCGGCGCTGCCTCGATGTGTGCCCGACGGATGCGTTTCCGGCCCCCTATCAGCTCGATGCCCGGCGCTGTCTCGCGTATCTTTCGATCGAGCACAGGGGCCATATTCCGGTTGAGTTTCGCGCAGCTATGGGCAACCGCGTGTTTGGCTGCGACGATTGCCTGGCCGTTTGTCCGTGGAACAAGTTTGCGGAAGCGTCGCGCGAGGCGAAATTTTCCTCAACTGTCGAAACCGCCAATCCGCCACTGTCGGAATTCCTCAGCCTTGACGACGCGGCGTTCCGCAAACGCTTCGCCGGCACGCCGGTCAAACGCACGGGCCGCACCAGATTCGTGCGCAATGCGCTGATTGCCGCTGGAAATTCGGGTGACCCCTCCTTGCTGCCACAAGTAGCGGACCTGATGCACGACGAGTCTGCGCTTGTCCGGGCCATGGCGGTGTGGGCAGCGCACCGCCTTGCGCCGCCTGAGCACTTCGCCCGCTTGCGCGCGTCCGCCGAGCCGCTAGAGGGTGACCCGGAAGTCGCCGCGGAATGGTTTGCTGCGGCGGAGGACAGCGCGCCGTGAGTCACCTGTTTTGTTTCGGATTGGGCTACAGCGCCGGCTATCTGGCCCGGCGTCTCACGCCGCGCGGGTGGACCGTCTCGGGCACGGCGACGACGGACGCGGGCGCGGCCGCACTCTCCGCGCGGGGCTATCAGGGTTATGCCTTCGACGGCGGCAGCAAATACCCAAGCGTCAGCGCGGCGCTGCATGACGCGACGCACCTGCTGCTATCGATCCCGCCGGGCAGCAAAGGCGATCCGGCACTGCGCTGCTACGAGGACGATCTTGCGGCCACTGCCAGCCTGTCGTGGATCGGCTATTTCTCGACCGTTGGTGTCTACGGCGACACGCAAGGCGGGTGGGTCGATGAGGAGACGGCGCCACGCCCCGGCTCACCGCGCGGCCAGCGGCGGCTTGACGCTGAGAATGCCTGGCTTGCGTTCGGCCAGCGCACGGGCAAGCGCGTGATGATTTTCCGCCTGCCCGGCATTTATGGGCCCGGCCGCAGCACGCTCGACGATTTGAGGGCGGGCACGGCGCGCCGCCTGATCAAACCGGGGCAGGTCTTCAACCGCATCCACGTTGCCGATATCGCGGCCGCAGTCGAGGCGGCGCTCGACAAGCCGTTTGCAAGCCGGGTTTACAATCTGACCGACGACGACCCGGCCCCGCCGCAGGATGTCGTCACGTACGGCGCCGAGTTGCTCGGGCTGCCGCCGCTGCCGGACATCGATTTCGCGACAGCGACGCTGTCGCCGATGGGGCAAAGTTTCTATTCCGAGAGCAAGCGGGTATCGAATGCGCGCATGAAGGCCGAGCTTGCGGTTCAATTGGCCTATCCGACGTACCGCGAGGGCTTGAAAGCGATTTCCGCCGGTGAGAAATAACGGGTGCGGTTTTCGGCCCTCGGCCGGATTTTTGCGGCGCCGCAGTGGCGGCACGCCATCAGTTGACCGCGTTTCCGCCCGAATGCTCGGCTCAACGTAGGCAGTGCCCGGGCGAGGCCATTGGCCGGGCAACGAACATTTTCCGGGTGGACGAGGATACGATGCGGGGAGCTGAGATATTTTGCGCGGTTGGCTTGATGCTCTGGTCGAGCATAGCAGCTGCGGCCGAACCACCGGCAGCTCCGAAGGACCCGGCGCACGCGATCGCGAATAAGTTCTCGCAGGCCACTCAGCCGGCGGCAAAGCCTGATCGTCCCAGTCTCGATTATGAAATGGAAATGTTAAAGCGGGCCCGTGCCGAAGATCAGGAACGTGGCAAGGCGAAATCTGCAACGCCGCCTGTACCTACAGCACCCGTGAAGGTAGAATCGTCGCCCGCAGCGGCGACACCGCCACCGGCACCGCCGCAGACGGAAGCCAAGGCAACCGGCCCGGCGGCGGTCGCGCCGAATGTTACGGTACCGGCTGCACGCGCGAACGATTCCTCGCCGCGCGCAACCGTTCTGCTCGTGCTTGATCCATCGCATGTCGAGTTCAAGGCGCAGGCGCCGGCGCCGGATTTGATCATCTGCCTGGGTGACGCGTGTTATGTGTCGCAAGGACTGGATGCGCCGTCGAAGCAGATCCCGCGCACAGAAGCGGTCAAAATCAAAAGCACGGCAGACGCCGGCACGTCCGCCTGCAAAGACATGACCGGGTGCATTTTCCGCGACGTTGCCGTGCCGGCCGGCGCCAAGCTGGAGGTGGTCGATATTGCCGTCAAGGCGGCGGCCAAGCACGAAGTCGAAGATGCAAGTGCCGATGCCTCGTGCCACACCGACGACGGCGAACTGATCTGCGATCAGCCGGTCTCCGCCATCGATCACCGCATCTGGATCGTGCCCGAGGCGACTGCGAAGGCGGCAGGTGTTAATGCGATGGAGGAGGCTGTTGCGTTCGGACTTCTGCAGGACGACATTACGCTCGATACCGACAAGTAATCGTCACACCAGCGCGGCGATGGCGCCGTACAGTTTATCGAGGTCTTGCGCGCGCGACAGGCGGTGTTCGCCGTCTGGAATTTCGATCAGCGTGACACGTCCGCCGGCGAGAAACGTGGTCAGTTCGCGCGTGTGCGCGGCGGGGACATCGGGATCGAGCAGGCCCTGCAGGATCGTCACCGGGCGGCCAGGATCGAACGGCTTTCGTGCCAGCAGGTGTTCGCGGCCATCCTCGATCAGCGCGCGCGTGATCGTGTAGGGGCTAGCGTAGGCGGAGGGGCTGAGATGAAAGCCCTGCTCCATGATTTCGCGCTGAATGGCTGGCGTGAACTTTTTCCACATCAACTCTTCCGTCATGTCCCAGGCCGGCGCGATCAACACGAGGCCCTTGATGCGGGACGCGTGGTCAGGCGCCTCGCGCATCAGCTTGCGCAGCAGGATCAGCGCGATATGCCCGCCCATGCTGGAGCCGATGATAATTTGCGGGCCAGAGGCTTTTTGTGTGAAGACCGCCGATGATTCCTCAAGCCAGCGGCCGATGGTGCCGTCTGTAAATGCGCCGCCCGAGACGCCATGGCCCGAATAGTCGAAGCGGGTGTAGCCCATGCCGCGTTGCTGTGCCCATGCGGCAAGGGCCGTCGCTTTGGTGGACGCCATGTCGGACATGAAGCCTGAGAGCCAGAACAGACTTGACGCGCGCGAATTGTGCGCAGCGTTAGCGATGTACGCGATGTTGCGCGCGCACTTACCGTCGCCGACGATGATGGTTTGCGGTTCGCCGTCTCGCACCGTATAGAACCTCGCGCGACCGCAACGTTAGGCGGCCAATGTCAGAGTGAAGAGACGTCAGAGTGCCTGAACGCATCACCGTGCTGCAAGTCATTCCGCGCATGCGTGCCGGCGGGGCGGAACTCGGCTGCCTGCAGATCGCGGAAGCGCTGGTGAAGGCCGGGCACCGCGCGCTTGTCGCATCCGAAGGCGGGCAGATGGTGGCGATGCTGGACGCCATTGGCGCCGAGCATATCGTGCTGCCGGTCGCGAGCAAAAACCCGGTGACACTGGCGCTGAACGCACGGCGCATGGGCGAGATTATTCGCAGCAATGGCGTGTCGGTGATCCACGCGCGCAGCCGGGCGCCGGCGTGGAGCGCGTTGATGGCGGCACGCAAGGCCAACATCGCGTTCGTCACTACCTACCACTCGGAATACTCCGAGCGCGGGCGGTTGAAGAATTTGTACAACAGCGTCATGGCGCGCAGCGACACGGTCATAGCGGTTTCCGACTACATGGCGCATCTGATCCGCACGCGATACGCGACACCCGAGGATCGCATAGCCGTTATTCACCGGGCCTTCGATCCGGCGAAATTTGATCCGAGCGCCATGACGCCCGAGCGAATTGCGGCCGCGCGCCAGGAGTTCGGCGCCGATGGATCGAAGCCGGTGCTGCTGCTGGCAGGGCGGATTACGCCGCGCAAGGCGCAGCATCATCTGGTCTCGGCGCTTGGGATTATGAAGCAGCGCGGCGGCGGCGATGTTGTGTGCGTGCTGGCGGGGGAAATCGAGAAGCCGGAGTTCAAGGCCGAGGTGCAAGCGCAGGCGGGCACGCTCGGCGTTGGCGAGGCGCTGCGCTTTCCGGGTCACGTCCGCGATATGGCGGCTGCGTATGCGATCAGCGATATCTCGCTGAACATTTCCGAGCAGGAGGGCCTGCCGCGCGCGGCGATCGAGAGCCAGGCGATGGGCGTGCCGATGATTGTCTCCGACACTGGACCCGGGCGCGAAGTGGCGCTGACGCCGCCGGACGTGCCGCTTGCGCAAGCGTCCGGCTTGCGTGTGCCCTATGCCGATCCGAAGGCGCTGGCGGATGCGATTGCGACAATGATGGCGTGGAGCGACGCCGAGCGAAAAGCCTGCGGTGCGCGCGGGGCGAAGCATGTGCGGGCCCGCTTCACGCTCGAAAACCTGACAACAAAAACGCTGGCCGTTTATGACCGCGTGCTGGCGCGGCGGCAGGGCAAGTGATGGATCAAAGCCAAAACACACCCGCCAAGCGCCTGCCGGTTTCGTGCTTCATCATCGCCCGCAACGAGGCCGACCGCATCGCGCGAACTATCCAATCGGTTAAGGACTGGGTCGATGAAATCATCGTGATCGATTCCGGCAGCACGGACGCAACCGTTGCAACGGCGGAAGCGGAAGGCGCGCGCGTGATCTTCAACGCCTGGCCCGGCTTCGGCCAGCAAAAGCGCTTCGGCGAGGATCAGTGCCGCAACAGCTGGCTGTTGAACCTCGATGCCGACGAGGTCGTGACGCCACTCTTGAAAATCGCCATTGGCAATCTGTTTCAGGACGGACAGCCAGCCCTGGCCGTCTATGGCATGGACGTCTCAATCGTTTATCCGGGGCGAGCCAAGCCGCGCCCGTATGCCCGCGACCACTATTGCCTGCGCCTCTACGACAAACGCCGCGCGCGCTTCAAGGACTCGACGTTGCATGACTCGGTCGATCCGGGCCGCGAAAAGATTGGGCATCTGCCGGGCGGGCTCGATCATTATTCGGTGCGCTCGCTCGACGACCTGATCCGAAAATGCAACGAGCGCGCGACGTACAACGCCCAGCATTCAAAACCGAAATCCAAGGCCGAATTGGCCGTGCGGCTCGTCACCGATCTGCCTTGGAATTTCTTCAAGTATTATTTCGTGCGCACGCACGTCACCGGTGGCCTGATGGGTTTGCAATTTGCGCTGATCACGAGCTTTTACCGCTGGGTCAGGATCGTCCGGATGTATGCCCGGCGGCAGCCCTGACAGGCAAAATCGCGCGATTTCGGGCCATAGCGTGTGACAGAAGCAACGATGCCGCTTGAATCCATAGGCAATCGCAGGGTTGCAGGGGCCTCCCCCGCTTGACTTCGCCGGCTTTGTTCCCAATCCTCTTTTCAACTTGAACCCGAGTCCGCTTTTCCGGCGGGAGGGAGGGTTTAAGCCCCGTGCAACAACTGAAGGAGACTTGACCATCCGTAAGCCTATGCGCCCCGAGCCGCAGAGCCGGGAACCCTCGGGCCCCAAGATCAACGACCAGATCCGCGCCCGTGAAGTTCGATTGATTGACGAGGCCGGACAGAATGTCGGCGTCGTTGCCAAATTCGATGCGATAGCCCGCGCTGAAGCCGCCGGCCTCGACCTCGTAGAGATATCACCGGACGCCGAGCCTCCGGTCTGCAAAATTCTCGACTTCGGCAAATTCAAGTTCCAAGAACAGAAGAAGGCTGCCGAAGCCCGAAAAAATCAGAAAATCGTCGAGTTGAAGGAGATCAAGATGCGGCCCGGCATCGACGATCACGACTACGACGTCAAGATGCGCGCCATCCGCCGCTTTTTCGAAGAGGGCGACAAGGTCAAGCTGACACTGCGCTTCCGCGGCCGCGAAATGGCCCACTCGCAGCTTGGCATGGCGGTGCTGCAGCGTGTCAAGGCCGATACCGAGGCCATTGCCAAGGTCGAGAGCGAGCCGCGCTTCGAGGGCAAGCAAATGGTGATGGTTCTCGCGCCGAAGTGATGTTTTCGGCGCTTCCGGCCTCCCCGCGAAGGCGGGGATCGACGATGGAGAGTCGGAAGCGCCAACATCAAGCGGCGCGCGCGGTTTGCGAGGAGCTGATGCCGGACAACGCGCCGTTCGATTTCGCCAAGCTTGAACGCCTCGGCGCGCCGCTCAAACGTTTCGAGGCCGGCGAGAAGGTGTTCCTGGCGGATGACTCTGCTGCTGTGATGTACGTCGTCCGCTCCGGCCGCATCGATGTGATAACTTACGGGACTGTGCTCGAGAACGTGCGCGCGGGCGGCATGGTCGGCGAGATGGCGCTGATCGATGGGACTGAGCGCAGTGCGGCGGCAATTGCGGCCGAGCCAACGGAGGCGATCGCGATCGACAAGCCGATGTTCGATGCGCTTATTCGCGACGATCCGGGATTTGCGCTCAGCGTCATGCGGCTGCTGACGGCGCGGATCCGGCGGATGAACGATCAGGTGTAGGCTCAATTCCTGCGCCCGATCGCGAAGCGTGATGGAACTATAGAAGCCTCCGATTGTTTACCGGGTTGCAAGCAGCAAAACGCGCCGCGCTGGCTGACGCTGGAATAGGCTGCTCAATCGATTCAACACATCAGTGAGGCAAGTATGAATACGTTTATGAAAGCCGCCGCGACGGTGGCATTTGCGGCCGTCGTGTCGCTGTCGCCGGCGATGGCCCAAGGCAATCCGTCGGGCGTCCGCGCGGGCGGCAGCACGATAGGTGGTATTAGCGTGGGTGGCGGCGGGATGAAGCAGGGTGGCGGCAGCACCATAGGTGGTATTAGCGTCGGTGGCGGCGGGATGAAACAGGGCGGCGCCATGACGCCGGGCGGCGGAATTAGACAGGGTGGTGGTGGTGGTGGTGGCGTCGCCATTGCACCGAACAACCGGCCGAACCGCGGCTTAGGGGACGGCCGCCGCCGGCAAGCTGGAAATTGGGCCGGAAATTCGGATGGCCGCCATTACGGAAATAATCATCGCCGGAATCGCGGCGCGAGCTTCTATGTCTACGGCGCGCCGTACTACAATGATAACTACGATAACTACGCC
>JANNSR010000099.1:0-2519 GCA_031402935.1 Hyphomicrobium sp. | reverse complement strand
ACCTTGCCAAACACATCGTCGTCGCCTTTTTCGGCAAGGTCCGCTTTGCGCACGGCCTTGATGTAATCGTCGAGGCCGGCCCCCGACATCCCCATCTTGGCGCCTGCCCATTCGGCCAGCGCCTTGTTGCGGCGGCTCTCGGCCTTGAACTTCAAATCCGCGTCCATCGCGAATTTTTTCTCATAGCTCTTCTCGCGCTCGTCGAACGTCGTCATCTGGTTTCGTCTCCTCTCAAGACCCCGGCCCAGACCCTAAACCGGGTCCGCAACCTTGAATTGTATCCGCAATTGACGCCCGTTCAGCGTGAGTTGCAGCGGCGCGTGATCCGCCGTTAACCTGGAGCGATACTCCGCTCGCCGAACCAAATCAACGGCTTGGCCACTGCCTTCACACTACCGCCATGCGGCGCATGGTCTACATTGTTTCCACTTGGCGGTTCGGCTAGTATTTGATTGTAGAATTTTGCCGCTCCGTCAGGCGCACGCCCCTTCCCCAACAGTCAAAAACACGTTGGAAAATCAAGGGGTCAGTGTCTGCGGTGTGGCGCGCCGCCGTCGCATACATGTAACATGAGTGAGAGCTAAAAAGTTGATCCTCAGAGGACCTGGAATGAACAAGCGCCGCCGAGTTTATGAAGGCAAAGCCAAGGTCCTCTATGAGGGCCCGGAGCCCGGCACGCTGATCGCCCACTTCAAGGACGACGCCACCGCGTTCAACGCCAAAAAACACGCGTTGATCGAAGGCAAGGGTGTGCTCAACAACCGGATCTCGGAATACATCTTCCTGCGCCTCGGCGAGATCGGCGTGCCGACGCATTTCATGAAGCGCCTTAACATGCGCGAGCAGCTGATCCGCGAGGTCGAGATCATCCCGCTTGAGGTCGTGATCCGCAACGTCGCGGCCGGCTCGCTGTCGACGCGGCTTGGCCTTGAAGAAGGTACGCAGCTGCCGCGCTCGATCATCGAGTTCTACTACAAGAAGGACGAGTTGAACGATCCGATGGTCTCGGAAGAGCACATCACCGCGTTCGGCTGGGCGACGCCGCAGGAAATCGACGAAGTGATGCAGCTCGCTTTGCGCGTAAACGACTTCATGGTCGGCCTGTTCCTGGGCATCGGCATCCGCCTCGTCGACTTCAAGGTTGAGTTCGGCCGCCTCTATGAAAACGACACCATGCGCATCGTGCTGGCCGACGAGATCAGCCCCGACTGCTGCCGCCTGTGGGACGTCGTCTCCGGCGACAAGCTGGATAAAGACCGCTTCCGCCGCGACCTCGGCGGCGTCTTGGAGGCCTATCAGGAAGTCGCCAAGCGCTTGGGCGTCTTGAACGAGAACCCGCGTCCGCGCGGCGCAGGCCCCGTGCTGGTTGCGTCCAACCCGGGCTCGGCAACGACACCGACGCCGATCAACGGCAAGCCGAATTGAAATAGAGTCCCCTCTCCCTATGACCCTGCGCTTGTCATGGGGAGAGGGTTAGGGTGAGGGGCGGCCGCTTGCTCCGGCACGTGTTGCCGCCCCTCACCCCAACCCTCTCCCCGTTGAGTGCAGCAACGGGGCGAGGGAGCAGAGGGACCCCATGAAAGCCCGCATCAAAATCACCCTCAAAAACGGCGTGCTCGATCCGCAAGGCAAAGCCATCGAAGGCGCCGTTAAGGGTCTCGGCATTTCGGGCGTTGGTGATGTCCGCCAGGGCAAGTACATCGAGGTCGATCTGAGCGAGACCGATCCCGCCCGCGCGAAAACCATCGTCGAGCAGATGTGCCGCGACCTGCTGGCCAATACGGTGATCGAGAATTATAGTTATGAGATAGGCTGAGCGCTAAACTCAGCGCCGCCGCGCAGCCGGATTGCGCGCAGCAAAGGCCGCTTCCAGCGCGGCAATCTCCGTATCGACGCCGGTATTGTAACTGACGGCGCGGCGGGCGGGGTACGCCAGCCCCAGCATGAACAGGCCACCCAGCGCCAGCAGTACCGAATGAAAATAGCTCGCCGCGTCAGCGATCGCGCGCACGTCGCTAGGGTTGGCGCGATTGTACAGAATTTCAATTTGATCGCCGCGCCGCAGGTCAGGCCGCTGCAACGCACTCAGCCTTAGTCGCCCGTCGTATCCGGCACCGATCTCCGACTGAAAACTGAACCGGGCATAGGCGACATCTTTGACTTCGAGATTGAGCCCCGCGTTCGCGGCTTTCAACGCCTCCGCCTCACTGCATTCGACTTCGCGAGCGACCCCGCGCGTCAGAAGACTCTGGCCCTCAAGAACACAAACGATTTCGAGGCCTGTGACGGTAGCCCTGGCGCGGCCATCCATCACCGCGTGGATGGCGCTAAGGCCTATCCACCCAAGCCCAATGGTCAACGCAACCACGCCGCCGTTGCGCAGCCAGCGATACAAGTATCCGGCAAGACCGGATTTCAGGACTGTGTCGTGACGCATTGGCGCTCGGAAGCTTTGGGGGTTGTCATCCCGGCCGCAGGCGCGCGAACTGCGGGCCACAGAGCCGGGACCTAGCCCGTTG
>JANNSR010000098.1:0-4545 GCA_031402935.1 Hyphomicrobium sp. | reverse complement strand
TGAACGATCATGCCGGGATTTCGATGCCCGCCCAATCGTACACGCGGCCGGAGTGAACCGGCGTCAGGCTATCGAGCACACCAAGGAGATGACGCGCGGCGACCTGCGCTGCGAACAACTTGTCGTCCGGCACACCCGCTTGGTAAGGCTTCGACAAAGACGTATCGACGGTGCCTGGATGCAGACCGACGCAAATAGCTTGCGGCCGCTTGGCTGCCAGCTCGATACTGAAGCAACGGATCAGCTGGTTCAGCCCGGCTTTCGAAGCGCGATAGCTATGCCAGCCACCGAGCCGGTTGTCGCTGATGCTGCCGACGCGCGCAGACAGCGCTGCAAAGACGGCCCGACGGTCACGCGGCAATAGGGGCAGCACATGTTTGGCCACAAGCGCAGGGCCGATTGTGTTGATCTCGAAGACGCGCTTCATCATACTGGGATCGAGTGAGCGCCACGTCTTCTCAGGCTTCAGATCGCCATCGTGCAGCAGCCCCGTCGCAACAATCACGAGATCGACCTCGCCAAGACTCTGGGCCGCTGCTTCGATCGTCGCTTCATCGCAGAGGTCTATGCGCGTCGCGCAAACGTTAGCGTGTGCTGCTGGAATTGCCGAACGGGACCAACCGGTGACATGGGAAAAGCGACTATCTCCGGCGAGCTGCGCAACGAATGCTGCCCCAAGGCCGCCCGATGCCCCAACAATCAGCGCTCTCATTTCTCGTCCTCTCACAATCCATGGCTGATCTACGGAAACAGCACGGGTAAACCGGCAAGAACGTCTGCGTCGCAATCAACACGGTCGCAACTCAGCGGTGAGCGCCGGTAAGCAAGAAGGCGCCTCAGCGCTTCACCAAAGCGACCCTGCCCAACACGATGTGTCTCGCCTGCGGTGGGCTGTTGCACGCGAGGCATAGGAGGCACTCCGGCATCACAGCGATGAGGCTGCAGGGCTATCATCTTTGACCGCAACTGAGCACCCTAGAGCGGGTAGCGGATGATCACGGGTTTTTCGCAGTCCAAAGCGTTGGCGTCGATCCGTTTCACAATGAAATCCGCAACGTCTTGGCGGGCAACGATGCCATTGCGCCATTCGTTTGGACGCAACAGTACGCTGTAATTTCCGCTGGCTGGGCAATTCATGAGGACCCCTGGTCGCACGATCAACCACTCGAGTTCGCTCTTGGCAATCAGCGCCTCTTGAATCGACTTGTCGTCATAGGCATTTCTCAGAAACATCCTGAACGGCAGCCTTTGCAGAATATTGACCGATTCTTGGCTATCGCCGGCCCCGAAGCCGGTGACGGCAACGAGCTTCCTGACGCCGGCTCTCTTCATCTCGGGAAGGAGAACGCGGGTCGCCTCTGAGAAAAGCGTGACCGGTTTGAAGATAAGGTCAAGCGATACAGGTACGCCAAGCGCTTGCACGACCACATCGATCCCGTCGAGTGCGCGGGCGACATCAGCGGAGTTCCGGGCATCACCGATGAACGCTTCACAAGTCCCCCTGACATCCTCTGGCAGACGACCACTACGCGACATGCCGCGCACGCTGTGTCCGTTCGCTATGGCAGCCTGACACACTGCCAGTCCAATGCCTTGGCTGCCCCCGATCACAAGAATGCGCGTCATAGGCTACCGCCATTACGAAATTGAAACTGTCCGATGCCGCATGCACTTCCGCCGGATGTCATTGAGGCGACCGCGCAGATGCCTTGGCTCGCGCGATCCATTGCAAGGCTGGCCGAACGATCAGGAAGCCGCGATAGACTGCTTCGGTTGCCTGCAGCATGCCCGGCAGCAGAACAATACGTCCAAGCCACCGCCATGCGGGAAGCGCAAGCCACAGATGACCAAAGCCTTCCGCGCCTGATGCAAGGGTGCCGTCAGCAACGCGCACGTGAAATCGTTTGAGGGCCGCCGTCGTGTCGAGACCAGGAGCAACCGGGCCAGCGCCGGCAGCCGAAACGTCGACAAAACCCACTCGCTCCGCGCCGGCACAACGACGATACAAGTTGATCTCAGCGCTACAGAGAGGACAAGCAGCATCATAGAAAACAGTCAGTTCGGCAGCTTGGAAGCTTGCTGATGTGCCTGTGGAACTCACTGTGACAATCCTCATGCCCGGCTGAATTACAAAGGGTTGAACGCAGCGGACGCTGCGACGGATTGCAACACGCTGAATAATCCGGGAAGCAAGCTCGGCGCGATCGACATTTCGGTTCGAGGCAAGGCGCCGCAGCAACTGATCTATTTCGCGATGTGAGCCCTAAACACCGCTAGACCCGTGGCCACGTCGGGGTCGCGTTTACGATACTACTGGCCGCGCTGTGGTCATCGTCCGCCGTGTACCGCCCTGGAAAACAGGGTAGACCAGAAACTGCCGTTAAAGGTAGCTGCGACCGATGCACTTAGGCTGAGCAGGAAGGAATGACCGAAGCCAAGGCGGGTAGTCCGCGAAGGCATGTTTTCATGGATGGATCCAAATGCAAAAGTTAATAGCGCACGCATGGAATTACATTTTTGATCATAAAGTCAGTCCGCTCCGGCACATTCCTGATGTTGGCACGCGGCATATGATCTTGCAGATTTTGGGGTGGATGTGGGCGGTTGCTTTCTCGGTGGCTATTGGAAGCTATGCGCTACTCCCTGCAAGTTTGGTTGGTCATATCGTCTTGATTGCAGCTGCGGCAATTACAGCGGCGACCTACACGGCTGCCGCACAAAAGCCGGTTCTGTTTAAGTCGGGCTCGGGACGCCGCCATGACGGAGAACATGAATAGCTCGCGTAGCCCGCAATAAAATTGGCGGCATGTAGGGTGCAATAGCCTCGCACTGCACTCTGGTCGCGTATTGCACCGTTCGGCAGACAATGGCTGCTTTGGGCGAACGGTGCATTACGCCGAAGCCAGGGGCAGAGACCTCGACGAATGCACCCTACAAGTCCAGCCCCACCCTTACTGCTCCTGATCCGGATCGTCCCACTGATCGCCGTCATCTTCGAAATCGCGCCAGCCTGGGCGGACGGGCAGCGGACGAGGAGCGGGTTGCGCTCGCGGCGCGGGGCGTTGCACGACGGGCGGCGCTTTTGGTGCCGCCGTTGACGCGACGGTGTTGTCGGCGAGCGAGCGCACGACGGTGACCTCAGCGCCGACTTGGACGAGAGACGCCAAGTGCAGCACGTGGGCATTGAGCATGCGGAAGCAGCCTGAGGATTCGGCGCGGCCGATCGATTTCGGATCGTTGGTGCCGTGGATGCGGTAGAGCGTGGTGCCGAGGTAGATCGCCTTAGCGCCGAGCGGATTGTTGACGCCGCCGAGCATGCGCTCGGGCAATTCGGGTTTGCGCGCGCGCATTTCGGCCGGCGGATACCAGTCTGGCCAGTCTGCGACGCGGGAAACTTTTTCCGCGCCCGTCCACGAGAAACCTTCGCGTCCAACGCCGATCGGGTAGGCAAGAGCCGACGTGGGGCTGGTGACAAGATAGAGCTTGCGGCCGCCGGTATCGATGACGATGGAACCGGGCGTGTAGGGTCCGCTAAAGGCGACCGCGGGCGGGGCTTGCGGCTGAATGTCAGGCCGCGGGCCGCCGTCGGTGCCGGGGGTTTTATTCTGTTCGGCGCTGTCGGGTTCGCGGGCGCGGTCGGGCGGGCCATCCTCGTCATCATAAAAGCGGTCGTCGCCGTAGCGGCGGCGGTCATAGCGCCGCCAGTTGTTGCGCGGCGCGTCGTCGTAGATATCGCGGTAACGGCGATTGTAGCCGCGGCGGTCATATGGGCGCGCGTAAACGTCGTCGCCTCGCGCGTCGTAGCCGCCGTAATAAGGCGGCGGTGGCGGCGGCGGGCGCATGCGGCGCGGGCGCTCCCACATCCCCCATTCGCCCATCTCCTGCGCGGTCGCGGGCGCGCACGGCCAGCTGAGCGCCGCGACCGAGGCAATCGCGGCCAAAAGAACTTGAATGTATGTCCGTAAAGCCATGATTTTGCTTACCTCGCGGCACCTGAACGTGCTGTGAACGCGCATTGTTCCGTTTGTCCGTCGCGGCACGCTGGTCCGCGAAGTTGACGATCACGAGGCAATCGCCGGTCGCGCGCTGATTGGCCGCCTAAAAACTGCGCGCGGCGGCAGGGTGATTGCCTGATTGCGCGTCAAGACGCGGCGCTTGGCCTGGAGCGGCGCGCCGTCAAAATCAAACCGTCACCGACTTTCAAAGGATTACCTCACGGCTGCGGGCGTGGCATGTAATTTGATGTGACGGGGTGCTGTTGCGTGCGTCGAAGGCGGCCGGCGGTCAAATACGGCGTGGGGCGATGGACAGCGAGAACGAGATCGTCGGCTATACCGTCGCTTATGATCGCGATGAGATCCGGTTTCCGGTCTACGTCGTCGCGTTGGTGGCTGTGGTGCTGTTTGCGGCTGCTGCGGTTACGGCGAACCCGCTGCTGCTGGCTGTCAGCCTCGCGCCGGCAGCCGCAACATACTACAATTACCCGCTGCTTGAGACCGGCCGGCCGCGGCTTGGCGCCGGGCAGTACGGCATTTTCATCGAGGG
>JANNSR010000097.1:0-6028 GCA_031402935.1 Hyphomicrobium sp. | reverse complement strand
CGCGGTTGCCCGCGCGGAACTCAAGTCAGCCGCCGCCGGCACGTTCCGATGCAACCGGCGCACCCCCTGTCGCCGCCGTTCGGTCTACGGCATAAAACACGTACGACAGCGTGATATTCGACAGCACGCTCGTGTCCCGGTCCTCGACGAACTTCGGATCGATGAAGAACGACACCGGCATTTCGACCGATTGGCCGGGCTGCAGAGTCTGTTCCTTGAAGCAGAAGCATTCGATCTTGTTAAAGTACGAGCCTACGGTCTGCGGCGCGACGTTGAAAGCCGCCGTGCCCGTGAGCGGCTTATCGGAGGTGTTGGTGGCACGGAAAAACGCGAGCGCGTTTTCGCCAACCTTAACGTCCATGGTCGGCGTCACGGGTTCAAACGTCCACGCCAGCTGCGGCGCGACGTTGGCATCAAAACGAACTGTGACGATGCGATCGAGGACCGTGGTCGATGGCGCGATGGCGCGCTGCGTCGTGCCGCCGTAACCGGTGACCTGGCAGAACAGGCGATACAGCGCCGGCGAGGCCGCAGTGACCGACCCCATAACGGCGAGCGCGGCGAGGCACGACAGAACAACCTTGCGGTTGTCCGGTGCGCTTGCCTTCAGGTCTTCTGCCGTCTTTTTTATCACGCCGTGTAGATCCTCAAAACATCAACTCAAAGGGCTTTACCGCTCAAAGCGGCGCCGAACCTGACGAGCGTCGCCGCATAGAAGGCGACAACCATGACCGCAAGCGTCACGGCGATGGCGATGGAGCGGCGCCGCGCGACGCGTTGGGCCGCAGCGTCATCCATTTTTTTGACCGGTTCGCTCATCGTTGCCCTCACGCCATCAGCCGCACGACCGACGCTTCAACCAGAAGCACGGCGAACAGCATGTAGAGATACAGGATCGAGAACCAGAACAGCTGCTTGGCGACGGCATCTGCCGCGCGGCCTTCGGTGGTGCGGTAGACCTTGACGGCAAGCCAGAGAAATACGGCGCCGAGCACGACCGAAAACGCCAGATATGTCAGGCCCGCGAGGCCGATGAAGTAGGGCGTGATCGCCAGCGGCACGAGGAGCACCGAGTAAATCAAAATCTGACGCCGCGTCTCTGGCAGTCCGGCGACGACGGGCAGCATCGGCACGCCGACACGCTCATAATCGCGGCAGCGATACAATGCGAGGGCCCAGAAGTGCGGTGGCGTCCACATGAAGATGATAAGAAACAGTATGATGCTTTCGATGCCGATATCGCCCGTCACACAAGCCCAGCCAATCATTGGAGGGAAAGCGCCGGCAGCGCCGCCGATGACGATGTTGTGCGGCGTCCGGCGCTTGAGCCACATCGTGTAGACGAACAGATAGAACGCGATTGTAAACGCGAGCAGTGCACCCGCGACCCAGTTGACGGTAACGCCGAGTGTTACGACAGAACCGACCGACAGCACCGTGCCAAAACTCAAGGCTTCGTCAGCCGTCACGCGGCCGCGCGGCAACGGACGCGCCGCTGTTCGAGCCATGCGGGCATCGATGTCGGCGTCGTACCACATGTTCAATACGCCCGATGCACCAGCACCAATGGCGATGGCCGAAATGGCGATGAGACCGATGACCGGATGAAGAGAGCCGGGTGCTGCAATCATCGCGGCAAGGGCTGTCAGGATCACGAGCGTCATCACGCGCGGCTTCATCAACTGAATGAAGTCGCCGATGCTCGGCTCCATGACGACGTCAGCCTGGCCGATTTCGCTTTGCACGCTCATGGCGACGGTAGAACCCGGTTTGAGGAAATGCGCTATTTATGGTCAGCAGCGGCGAGGCTTTGAGTCTCGCCGCCGCTAGCAGTTGCTTCGGCCGATCAGTGATGATCGCCGGCCGCGATGCGCGGCAGTTCTTCGTAGGAGTGGAACGCCGGCGGAGACGGCAGCGTCCACTCAAGCGTCGTGGCACCAACGCCCCATGGATTATTGGCGGCCTTTTCCTTCTTGAGGAAGGCAAGGATCGTCGTCAGCAGGAACACAAGAGTGCCGACCGCAGTGATATAGCCGCCATAGGACGAGATCTTGTTCCAGTAAGCGAAAGCTTCCGGGTAGTCCGCGTAATGGCGCGGCATTCCGGCAAGGCCGAGGAAGTGCTGCGGGAAGAACAGGATGTTGGCACCGACGAACGTTAGCCAGAAGTGCAGCTTGCCCAGCGTCTCGTTGTACATATAGCCCGACATTTTCGGGAACCAGTAGTACCAGCCCGCGAAGATCGAGAACACGGCGCCGAGCGACAGCACGTAATGAAAGTGCGCAACGACGTAGTAGGTGTTGTGCAGTGACCTATCGATGCCAGCGTTGGCGCACATGACGCCAGTGACACCGCCGATCGTGAACAGGAAGATGAAGCCGAGCGCCCACATCATCGGCACGCGGAACTGCAGCGAGCCGCCCCACATGGTGGCGATCCAGGAGAAGACCTTCACACCCGTTGGCACCGCGATGACCATAGTCGCGAACATGAAGTAGGCCTGGGTATCGACCGAGAGACCCGCCGTATACATGTGGTGCGCCCACACGATGAAACCGACGAGACCGATCGCGACCATGGCGTAGGCCATGCCAAGATAGCCGAATATCGGTTTCCGCGAGAACGTCGAGATGATGTGGCTGACCATGCCGAAGCCGGGAAGAATGAGAATGTAGACTTCCGGGTGACCGAAGAACCAGAACAGATGCTGGTAGAGCACCGGATCGCCGCCACCGGCCGGATCGTAGAACGTGGTGCCGAAGTTGCGGTCGGTCAGCAGCATGGTGATGGCGCCGGCGAGAACCGGCAGCGACAGCAGCAGCAGGAATGCTGTGACGAGCACCGACCACACGAACAGCGGCATCTTGTGCAGCGTCATGCCAGGCGCACGCATGTTGAATATCGTTGTGATGAAGTTGATGGCGCCGAGGATCGACGACGCACCGGCCAAATGCAGCGACAGAATGCCGAAATCGACGGCTGGTCCGGGGTGGCCGATCTTGCTCGACAGCGGCGCCAGCACGATCCAGCCCGTACCGACGCCGTTAGCGTCGGCAGTGCCCGGCACGAAAAGCGACAGCAGCAGCAGCGCGAACGCAGCCGGCAGCAGCCAGAACGAGATATTGTTCATGCGCGGGAAAGCCATGTCGGGCGCGCCGATCATGAGGGGCACGAACCAGTTGCCGAAGCCGCCGATCATGGCCGGCATGACCATGAAGAACACCATGATCAGGCCGTGGCCCGTCACGAACACGTTGTAGGCGCCTTCATCGGCGAAATATTGCAGGCCCGGATTTTCGAGCTCTAAGCGCATCATCACCGACAGGAACCCGCCGACGCAGCCCGCGATGATCGCGAACAACAGATACATCGTGCCGATGTCTTTGTGGTTGGTCGAGTAGAACCAGCGCCTGAAGAACGTCGGCGCGTGGTCGTGATGATCGCCCTCTGCGTGTGCGGTGTAACCCATTGTCGAAGCCTTTGTCCCTGGTGTGATGTAACGGCTTTTTATTCACCAGCGGCGCCTCAGAGATTGCTCCGGGCGCCGCGTTATTCGGAATTGACTACTGCGCCTGCGCGACCGACGGATTAGCGTCGCGTGCCGCCTCGGCCTTCAGGATCTCAGCAGCTTTCTTTTTGTCCTTGGCCAGCAGCGCCGCCATCCAGGCATCGTAGACGCCCTGCTCGACGACACGGACGACAATCGGCATCGCCGAATGGAACTTGCCGCACAGCACCGAGCATTGACCGTAGTACACGCCGGTTTTTTCGGGCTTGAACCATACAGCAGCCGTACGGCCCGGAACGGCCTGCATCTTGGCGCCAAACGACGGGATCGTCCAAGAGTGGATGACGTCGTTGGCGGTCACGAGCAGGTGGACGGTTTTGCCGACCGGCAGGGCGATTTCCTGATCGACGGCCAACCGGCGGAGCTGATTGCGCTCGACCCAGACGGGAGCCGAATCTTCGTAAAGCGCCTTGTTGCGCGCGACACCTTCGAGAGAGCCGTATTTTTCATTGAACGGTTTGTCGCCAAGCTTCGTCTTCAAAACGTCCTCGTCGGAAACGACGTTCGACGTGATCGTAACCTTCTGGTCGAGGTATTCATGCTCCCAGAACCAGGCGTTGCCGGTCGCCTTGATCGTCAGGTCTGGCTTCGGAAACGAGTACTGTTCGTAGAGCAAGCGGAACGACGGAATTGAGATTCCGACCAGGATCAGGATCGGGATGATGGTCCAGGCAACTTCGAGAAAGGTGTTGTGCGTCGTACGCGACGGGTTCGGGTTATTCTTTTCGCTGAACCGGTACATGACGTAGAGCATCAGGATCAGCACGAAGATGGCGATCACGATGATGACGAGGTTGACGACGTCATAAAGACTTGAGATTTGCTCCATGATCGACGTTGCCGGAAGCTGCAAACCCATCTGTCCGGGTGAAGGTTGGCCCAAACCGGCAAATGCCGGTGCCAAACCGGAAAATGCCGCCGTCACGAACGCGGCAACCATCACGGTGGCCACGCCAAGCATCCGTCTCAACATTCTTTCGCTCCCAGTTCGCCTAGACCTCGCCATAGAAGTCCGGCAGTCTCCCTAAGTTTTGCCGCGCCGGTTGTCCCGGCCACGCGCGCGCCCCACGTCTTTGTTTTTGCCCCGGTTTGTCCCCGGTTCCGGCCTCGCACCGCTAGCCCGGTCAGCCGTCCCAACTGGCCAACACGGTGTGGAGCAGAGCACAACTTATCTAGCGCGCTCGTGTCAAGTTTTCTATCCTAAACCGCCCCTGAAAGCCGAGGACATGATGCGCGAATCGCCGCGCTCGGATAGCAAGAAGTGCAACCCGGCGGAACAGAATTCAGCCCGATTCCTGACAGCACTAACCGGGCCGCCCCCCGGGCCATTCGGTCCGGGGCCATCAAGACAAGGACTTTGCCCGTGCCGATCCCAACACGCTCTGAGCTCCGGCGGCAGCCTATCATGGTAAAACGCTGGCGCAGCGTCGCCGCGGCTTGGCTTGCGGCCGTGGCTCTCGGGCTGCCGGCGTTACTCGTACCGGCCGGTGCCGTCGATGCGCCGGAGGGAACGGTCAAATCGCAGCACGGCGACTGGCAAGTCGTGTGCAAGGATCCGCCGCCGGGCGCCAAGAACGCAGTCTGCGCGCTGGTGCAAAGCGTCACGGCCGAGGACAAGAACAACATCGGCCTGACCGTTTATTTCCAGACGTTCTCTAACGGCACGCGGGTGCTGCGCGTGTTTGCCCCCCTCGGCGTGCTGCTACCGCCAGGGCTCGGCCTCAAGATCGACGACAAGGACGTCGGCCACGCGCCGTTCCTGCGCTGCCACAACTTCGCGTGCTATGCCCAGGTCGTCGTCGAAGACGCGCTGATCGCGCAGCTCAAGACCGGAAAAACCGCAATTTTCATCATTTTCCAGACGGAAGAGGCCGGCATTGGCATACCGATTTCACTTGCCGGCTTCGGCGAGGCACTGGCGGCATTACAGTAAGAAAACGCCGAACAGCAAAACGCGGCGGAAGGGGCCGCCGCGCTGCGAAATCAGTTGAAATTGAAGACCAGCGTCGCCGTCAGGCGACACGGCGTTGCGGCGCGGAATCGCCACCAGGCTCGCCGGCATCGATCACCAGCGTGTCGCGGCTGCGCTTTACGGGGAGTTCCAACAGCTGGAACGGATCTGAGTCCGGCCCGGCGGTCGCAACAGCCGACGCGAATTTGCGGCTCGACTCGCTCATGTGCCCGGTGACTGTTTGCCAGTATTGGAGATTAGCTGACATGATGCCCGCCGGTGTCGGCGACATCGCGATTGTCCGGCCCCACGTCAATGCCGCCTGACCTTGCTTGGCACTGAGATTGGCCACTTCGAGCTGACTACGGCCGACGGATTTCGCAAGCGGCTGCCAAAACCCAGCTACTGTGTCAGCCGCTTCGAAGAAATACTGAAAGTAATCATGATACGGCGAAGTCATGCGCCCATGCGCTAACCCAACTTGACTCATCTTTGTGTCCTCCCGACAC
>JANNSR010000096.1:0-2134 GCA_031402935.1 Hyphomicrobium sp. | reverse complement strand
CAGAAAGACCGGATCGTCATGCTGTCGCCGGAGACGCTCTCCCTGCTGGAGGAATGGTGGCCGCTGCGCACGAACAAGTACGATATCGGCGTGCCGGTGCAGGAACGCTGGCTGTTCCCAGGCCGCCGCAAGGGCCTGCATCTGACGCCCCGGCAGCTCAACCGGCTGTTCCACGAGGCGGCCGATACCGCCGGCATCACCAAGGCCGTCAATCTGCATGCGCTTCGGCACAGCTTTGCCACGGATCTCTATGATCGCGGCGTCGACATCCGAATGATCCAGGCGCTGCTCGGGCATACCAAGCTGGAGACGACGGCGCGTTACGCGCGGGTCGCCACGGGGCTCATCTCAGCCGTCGAGAGCCCACTCGACCGGCTCAACGCACCGCGCAAGCGGGGCAAGAAGCGCCGCAAGGACACGCCGCCGGCGAAGTAGCCGACGCATGCCCCGTCCAGCGTTGGAGGTCGCGGATATCTTCCGCGACCACGGTGCCGCTTGGCGTGATGCCAACCGCGGCCACGTGAGCCTTGGCCAGTTGAAAGTGATGAGTGCGATCGAGCGCTGCCGCACAGCAGCGCTCGGCGGCCACGTTGCGCGCTGTGAGAACGACGCCTGCGGCCACACGATCGTCGCCTACAACAGTTGCCGTGATCGGCATTGCCCTCGGTGCCAGGGAGCGGCGTCGCGCAAGTGGCTCGAAGCACGCGAAGCCGAGTTGCTGCCCGTACCCTACTTCCACTGCGTGTACACATTGCCCAGTCAGCTGCGTGACATGGCCTACCAGAACAAGGCTGTGATCTATGGCCTTCTGATGAAAGCCTCGGCCGAAACCACTCTGCAGATCGCCGCCGATCCCCGGCACCTCGGCGCCCGCATCGGCATCACCGCCGTGCTGCATACGTGGGGCTCGGCGATGACGCATCACCCGCACGTGCACATGATCGTGCCGGGCGGCGGACTGTCGGACGCAAGAGGCGAGGAGGGCGACAGCCCGACAGGGAAGCAAAAAACAGCAAAGTGGATCGCGGCCAAGCCGGACTTCCTCGTGCACGTCAACGTGCTCCGGCACTTGTTCCGGGGCAAGCTTCTGGGCCTGCTCATCGAGGCGCACGCGGAGGGCCGCCTGCAGTTCTTCGGCACACTGGCGCCACTTGCCGACAAAAAGACATTCAAGCGGTTCCTCGCGCCGCTGCGCCGGGTCGACTGGGTGGTCTACTGCAAAGATCCGTTCGGCGGCCCCGAACAGGTTCTGCGTTATCTCTCGCGCTACACGCATCGCGTCGCCATCTCGAACCGGCGGCTCGTCTCCGCCGACGACGGCGGCGTGTCATTCCGCTGGAAGGACTACCGTATCGAAGGTCCCGAGCGCTGGAAGACGATGACGCTGTCGCCGGCAGAGTTCATCCGGCGCTTCCTCATCCACGTGCTACCGAAGGGCTTCCATCGCATCCGCCATTACGGCCTGTTCGCCAATGGCAACCGCACCGAGAACATCGCCCGGGCCCGAGAGCTGCTGGCCGTGGCCCCACCACCTTCCAAGCCCGAACCCGTCAAGGCACCGGCCGCCGACGAGCCGCGCGTGCTGCCAACGCCGTGCCCGTGCTGCGGCAAGCGCATGCGCGTCATCGAGGTGTTCGCGCGCGGATGCGAGCCGAGGCATCGACCGACACCGATGCGTACCTTGATCAGGATCGATACGTCATGAAGCAATGCAATCGGCAAGTTCGCAGTTCTGTCGATCGCCGCCGCTGGTCGTGTACCGGCAGTGACCTCTCATGGACGACAGCGCTCGGTCGGCAAGAAAAACGCCCATTCGCCCCGCTCGCGATGCTACTGAGACGCCGAGCAAACGACGCTTCGATCAGAGACAAGGCCCAGACGATCGTGCGCGGCGCCCGAGTATCGCCTGGTGATTGCAGCGTCCGGTCTCAATCCCCATAAAGCTCGCTGCACCGACACGCCACACATCCCGCGACTTCGTGCCTTGGCGCTTCTCCGACGCCGGAGGTCGCGCGCGTGGCAGACGCCACCATGCCGGCGTCCGAGAAACCTGCACATAAGCGACCGTCTGACGACACGGACGATCAGGCAACGTGTGGTTTTTTGGGCTCACAGTTGCGGTGTGCCGCGGGCT
>JANNSR010000095.1:0-6262 GCA_031402935.1 Hyphomicrobium sp. | reverse complement strand
GTGCTTGGAAGACGGCAGCATCCACCGCTTCCGCTCGAAACGAACGATTCTCGCCACCGGCGGCTATGGCCGGGCGTATTTCTCGGCAACCTCGGCGCATACCTGCACAGGCGACGGCAATGCGATGGTGCTGCGCGCCGGCCTGCCGTTGCAGGACATGGAATTCGTGCAGTTCCACCCGACCGGAATTTACGGCGCCGGCGTTCTGATTACCGAAGGCGCTCGTGGCGAAGGCGGCTATCTCACGAATTCCAAGGGCGAGCGGTTCATGGAACGCTATGCGCCCCACGCCAAGGACCTTGCCTCGCGCGATGTCGTGTCACGTTCGATGACCATCGAAATTCGCGAAGGCCGTGGTGTTGGTGCGGAAAACGACCACATCTTCCTGCATCTCGACCATCTCGATCCGAAGATCTTGGCCGAGCGGCTGCCGGGCATTACCGAGAACGCCAAGGTGTTCGCCGGTGTCGATCTGCGGCGTGAAGCAATTCCCGTTATTCCGACCGTGCATTACAATATGGGCGGTATCCCAACCAATTACTTCGGCGAAGTGTTGACGCTCAAAGGCGGCAACCCCGATCATGTCGTGCCCGGCCTGATGGCCATCGGCGAAGCGGCGTGTGTTTTGGTCCACGGCGCCAACCGGCTTGGCTCCAACTCATTGATCGATCTTGTCGTGTTCGGCCGCGCGGCCGCGTTCCGCTGTCAGGAAACAGTCGACCCGCGTCAGGGGCAGCCGGAATTGCCACCGGCTTCATCCGAGGCGGCGCTCGACCGGCTCGATCAGTATCGCCACGCCAATGGCGGTACGCCGACATCGGCGCTGCGGCTTCGCATGCAAAAGTTGATGCAGGCCAACTGCGCCGTGTTTCGCGATGGTCCAGTGCTCAAAGAGGGCGTCGAGAAGATAGCCGCGATCTGGAAAGAGACGGATGATATTCGCGTCACCGACCGGTCATTGGTCTGGAATTCCGATCTAATCGAAACGCTGGAGTACGACAACCTGATCGCTCAGGCGGCGGTGACCGTCGTCAGCGCCGAAAATCGGACCGAGAGCCGTGGCGCACATGCGCGCGAGGATTACCCCAAGCGCGACGATGGCCAGTGGATGAAGCACACGCTGGCTTTTGCCGATTACGGCAAGAAGTCCGTGAAACTTGATTATCGCCCCGTGCACACGCGGACGCTGACCAACGAGATCAAGTACATCGAGCCGAAGGCTCGTGTTTACTAAACCGCCGAAGGCTCGTGTTTACTGAGCAGCCGAATGCTCGCGCGTATTGAGGCATCGTCGGTTGGGCTGCGGGATTATTTGCCTCCCTCAGGCCCAATTCTCCCAACCAAGTGGCGAACCGGTTGGAAAGGCACTAGAGCCTAGCTGGTATGTTTGACTGCTGGGGGGACGAGACGTGGCCATCGCACCGCGCAAGCGTGCAATCAAGGGCTCGGCTGCTGCCGATGCCGCTGGCCGGATAGCGCCCGATCCATTTACTGCCGTGTTGCCAGCTTTAGCAGCGCTCGGCGCCATTTCCTCGATTGCGGCCATCAACTGGACGGCTGAAGAGCACTCGCCGGATCGCTTTAAAGCCAAACGCAAGGCCGGTACGGCACTCCGGGAACTCGAGTCTTGTTGCCTCGGTTTGAGTGAAATTTTCCGCCGCTTTCAGCGCCACCCGAAGCTATTCGCCGGCGAAGGCGCGCAAGGGTCTTCGCCATTGAAGTTCGGCGTCCATGGCACGCGCGTCGACAGCGAGGGCAGCCGGCTGTTCCACCAGCTGATGAACGACATCGCGTCGATGCTGGTGCTTGCCTCGCAGAATGCCTTCGATGTCATGTGTGCGGTCGAAGACGGCGAAATCGATGCGCCCGAGCAGCTCTACTTCCAGTTCGGCGAATGCCAGGAAACCCTGAACAAGCTTATTCAAACACGGGCGACGTTGAAGGCCAGTGTCGATACCGGCGCCGAGATCGCCGAAAAGCTCGCCAAGCTGGTTCGTGAGTTGCGCAAGTACCGGCCCGACTAATGGCGAGGTTCGGCGGCGAATACCGTGCCTAAGTCGGGGCCTTAGCCGGGCAAAGAACCGCATCCAGTGGCGCTCGGCACGCGTTGACACCGGATCGCGCGACAGACCATCCTTGCGGCAAATCTTCTGGCCTTCAGCGGTCCAATACCGTTCGGGATACCCCATGGTTCAATTGACACTGCCAAGCAACTCCAAGGTCCACGTGGGCAAGTCGTGGAACGAGCCGGGCGACGACGGCAAATGGCGTGAGCTCAAGGTCTACCGCTGGACTCCGGACGACGGCCAAAATCCGCATACCGATACCTATTGGGTCAATGAAGACCAATGCGGGCCGATGGTGCTCGACGCGCTGATAAAGATCAAAAACGAGATCGACCCGACGCTCACGTTCCGCCGGTCTTGCCGCGAAGGCATTTGCGGATCGTGTGCCATGAACATCGACGGTACCAACGGGCTCGCCTGCCTCAAGTCGATTGACGACGTGAAAGGACCGATCAAGATCTATCCGTTGCCGCACATGGAGGTCATCAAGGACCTGGTGCCGGATATGACCAATTTCTATGCCCAGCACCGGTCGATCGAGCCGTGGCTCAAGACCGATACCGCAACGCCGCCGAAGGAATGGAAACAGTCGCGCGGCGATCGCGAGAAGTTGGACGGCCTTTACGAGTGCATTCTGTGCGCCTGCTGTTCCGCGTCATGCCCGAGCTATTGGTGGAATTCGGACCGCTATCTCGGCCCGGCAATCCTATTGCAGGCCTACCGCTGGGTCATTGACAGTCGCGATGAAGCGACCGGCGATCGCCTCGACAATCTCGAGGATCCGTTCCGTTTATATCGCTGCCATTCGATCATGAACTGCGCCAAAGCCTGCCCGAAGGGGCTATCGCCGGCCAAAGCTATTGCCGAATTGAAAAAATTAATGGTTGAGCGCCGTGTTTAGCCACCGTGCTTTAGAAGCCGTCCCGCCAATTCCAGGGCTGAATCGGATGGGACAGTTGGCCGACATTAAAAAAACGGCCGGTGGCGCATATAGCAACCACCGGCCAATCGGATAGAGCTGGCGCTTTATGGCAGCGCCGGCAAGCCTAAAGCGGGCCCCGCCGCCCGACTGCCCAGTCGAGGGCTGGCAGGGCCGCGCGCGATTTAGGCGGCTTTCTTCTTCGCGGTCTTCTTGACCGGCTTACGAACGGTCTTCTTCACGGCCTTCTTGGCGGCCGGTTTCTTGCGCTTTGCTGCTTTAGCCATAGGATTTAGTCTCCCTCTAGAGTTCGAATCAGCTCGAACAAAAAAAATATGCTCAAGTTCGCGGAATTTGTTGACAGCGAAAGTGCAATATGCCGCCGATTTTTCTCCATACGTCTTATTCTGTTGCGCGAATGTCGCAATTTTTCTGTTTTTCGAGCGCTTTACACCATCGAAACCATATCGCGTTGCGTTTCGAGTTGGCAATTGATTGGGGAATTGCACTCCTTGATTTGGCTATCATCACGCTGCGTGGTGATAGCGCAATTGCATATCGAGCGCCGCGTGAACAATTGCTAAGCGATCATCGAGAAATTCCGAAGCAAATGACAAATAGTCGGCCCGTTTTGGACTAATTTCTGCAATCACCGACCCTTGATCGATATTCAGGTCAGCGCAATATTTCGCTGCAATGGCCCGCATTTTGGCATTTTCAACAAGGCATGTCAGGACGAGGTGCTGGACACCGCGATTGCGCGCCGAGCGGATCACGCGGCCCATCAGGCTGGTTGCAATGCCCTGATTTGCATAGTCGCGCTCGACCGAAAATGCAGCCTCCGCCGTACGCTCTTGTCCGAGCACCGAAGATTTCAATTCGGCGGCGGCATGGACGTGACCGTCAATGAAATAGCCAAACGTCACGGCACCGATGTCCGCGGCCTTGCGGGCATAGGCGTCGATAAAGGCGTCGGACACATGATGCCCAAAGCGCCGGGCGCGGGCGTCGGCATCAAGACGCAAGAGATGTTCGCCAAGAAGACCGGTTTCGGATCTAAGGAGCTTCCGGATCGTGCCGGCGCGGTGTTCGCTATCCGTCATCGGATACCCTCCTAACGGCTGCAGCAGAGTTGCTTAGACGTGAATCTAATGGGGAAATGCGACCGGCATAGGCGATTCAGCAGTCGGCGGGCGCAGGGCAGCCCTGTGGTTCCGGCCAGCTGAGCGTCGAAAATCATGCACTGGACTGACAGTCGAACCGGCAAGTGACATTCGGTCGCGCGGCAGCGCCATCCACTTGGCTCGGTTGCCATTGGCTTGCAGCTTGAATGACGGGCAGACATCATGGTGCAGGCTTAGACGGGGCGGCAATGGCAGGCACAGTTCTGACGCGATACGGCGAGCGCTTGACGCTTGGCGAGATCGAGGCCGACCCGGCGCAGCGCCTGTGCGCGACGCGCCTTGACGACTTGCAGTGCGCGCTGGCCGGCATCATGGCGTCACCAGGAATCTTGACGCGCATATTTGCCAAAGAGATTGAGCCGCCGCGCGGCCTTTACATCCACGGCGGTGTCGGCCGCGGCAAAACCATGCTGATGGATTTGTTTTTCGAGGAAATGGACTTTAGCCCCAAGCGCCGGGCCCACTTCCACGAATTCATGGCCGATGTGCACGATCGCATCGGTGACGCTCGCTCTCGCATTGACGGCGATCCGATCCCAGATGTCGCTCGCCAGCTCGCAAAAGACGCGCGCCTGCTATGTTTCGACGAACTGCACGTCACCGACATCGCTGATGCCATGATCCTCGGCCGCTTGTTTCAAGCGCTTTTCTCGGCCGGCACGGTCGTCGTTGCGACGTCGAATGCGCACCCGTCTCAGCTCTACAAAAACGGCCTCAACCGCCAGCTTTTCCTGCCTTTCATCGACCTCATTCAAAAGCACATGGACGTCGTCGAGCTAAACGCCGCCAAAGACTTCCGCCTCGACAAGGTCGCGGGCGCGCAGCTCTATTTCACGCCGGCCGGTGCCGACGCCCGCAAAGCGCTCGATGCCCATTGGGAGCGGCTGACCGGGCATCATCCGGGCAAGGCCATGGTCCTGGACGTCAAGGGGCGGTCCCTGACCGTACCCATGGCCTCGATGGGCGTTGCGCGGTTCGCCTTCGATGATTTGTGCACCAAACCACTTGGCGCCAACGATTACCTGCACATCGCCCACGCCTTCCATACTGTCGTCATCGACGATATCCCGGTCATCGATCGCGAGCGCCGGGACGTGGCGCGGCGCTTCATCAACCTGATCGACGCCCTTTACGACAGCCGCATCTGCCTGATTGCGTCTGCCGATGCCGAACCGGACGGCCTCTACCCTAAGGGCGACGGTGCCGATCTCTTTGCTCGCACCGCCTCGCGCCTCACCGAAATGCGCTCCGAAGCCTACCTTGCCGGTCATTCGGGTGGCCGCACCGCCGTCTGACTGTGCGCTGTCCCACTTTCGGGTTAATCCGCCGGCTTCGGCTTGACTGGCACAAGAATTTGACTAGGCAGCACAGACACTCGAATATCGCACCGCAACAACAACTTTTATCGACGGGGAGATTACGGGCATGGCGCGCACGAAGATCGCATTGATCGGGTCTGGCCAAATCGGCGGTACCCTCGCACTTCTGGCGGGCCTCAAGGAACTTGGCGACATCGTCCTGACCGACGTGATCGAAGGGACCGCCAAGGGCAAGGCGCTCGATCTGGCGCAGACTGCCGCCGTCGAAGGCTACAACGCCAAGCTCTCGGGCGCGGGCCCCGAAGGTTACACGGCAATCGCAGGCGCCGACGTCTGCATCGTCACCGCAGGTGTGCCGCGCAAGCCCGGCATGAGCCGCGATGATCTGATCGGTACCAACCTCAAGGTCATGGAGCAGGTCGGCGCGGCAATCAAACAGCACGCGCCGAACGCCTTCGTCATCTGCATCACCAACCCGCTCGACGCCATGGTCTGGGCGTTACAGAAATTTTCGGGCCTTCCCGCCAACAAAGTTGTCGGCATGGCAGGCGTGCTCGATTCAGCGCGCTTCTCGTGCTTCCTCGCCGAAGCGTCTGGCGTTGCGATTGAAGATGTGCGCGCCATGACGCTCGGCGGCCACGGCGACGACATGGTACCGATGGTGCGCTATTCGACAATTGGCGGCGTACCGCTGCCCGATTGCGTGGCACTCGGCATGTTCAGCCAAGAGCAGCTCGACGCCATGATCAAGCGCACGCGCGGCGGCGGCGGCGA
>JANNSR010000094.1:0-30823 GCA_031402935.1 Hyphomicrobium sp. | reverse complement strand
GTGCGCTTCCAATCGCGCTCGGTCTTTGCCGCTTTCGTGCCGCCGCCGCCCGGCGCGCCGGCAAAATCTTCGTTTTCGAGATCCATCCGCATCCAACCCGCGCTACGTCCCTGCCCCCGATGCAAGAGCGGACAGTCGTCTGCCTTGGCGCGTTTTTCATGTCGCAACTGCGGCTTACGGGTGGCGGACTATATTTCCCCTCCACCGCATTTCATGCCTGTCATCGCGGCCGGAGATGCGCAGCAAGCGCATCAAAGAGCCGGGACCCAGAATGCGCTTCTTGGCCACTGGGTCCCGGGTCTCGCAAAACGGCTCACCCGGGATGACAGGCGAAGTACTTTTTTCAAAACCTTCTAATTCGCGCCCATCGCACGCAGCTGCATTTCACTCGCGCTCATGTTGCGACGGGCCGTACCTTTGGCGGCCAGCGCCGGTACAGCGGATGGACCGGGCAGCTGCGCGACCGGCTTTGCCGCTGGCGGCGGCCTCGGCGCAATCGGCCTTGGCGGCAACAGATCGCGGCGCGGGTTGGCTTTGGCGAGAACGCTGAGATCGCCAAGCAACTCTTCAAGCAGCGGCGCTGCCACCTGCGAAGCGTGCAGGCTTTGCGCCCACGGCTGATTGGCGTTTCCGGTGCCGGCGAGCACGACATAGGAATACGCCGCGCCATTGGCGAACTGCAGGCCGCCCGTGGTCCACACGTCAACGGTCGCGTTCGGATCGACGCCGACCTGAGTGCCGGTTTTGGCGAAATGCAGCCGTACGTCGCCGCGTTTTCCCGCGCACCATGGGTTCAGCGACTTCAAGGTGCCGTGCGCCACGCCACCGGCTGAATAGCACAGTGGCGCTTCCAGCAGCGTCTTGAGCAGCCCGGTGCCGCCGCGCCGGATCAGGGAAGCCGGTGTCACCGGGGCCGGCGTCGCTTCCGCAATGCCAGCGCCGCTATCGCCCTTGATTGTGTAGTCGTAGGCCTTGATCAGGCTCGGCGGCTTGACCGGCGTCGCGCCGCGCCCGATCAACGACGCCAGCACGATTGTTGACATATGATGCACACGCCGCGGCGCGCCCGCGATCTGACCGAGCACTACGGCCGTCGATGGCGGCGTACCGCCCGCTTCTGCTGCGGGCGGCATGGTAAAGCCGAAGCCGTCGATGAGTTTTTTGACTTTTCCCTGCCCAAGCTGAGCGGCGCGCGCAATCAACGGTCCGTTGAGCGAACAGGCGAACGCCACAACCGCCTTGCGCCCCTGACGCGCCGTGCCGCCTTTGGCACAAGTCTCCAACCCGGTCACTGGTGCTTCCGCGTCAACGTACAAGCTATCGGCTGTATCCTTGCCTTCATTCGCAATGGCGATGGCGGCCAGCATTTTCGCCGTCGACGCGATCATGCGGCCTTCACTTTGCGGTTCATACAATCCGGTCGCCGCGCTGCGCGCGGGCAGCGAGCCGAAATACGCCGCTGTCTCGCCGGTCTCATAGTAGCGCACGATCTCGCCGGCGCTATTGGCTGCGACGACGACGATGTTCGGCTGCTTTTTGTCGGCCGACACTTTGTTGGCATCGAGCGTGAAGGCCGGATCGATGCGGCTCGACCACTTCGCGTCGATGCCGGCCAACGCCGTCTCGATGCGATTGCGGAAGGCGAGGTTTTCGCCGACATCGAACGTCGTCGTCACGCCGCGCACATAATCGCGCCAGGCAAAGCCGTAGCTCTGTTTCATCTCCTCGCGGATGCCGAACCGCTGCGACGGCATCAGCACATTGGCGCGGATGACCGGGTTGGCGATCGCCCGCTTGGCAGCGTCCGGTGCGTACGTCTCAAGCGCCTGCTGCAGCTTGGGGCGCACCTTCGGATCGGGCGGACCGCCTGCCAACTCAAGCAACTCAAACACAACTTGCTTTTGCTCGGCCTCGTCCGTGATCAGCTTTTCCGCGCACGTCCGCGCCCGGACTTCCGCGATGTAGCGCCAGCGGTCGAGCCGCACCGCGTTCAGCTTTTCATTGCCTTCCAGCAGAATGATCGGCTTGTTGACGGCGGACGCCAGCACGAACTGCTCGGCGACCGACAAGTCCTTCGCTTCCTTGCCGAACACGATCTGGCTCGTCACCTCGACGCCGTGCAGCGGCTGGCCGCCGGTGCGCTGCGCCAGCCAGATGTGGTTCGCCGCCCATTGTTTCAGCCGCGTATCGTCGCCGCCGCGCGTCAGCTCTCGGTAGATGACGGGCGCCAGCCACCACTCACTGAGCTTACGCCTGAGCTTGTTGATGCCGCCTTCGCTCACACTTGGCGGCGTCTTGTAAATGACGCGCGCGAATTGCATGGGCAGCGTCGAACCGCCAACGCCGAGGCTCGGCCGCCCGAGCCGTATCGAGCGGGTGATCGTCGTCAACGGAATTTTGAGCACGCCCATCAGATCGATGCCGAACGGATTGAGCCAGCCGCCGAGGTAGCGGTCCTCGTGATAGGTCAGGCATTTCCAGTAGCTTTCGGGAACATCGCGCACGGGGATCGACTTGTGATCCGGGTTGGCCGTGTAGTCGCCGACCTCGATCGCCGCATCTGTGTAGTTGACGTCGCGCTGGCTATCGAGGCGAGGGTCGAACGTGCCGACGAAGTTGCCCTTGGGATCGTAGATGGCGGTCGCCAGCCAACGCTCGGCGTCGTAGCCGAGCTTGTCATGCATCGACACTTGGCCGATCATGCCGCGGACCGGCGCCACGACATAGACCAGCAACACCGCGAATACGGTGTAGAGCACCGCAAACGTCGCGACGTGGCGCAGCGGGCCGAGCTTCGGATTGAAGGTGATTGCGTTCATGCCCATGCGCACGGCGCGGCGCGGCACGACGAGCACGAACTCGAAAAGCGCGGTCAACTTTCTGATGAACTGCAACATGCCTGACGCAAAGCCGCCTCGCACGGGCCACTGCGAACGCGGACCGGATGTCGAGGCTTAGTCAGACATTGAGGCTAGAGTTGCGCGCACGCGCGGCAGCTTTGCGGCCCACGCAATACAAACGCCATCGGTCTGCCTAACGGGCTGACCTCAAAGATTGTTCATCAGAACGAACAACCCAACACCGATTGCCGGACCCATAAGAGTCGCGACCACCATCATGACGAATGATTTCGCCGCCATAACACTGTACCCCGCACATTTCCGCAGTCTGAAACTCAACTCCGTTCCGTCCGGAAACCGCTTCCCGGATGTTCCGTCCTACCGCTCCGCCCAAAAACGCCCCTCTTGGACCTTGCGACCGAGGCGACCCCCATCTCCTCAGCACACTCATAATACACGCGGGAAAAAAGCTTGACAGGCCCTTGATTCGAATTGGCTTCGGATGAGTGTTGCAGGTGACACACGGCATCTGCCACAGTGCATCTCGCAATTGAACACCGAATACTTTCCGAGACTGAAATTATTACTATAAATATCAATGCCTTATCAGGGTACTTCTAGTTGCATATGAGGATATTGTGCGAAGCTGTTGCAATGCAACATCACGACGCCTTTGAAGCTCTGAAACAGGAAGTGATTGCCGTTGGCCTGCCAGCCACGTGTCAAGGCCATACCGCGCGAAATCCTTGAAGTCTTACTTGAGGTCGAACAGCCTAAGTTGGCGCTCGTCCTGGCCGCGCGTTTCAGCCGCCAGCTGTTCGATGCGGTCGAACGGTACCTGCTCGGCCGAGATCAGCGACTTCTGCGCCTTCATCGGCCGCACCAGCCCTTCCTGCACGAGATGAAACTCGCCGACCGTCTGGCCGGGAAGAGCCTGCGACGCATCGAGCCCCGATTCCGACTGGAACGCCGCCTTGAGTTTGCGCAGCGCCGTATCTTCCCGAACGCGGCCGATGAACCAGCTCGTGATCTGGTCGCGGCTCTTGTAGTCGAGGTCGCCCGGCGACTGCGTGGCCAGCATCATGCCGAGTCCGGCAGACCGCGCGCGCTTGAGCAAGCTCTGCAGCGGCTCGGCCGTCGCCGGTTTCGAGTTCGCCGGAATATAAAGATCGGCCTCGTCGAACATGACGACAGCCTGCAACTCATCATTCGGGTTACGCTGACAGAAGCGCAGCGCTTCCGACAGGAACTGCGACACCCAGAACAGGATGTTCTCGTTGTCGCCGAGGAAGCCGGTGTAGATGATCGACAACCGCGTGCGGTTGGGGCGCTGATAGCGGCCAAGACCGAGCAGGCTTTCCATACGCAGGCTCTCGCCGCCACCCTCGAACAGCGCGGCATTGCGCAGTCGCAAGCTATCCAGTTGCGCTACGAGATCGCGGCGCAGCTTGCCCGACGGGTCCATGCGCTGCGTCTGATCGGTCAATTCCGGGTGCTCGTCTTCGAGCAAATGGATCAGGTCGCCGAGCGTGACTTCGCTGTTCGACAACGCCCCAAGAATACGCAGCGCCACCGCCAGCACACCCGACTGCTTTTGATGCGTCGCCGAATTCTTCAAGTGCAGCATTTCGCCCAGCGCCGCCGCCGACAAGTTGGCCAGCAGCTGCTGCTCGTGATCGGGCAACTCGCTGATCCCGTTCGGCAGCAGCGTGATCGAAATCGGCCGCCCCGTCGCGCGCCCCGGCGTATAAACTGCAACGTCGATGGCATCCGCCAGCTTTTCGCGCTCCGAGCGGCGATCGGCGGCTTCATTGTCGTTCGAGCGCCAGACATCCGGATTGGCGTAACTCGCGAGATCGCCCTTGCGATCGATCAACACTGCCGGAATGCCGCGCAGTAGCAGTTGCTCGATCAGCGAAAGCGCGAGAGTCGTCTTGCCCGAACCCGAGCCGCCGAGGAACGCCGCATGGCGTTTCAGAACGCTCTTGTTCAGCGTCACCGCCTTGCCGCGATTGCCGATCTCGCGGCCCGACAGGATGCTCGACCCGTAGGTGCCGTTCTCATCGAGAATAACCGACAGGGGCAGCTCGTCGTCGTTAGCCGGCAGCCCATCGCGGCGCTTGAACGCGCTCGCGGCTGTTTGCTCCTCGCCAAGCACTTCCCCGCCCATGCCGGCGAGCGCGCCTTGGGAATCGTCCATATCCTTGGCGACGAGGCGCGGCACGGGGCGGCCGAGCAGATCGAGCCGCAGCAGATGCACGATCGAAATCAAACTCGACAGCGGCTTCGTGCCTTCTAGCCACTGCGCCATGCCGGCATCGCCGCGATGGTGGGCCGTGAACTCGCGCACCGTCATCATGCGCTCCCACTCGGGGATCGGCACCAGCAGTTGCCGCCCGCCGCCGTCGCGGAATTTGCGGAACGCCTGCGCCGTCTGGTTCTTCTTGTTCGGCGGGAAATCGCTGGCGCGCAGCATGAAGCACGCCCTGCCCTGCATCGACACCAGCACCTTGTCGAGCTGGCGCTTCAAGCCGCCGCCCTGCGTTGGGCGGTTGCACAGGAACACGCGCACGTCGCTCGCGAACCCGGTGCGGTGGCGCACCGTCAGATCGAACGCCGGCAAATCGTCGCCAAGCTCTAAGCGCTTGACCGTCACCTCCAGCGCCTTGCCGTATTCGTCGCGAGCCAGCATCAGCGCCGCCGACAGAACATCGACCAGCTCCTGATCGTCGGCCGGCATTTCGGCTTCGCTCTCGTTGGCGAAGCGCTCCCACATTTCGCGGAACTGCACGACCGAAATCGTTGGCGGCGCCTGGTCGTCGTCGCCCGCATCGCCGCCGAAACCGGCAGCCTGCCCCAGCGCCTGCGCCAAGGTCGAAATAAACGACGGCTTGTGGGCCTCGGTCTCGCGGTCGTCGCCGTCTGTTGCGGTCGCGTCGCGCAACCGCGTTTGCGCATGCTCCAGCAGCCGCCGCGTCGATAGCCCAGCGAACTCCTCGAAGAACTGCGGCCCGAAATAGGCCGACGCGTCGGGATAGCTCATGCCGGCACCCGACAACTCGGCCTGATAGGCGATGCGCTTCGAAATGATGAGTTTCGCTTCTTCCACCGTGCGGCTTTCGCGCAGCAGAACGGGGCCCGATTTCTCGATGCGGTCGATGTACGACTGCGCCACCAGTCCGCGCACCTGACCGTAAAAATCTTCCAGGCACGAGATGATGATGATCGCGTTGGTCAATCTGTTAGCGATCTGGATCAAATCGCGCACCGCGCGCTGAAAGCGGTCTTCGGCATTGTCGAAAAACCGCAAGTCCTCGACCTGATCGATGCAGAACACCAGCGCCGCGCGCTCGACGCTCCACACCAGCGCGCCAAGGGCCGCGATGATTTCGAAAGCGCGGTCTTCCCCCGTATTCGGATCGAGCGCGCAAACCGACTCCAGCGCCATCGCCGACAGCTGCCGCCCGTGCAGATACTGGCGAATGCGCTGATCGATGCGCGGATCGCGGCGCTGCAAATACAAAAGCGCGCGCACGATGTTGATGTCGAGTTCGCGGGTCTGGAATTTATCGCTCGCCACGATGTCGTCGGCGAGGCGCAGGATTAACCGCGCCAGCTGCGCGTCATCCAGCGTCGCGTCGCGCAGCGTATCGAGATCGGCAGACGAGATAACTTCGCTATCGAGCACGAGTTTGTTGGTCAGCCGCGACAGCGCCGATTCCCCGAAGCGGTCGGGGTCGTACGGTTTCTCAAGCGAATGCACCAAGCGGCGCAAATAAAAATCCGCGTAGTTGGCGACATCCGGCGTCATCTGCGCGTAGCCGAAGTAAGCTCGCGCCGCGCGGTGACTGTCGGTCCGCAGTGCCCGCACCAGATGCGTCTTGCCCGATCCCGATTGGCCGTGAAACAGCAGCACGCGCTCCTGCACGTGGAAGCCGCGGCCCGAGGTGATCGTGGTCACGAGATCGTGGAATTTCTGCCGCGCTTTTGCGTGCACCTCCGGCACGTCGACCGGATCGGCCCGCCACAGGTCGTCCTCCCACGTGATCGAATGCTCGAACGCCTCGCTGAGCTTGTCGGGCGCCAGCGGCGGAGCAAACGTGGTTTTTTTCAATGATCCGCCTTCGGCGCTCATAATCTGTCGAAATGCCTTCAATCTTCGACGCGCACGAAGTGCCAAACGGTATTCTTGTAGAGGATCTTCGAGGCCTCCAGCTCGACGAGATCGCATCGCTCTTTGAGGTCGGCGCTCGTCAATTCGAGTGTGCCCGCCCGGTGCGCCTCTGCGAGCATGCTTTTGAAAGCAATCTCAGAGAGTTCCCAATCCGGCCGGGAATTTCGAATCGCCCGCCATACCCGAGAAATAAACGCCTTCCGGTTGCCTGGCCAGCCCTCGGACACGGGCCGTGCCGCTTGCAACACAGCGCCAGAAAATTCGCTCATGTCGGGGCTGACGCGCAGGCGCGGCGCAGGCAGTGGCGAAAGCGGTAGCGGTGACGCATCATTGGCCGGTACTGGCGATGGGGCGCGGGCTTTTGCTGCACCCAATCGCGCTTCGCCGCCAACGGCTTCTGCCGCTGCCATCAGACGGCGCAGCAACGCCAGCTTCAAGCCGTCGAGCGTTTGATCGGCAGCGCTGAGCACGTCCGCTGCCAACGCCAGGATCAGTTTGCCGTCGCTTGCGACTTCGCGCGGCGACTTGAAAAGCTGCCCTGCCAGCAGCCGCCCGGCCTTGCCCGGCAGCCCCGAGCCCTTGCCGAGACCGGTCTTGATTTTGTTGCCGAACGCGCGTTCGAGCGCCACGACCGCCAGTTCCGCACGCAGATCCGGCATCGACAGCACCTTGCTCATCGATAGTCCGAAATGCTGTTGCAACACCAGAGCCGCGAGACTTTCGGCGCGCTCTGCGGCCTTGATCGCGACGGCCGCATCTGCCGCCAGCCCCAGCGCGCGGGCCACTAATCCATCGCGCGTCGCGTCCCAGCCTGGCTTCGCGGTTGCAGATACAGGCGCGAGGCTTGCTGCCACGCGCGCCCCCGCCGCCGTCACCGTAAGGCGGCCCTTGGTCTCGCTCAGCAGGCCTGCCGCAGCGTGCATGCCGATCGCCAGCTCAGCGGCCTGCCGAAACGCCGTGCCCGGCACTTTCGGTACCAAAATCGGGCCTAAATCGCGTTGCAGCTCGGCCCGGCTCGCGCCTGCGGCCGCGGTGCGCAGCAGCACGAGATCGGCAATTTGCAATGCCGCCACTGGCACGGCCGGCGCTTGCGCCCGCTTGGCTTTGAGCACGGCCATGGTGTGGGCCTCCGTCGCACGAATCAGCTCAGTATTTCGCCTGACTGTCGGCTAAGGCTCGCCCGCTTCCTAGCGCCCGCGCACAGCTTTTCTTGCCCCATTCGCCACTTTTGCCGGTGCCGTTCAGGCGTAGCGGTTTTGCTCATTCAGCCGCCACTCGTCCGCCTTTCGCCGCGGCGCCGTCAAAATGCCGACACGGTGTTCGGGCGAAATGAAAGCTCGGGTGGGATGACGGTTCTCGAGGGATCCGGGACAATGCGAGTTCAAGTGCAAGGCGTACTGCGCGGCCCTTCGGCCGATTCGCGCGCCGTTAGCGTTAACGTCCAGTTAACGGATTTGCGGCAATGATCGCGCCATCCGCACATCGTGTGCCGGGAGTGTCAGTTATGTACCGCGTTGCGCTCACGGCCGGGCTCGCTACCGCTCTTGCGGGATGCAGCCTCGGCTCTTCCACCATCTCGTCGGGGTTCGCAGACGATCCTGCCCCGGCGGCATCCATCTCCAAACCTGCCATCAAAAGCGTCGGCCTCGGTGGCGAACCGGCTGCCCCGCGCGGCGGCATCACCGTCGCATCGATCGACAAAGCGCCGGGCGGCACGTTTGAAAAAGCCCCCGCCGGCATTCTTTCCGATCGCGATTATTCGCGCACTCAGCTCGACGCGCAAATGGCGCGCGACATCATCAACGGCTACCGCAAGGAAAAAGGCTTGAAGCCGTTGAAGCTCTCGCCCGAACTGACAGAAGCCGCGAAGGCCCACTCCCGCGATCTCTCGAAGTGGGATCGCATTTCGCACTACGGCTCCGACGGCTCGAACCCATGGGACCGCGTCAAGCGCACCGGTTACAAGGCGCGGTTGACGGCGGAAAACGTCGGCACCGGCCAGATCGATTTCAGCGAAGTCATGAAGGGATGGAAAGATTCCCCCGGCCACAACAAGAACCTCTTGATGAACGACGCCGACCACATGGGCGTCGCACTCGTTCAAGACCCCAAGACCGAATTCAAATCCTTCTGGACGCTCGTCATCGGCTCGCCGATGTAGGTTTGATCAAACCCATTTTCGATACACAAACGGCCGGGATTACTCCCGGCCTTTTTGTTTTGATGAGAGCACCGCGCGTTCGATAGAGCGGACTAACCCTGCCACGTCGTCATCCCTGCGTCGCGGAAGCGATCGTGCGGAACGCACGACAGGCGGGGATCCATTCAAGTGTCCGCATGCATGACTTCCACGCAGGTCGATCTGCATACTTGCGCGACCTTGCGTTTGCAGAATCTTGTATGGATCCCCGCCGCACTTCCGCTCGCGGTTCGCTGAGCGGCGCGGGGATGACGTCCTTAGGGTGCTGGCGGCTTACCCGCACAGCCGGGGATCGGCGCAGGAGTGCCGCCAGCGCCAATAAAAAAGGCGCCCGAGCGCTGCTGCGCATCGGCCACCTACACGTCCCACCATATCCAAAACATAGCACACCAGCGTTGCGCTGGCCAGCATTTCCTATGGTTACCGGCGTAACGAGCGTTCGGTTTGGTTGCGATTTTTGGGGCGCGGGCGATATACCATTTTCGTCGTCATCCTCAATTCGCGTGCGGCCCTGAGAGCCGCATCGCGGATTGGGGATCCAGCGCAAAAAAGCACCGTAGGTTCAAGATGTCTTGCGTCTGCGACGGGTCTTTCCGCTGGATCCCCGGCCTGCGACGCGCAAGGGCGCGCGAGGCCGAGGATGACGGACGGACATGGTGACCGCCTTAAAACTTCGGCAAATTCTTCCAGATCGCAATTTCGATCTCAAGCCTCCGCCAGACGACGACTGAGTTCATCAACGCCGCCATCACGAGCGACAGCGATGTCGCGCACGCGGCCCCAATCAACCCATAGTGCGGCACGAGCGCGAAGTTCAGCGCCACGTTCAGCACCGCCGCCGCAACAAGCACGGTGGCGCACAGCGCCTGCTCGCCGAGCATGTTGAGCAGATATTCCGCCGGGCCCATCGAGGCGCGGAATAGGAAGCCGACGACGAGAATGCACATCACCGGATATCCGGCCTCGAACTGCGGCCCGAACAGCCACAGCAGCGGCTTGCCAAGTGCGAGAATAATCACCGCCCCCGCCAGCGACGGCCAGAACGTCCAATTGACCGCGTCCTTCACAAAGGCGCGCAGGCCTTCCTTGTCGCCGCGCGCGTTCAGCGCCGCGAACTTGTTGGCAACCGCGCTGCCGACGGCGTAGTGCACGAACATGATCAGCGCCATCGTCTTGCCGGCGGCGAAGTAGACGCCGACGTCAGCCGGTGACAGATAACGGGAAATGACGAGAATGTCGGTGTTCTGCAACGCCAGCTCGGCAGCAAGGATCACGAGCAGCGGCAGCGACGTCTTCAGCCACGGCCCAAAACTATACGTCCGCGCGCCGGCCGGAATGACCGCAGCAAGCCGCCGGTTGAGCAAAAGCGTCTGGACGATGCCAGCACCCCACGTTGCGATGATCGCAGCCCCCGCCGCGGTCGCCGCATCCATCGGCAGGCCATACCAGTGCGCAGCAAACATGCCGCTGAGCAGCAGCAACGGGCGCAAAATGTACGGCGGAATAAGCGCGACGCTCATCCACGCATGCGCCCGGCCGATGCCGTCCTGCACGTCTGTCAGCGCGTAGAGCGGGATGCAAACGAGCGCCAAATACACCGGCAGCACGAAGTGATTTTCGATATGCGGCTTGAACGCCCACAGCCCGGCAATCCCCGCCAGCATCAAAGCCGTGCCGCAACCCAGCGCCGCAAGGCGCGAGCCGCGCATCAGGCCGCGCAAGCGATCCATATCGCCGGTCTCGCGATACGACGGCGCCAGGCGGATAGCAGCAAGGTTCAATCCGAGATGCGACATGCCGCCCAAGATCAGCACCCATGTCCACACGAAGACGTAGATGCCGTACTCGAACGTGCCCATCCAGCGCGCCAGCACAATCTGCGTGGCATACAAAAGTCCAGCGCTGAGGCAGCGGACGGCAAAGGCGATGACCGCGTTGCGCTGCGTGCGCTCGCGCTCGCCATCGGACGAGATAATGTTTGCGGTTTGCGTCAGGAAACTTGCGATCAGGCCCTGCGGCGACGATTGCAGCGTATCCTCGATTGCCTCGAACTGCTGCGCCACGCGATCTTCCGCTGGCGGCACGTTGGCATGCAGCTGGTGCACAGTTGCGGATTTGAGAAGCGCCACGATCGGCCTTTGGTTATGTTAGATTTGTGCCGTACGGGCGCGCTCGCGGTTGCGTACGAGTTCGGCGACGCCGCTCCACGCCCACGACCGGCCGGCATCGCCCTTTTCGCCGTGATAACTGGCGAAAAATTCGGCGACATCGGCGGCTAGCGTGCCGTGGCGGCCCTCCAGCACTTCCGCCATGAAACGAACGTCGTTTGGCGTTGGCGTGGCGTCGGTATCGGGATGCCAGGTCGCGTTTGTGGTCGCGGTCATCGTAAAGTCCACCTCAATCTTTAAGGCCGGGTTGATGACCACTGTGAAAGCAAGTTTGACGCCAGCGTTATGGGCCACCCCTGCGAACGTCGTTAAGGCCCAGTTCTGGTTCTGGGGCCGCCGGCGCGGTGCGCATTACCAAGGACCGGGAAAGGTGCGCCAATGATCAGGCACAGGGCCCGAAAGGCGACGCTAGGTGCGCCGTTTATGGCGTTGTTTTTTGGCGTGGCGCTCGGGCTGGGCGGCACCGGACATTCACCCTCTTGCCTCGGTCAATCGCAGTACGCCGAAGAGGAAGATAGTGGCCGCGACGGCGCTGCCGAACGCCCTGTCCCGCGCCGGGGCGAGCCGGATCCCGGCCAGCCGTCCGAAGACGGGACAGATGGCCCGCCGACCGGCCGCGACGAGCCGGCAGAACCACCAGGGTGCATTTTCCAGCAGGACCGGCCGCTCGAGCTATTGGTTTGAAATCTAGGGCCGGCAGAACTGGCGCTCAGCTACGGCTGCGCATCAGCCGCTGCGGCCTTCGGGGTCGCAGCCTCGGTGGTGCCGGGCGTCAGTTGCGAACCCTTTAGTGCGGGGCGCGCTTCGACCGCCTCACCCTTCTTCTTCGCCGCAGACTTGGCCTTCGCCAACGCAATTTTGGCTTTTAGGGCCTTGTTGCGGTTGGCGACGGCACCAGTGCCGCGGCGGCGGTTGCCGCAGTCCCACGACATCACCTGCGCGCGGACCGACATGACCCCCTTGGCGCCGGGATCCAGCGGCAGCGAGTCGATGCTGGTTTGGTTGAACATCTCCTTCCACCCGTAACTCTGGAAGCCGTGTTCGAGCAGGCTGGCGGCGCGGATCGCACGCTCGTTGCCGGACGTTTCGCCGAGCACGACTGCCATCAGCCGCCGGCCGTCGCGCGTGGCACTGGCGACGATGTTGAACCCTGAATCGCACGTGAAGCCGGTTTTGAGACCATCAGCGCCAGGAAAAGTTTTCAGCAGTGCGTTGTGGGTGCCGAGCCGCTTTTTACCGAGCCGCATGTCGGGCATCGACCAGTACGAGGCATACTGCGCGTATTCCGTCACAATCGCGCGCGACAGCTTGGCGAGATCGCGCGCCGTCGTCAGCTGGCCCGGATCGGGCAGACCGTTGGTGTTGACGAACTGCGTCCGCGTCATGCCGAGCCGCTTCGCCGTCGCGTTCATTTTCTCAACAAACTTACCTTCGGTGCCGGATATCGCTTCGGCTAGCATAACCGTCACGTCGTTCGCCGATTTGATGATGACGGTTTGCAGCGCCTGCTCGACCGTCAATTCGGCGCCGACATTCAACCCGACCTTGCTCGGCGGCTGCAGCGTTGCAACGAGCGAACAGCGGACCTTATCGTCGAGCTTGAGTTTGCCCTCCTTGATGGCTTCGAACACCAAATAAGTGGTCATGATTTTCGTCAGAGAAGCCGGATACCAAAGGCCATCGGGATCTTCGGCGTAAAGGATTTTACCGTTCGACGGCTCAAACAGCAGCGCCGGTCCAGCGCTCACCGGCTCAGCCCGCGACAGCGCGCCCAACAGCGCCAAAAGGATGAAAAATGCCTGCGGCCGCATGCAAGTCCTCGAATAAAATCAAAGCCGTCGGTACCACAATCCGGGTGACTGCGGCAATCGTGCGTCCAAGGGTTGTGGCGTAATGGTTGACCGGTGTTGCAGCGGCAGCGCGCCAGGCCCGTGCTGGCGGCCGGCTCGCGGAACGCGAGTCGCCAGCGCAAACGTAAAATGGTGCCTCTGGAGGGACTAACGTATTGAAGATAAGCCGCTGTATTTCTTACATGCTAGTGACGTTGTTTGTGGCTGTACCGTGGTCTGTACCGTGTTTGCAGTGATATGGGATGAGGCGGGTTGAGCCATCGTTGCCCGTCAATCAGAATCGCATAAAACTTCCAGATATAAATCCCGCAGCAGTGGGTTTTCGGTATGGAGGTAAAATGGAAGCAGGATTGTGGACGCTGCTAAGCCTGTTTTTGACTGGGATGACCATTGCCGCTTACAGGCACCCACGTGGGTACCGACATCTTTCGTGCGCGTCTCAGACGATAATGGGAGTGGGTTTAGTGTGCGCCGCTCTTTGGATGAAAATCGAAGGGTTGGATCGATTCTATACTTGGCTCATGATGGCGGGCGCTTGTGTAGTGATGGTGTATCTCATCTTCCTAGAGACTTTGAAGGACTACGGCATTACTGCTGACAAGACAGTGCTAAAGAAAAAGCCCCGCTGATGCGGGGCTTTTGATTTGGAGCTTATCTCATTGGACCACTGCTGGACTGATCGCTGATATTATCGGCTTCTCCATCATCGCCTTTGAATGGCACCGGACATTCAAATACACGGAAGAGATCAGGCAGCTACAGCTGAATGACGCCTATGAGCGCAATTATGCGCGTGAGCAAGGACGTGAGCCGGAGAATCGAATGCAGATGGAAGAAGAAATGATGGCTAAGGAGTTCTCGAAGCTGCGAAGCCATGAGGCACTTTTTAGAGAAAGGCTCTTCTTTGTCGGAGTGTCGTTAGTGCTTGTAGGCTTCGTTCTGCAATTAATTGGTGCTCTCTGAGTTGTTCAATAGCTCTGGGTTCTCGTAGATGTTGTGAATAATATCGTAACCCATTGATAATCAACATGTTATCTTATTGAAATCATTGAGCTCAAAAATCGGGACTTGAATCTTGGTGCCTCTGGAGGGACTCGAACCCCCACACCCTTGCGAATAGCAGATTTTGAGTCTGCCGCGTCTACCGTTCCGCCACAGAGGCTTACCAAGCTGCGGCTTCTATCGCGCTTGTGGCGGCGGCGTCAACGCGGGCGAATGCAAACGCCAGAGGGCAGCTTCAATGGTGAGACTCACGCCGCCTTCGCGGCCCGGTCGACCAGGCCGACGATGTCGGCCATGATGTCGTTCAGCTGGAAGTCCTTCGGCGTATAGACAGCCGCAACGCCGAAGGCTTTGAGCGTTTTGGCGTCGTCGGGCGGAATGATGCCGCCGACGACGACGGGTACATCGTCGAGGCCTTCCTTGCGCATCCGCTCCATGACTTCCTTTACCAGCGGCACGTGCGAGCCCGACAGGATCGAAAGCCCGACGCAATGCACGGCTTCATCGACCGCCGCGCGCACGATCTGGCTCGGCGTCAGGCGGATGCCTTCATAGACAACTTCCATGCCGACATCGCGGGCGCGGACCGCAATCTGTTCGGCGCCATTCGAATGGCCATCGAGACCTGGTTTGCCGACGAGAAACTTGATGCGGCGGCCGAGCTTACTGGAAACCGCTTCGACGTTCTTGCGCACAGCATCGATTCCCGCGCCGTCACGCACGACGGCGGCTTGAGCAACGCCGGTCGGCGCCCGGTACTCGCCAAAGATCTTGCGCAGCGCCATGCCCCATTCGCCCGTCGTAACGCCGGCCCGCGCCGCCGCGATCGACGGCTCCATGATATTGCGGCCCTCCTTCGCGGCGCATTCGACGTCGGCCAATGCACTCGCGGCTTTCTTGGCGTCGCGGCCGTCGCGCCAGGCTTTTAACTTTCCAACCTGCTCGGCCTCCATCGCCGGATCGACGACCATGATCGCGTCCGAACCCGACGACAGCGGCGATGGTTCTGTTTCGAGGTACTTGTTGACGCCAACGACGACCAATTCGCCGCTTTCGATCTGGCTCAGCCGCCCGGTGCCGCTCTCGACCAAGCGGCGCTTCATGTAGTCGATACTCGCGACTGCCCCGCCCATCTTTTCGATTGTCGCCAGCTCGGCCTTGGCTTCTTGCTTCAAAGCCGCGACTTTATTGGCGATTTCTATCGAGCCATCGAAGATATCGGCGTATTCGAGCAAATCCGTTTCATAGGCGAGAATCTGCTGCATGCGCAGCGACCACTGCTGGTCCCACGGACGCGGCAGGCCCAGCGCTTCGTTCCACGCTGGAAGCTGCACGGCGCGGGCGCGCGCGTTCTTCGACAGCGTCACGGCCAGCATTTCGAGCAGAATGCGATAGACGTTGTTTTCCGCCTGCGGTTCCGTCAGTCCCAAGGAGTTGACCTGCACGCCGTAGCGGAACATGCGGTGCTTGGGATCGAGCACGCCGTAACGCTCGCGCGTGATATCGTCCCACAGTTCGTTGAACGCCCGCATTTTGCACATTTCCGTGACAAAGCGCATGCCGGCGTTGACGAAGAACGACACCCGCCCGACGACGTTGCCGAACTCAGCGGCCGGCACTTCGCCCGACGCCTTGACGGTGTCGAGCACGGCGATTGCGGTGGCGAGTGCGAAGGCGAGTTCCTGAACCGGCGTCGCGCCGGCCTCCTGCAAGTGGTACGAGCAGACATTGGTCGGGTTCCACTTCGGCACATGCTTGGTCGAGAACACAATCGTGTCCTTGATCAGCCGCAGCGATGGCTCGGGCGGGAACACGTAGGTGCCGCGCGATAGATATTCCTTGATGATGTCGTTCTGGATCGTGCCGGTCAGCTTGCCGCGCGGCGCACCCGTCTCATCGGCGTAGGCGACGTACAGCGACAGCAGCCAGGCGGCCGTCGCGTTGATCGTCATCGAGGTGTTCATCTGGTCGAGCGGGATGCCATCGAGCAGGGTGCGCATATCGCCGATGTGCGACACCGGCACGCCGACCTTGCCGACTTCGCCGCGCGCCAGTTCGTGATCGCTGTCGTAGCCCGTTTGCGTCGGCAGATCGAAGGCGATCGACAGGCCGGTCTGGCCCTTCGACAGGTTCTTTTTGTAGAGCTCGTTGGATTTGGCCGCCGTTGAATGTCCGGCATAGGTCCGGAACATCCAGGGCTTGTCGCGCTCTGATTTGGCCGCGGACACGGTCGGACTTGCCGTTTTCTTGTCGGACATGGCTGTTCCCGGCTTCAAGGCTTGCGACGCCGCGCGTCTGCGATGCGTTGTAAGCTACCCAATGGCCGCTGCAATGCAAAACGGCAGTTCGCCGCGACCCCGGAAACCGGGCAGCTGAGGATGATCTTAGAGGTTATTTTCGAAACCTGGTTATTCGGACCGCTTTGGCAGCGCTAAGTGCGCCATGCCCTTGGTCCGGCGGCCTTTACGTTCCGCCATCACGACCGAAATCGCCATGCCGATCAGCAACACCGACAGCGCGGCGAAAACGCCGAGCGCCGCTGCTACTGCGATGTTCGCATCCTTGTCGCCCATCGGCGTCAAAATCCCGGATTTGACAAGCATTGTTCCGGCAAAGCCGCAAAACATCAGGACCGGCGAGAACAGTACGCCGACCGTCCACGAGCCGAGCATCACGCTGATCAGCCAGGCGACAAAGACGACAAAACTGCACACCACCCAAAAGGTGTAGCGGTCGACATCAAGCACGGTCCAAAAGGCTTCAACCATCGCAACCTCGGGGTCTTGGCGCGCCCGCGAAAAGCCGGCACACAATTTTTACGCCTTTGACCACCCTCGACCCTAACGCACTGAGGTTAAGGAGCCCTTGAAGTGCAGCAAAACAGCGCGCCCCCCTCTTCATCGCAGTGCAAAAACGTGCTTGATACTGCCAGCCCACGGGGTAGACCGGCCCCGGGCAATATCCACATCAAGGGGGGGGTCCTCGCAGCTGAGGACCGGTCGGGAGACACGCGCACCATGTCGAGTCAAAAAGCGGCAGCGAAGCAGGATGGCGGCGGCGTTGCAGCCCCGGCGGCGAACGCCGTCAAGAAAGATCTCTACGAGATCGGTGAAATTCCGCCGCTTGGGCACGTGCCGAAGACCATGTACGCCTGGGCCATCCGGAAAGACCGGCAAGGCCCGCCCGAGACCGCCATGCAGGTCGAGGTCGTTCCAACGTGGCAGCTCGACAGCCACGACGTACTGGTTCTCGTGATGGCGGCCGGCGTCAACTACAACGGCGTCTGGGCCTCGCTCGGCACGCCGATTTCCATGTTCGACGTCCACAAGCAACCCTACCACATCGCTGGGTCAGACGCGTCCGGCATCGTCTGGGCCGTCGGTTCCAAGGTCAAGCGCTGGAAGGTCGGCGACGAGGTTGTGGTTCACTGCAACCAGGACGACGGCGACGACGAAGAATGCAATGGCGGCGACCCAATGTTCTCGCCCAGCCAGCGCATCTGGGGTTACGAGACGCCGGACGGCTCGTTCGCGCAATTCTGCCGCGTGCAAGACCGCCAGCTTCTCGAACGTCCGAAGCATCTGACCTGGGAGGAAAGCGCCTGCTACACGCTCACCCTCGCGACCGCCTACCGCATGCTGTTTGGCCATCGCCCGCACGTTTTACGCCCAGGCCATAACGTGCTCGTGTGGGGCGCATCTGGCGGCCTCGGCTCGTTCGCCGTGCAGCTGTGCGCAACATCCGGCGCCAATGCCATCGGCGTCGTCTCGGAAGACGACAAGATCGATTTCGTGCGCCAGCTCGGCGCCAAGGGCGTCGTCAACCGCAAGAAGTTCGATTGCTGGGGCCAGCTGCCGAAAGTCGGCACGCCGGAGTACAACACCTGGCTCAAAGAAATGCGCAAATTCGGCGCCGCCATCTGGGAAACGACCGGCAAGGGCGTCAACGTCGATTGCGTATTCGAGCATCCCGGTGAATCGACAATCCCCGTTTCCGTGCAGGTCGTCAAACGCGGCGGCATGGTCGTCATATGCGCCGGTACGACCGGCTACAACCTGACCATGGACGCCCGCTATCTGTGGATGCACCAAAAGCGCGTGCAGGGATCGCACTTCGCCAACTTGCAGCAGGCATCCCAGGCCAACAAACTCGTCATCGAGCGGCGCATCGACCCGTGCATGTCGGAAGTCTTCAGCTGGGATCAGATCCCGAAGGCGCACATGCGCATGATGGACAACAAGCATAAGCCCGGCAACATGGCTGTGCTTGTGTCGGCGCCGACGACGGGGCTGCGGACCATTGAGGACGTGATAGAGGCCGGCGCGCGCCAGGCCTAGCCCGGCGATCCGTAACGGATTGCAGCTTCGCGCCGCATCCGTTTCACTTCCATGATGCCGCGATTGAACTCGGCGCCGATCAGGATGGCGATGGCCGTAAACTGGAAGAAAATCATCGCCACCATCAATTGCGACAGACCGGCGTAGAACAGCGAGTAGTTCGTGATCTCGAGGTAGTGCGACCACAGACCCGCAAGCGCCAGCCATAATGCGATCGACAACGCGATGCCGGGCCAGACGTCCGCTAACCGGCGTTTGCCGGCCGCCAACCACAAATGAAACGCCAGCAACTGCACGGCGATGACCAACCCGGCCAGCGCGTAGCGCACGCCCGGTCCGAGCCACGTTGAATCGAACAGTGTCTTGATCCAGTTGGTCTCGAATTTCGATGCGATAGCCGGGCCGACGACGCCCGGCCCGACAACGATGGCCCAGGTCAAGAACAGCGTCGAGACCGCGCTGACAAACACGAACAGCATACTAATCAGGAGACAGAGCGCATACGGCCGTGTCTCGTAGACGCGATAAGCCCCGTTCAACGCCGCGCGCATCGTCTCTATCGCACTCGTCGCGAAAAACAGCGCCAGAAATCCGCTGGCCGTCAGAAGATTTATACGGCTCGAGCCCATGATCGCCTCGACCTCGGGCGTCAGGCCTTTTGCGACCGGCTCCGGCAGGATCTGGAACAATTGTTCGATCGCCTGCTGCGCCAGCTCGCGGCCGCCAAAAATACCAGACAGCGCGCCAAGGAAAATGCAAAATGGAAACAGCGACACCACGAACGCAAACGCCACCGCGCCCGATAGCGCGAAGCCCGAATGCTCGTAGACCTCGTAAAGCGCATTGAAGACTGCGCGCAGACGCTTCATGGGGAACCTGTCCGTACCGGGCATCGGTTTTGGCGGCTTTTCGCGCGGACCCTAGTCGCTGGGGCGGATGCCGTCCACACGCCCCTGGGGTCCCTAGACTGGCATTTCTGTCACAGGTGCAGGCGCGCGCATGTGGGACGGCAGCGGACATACGCACAACGATGGACGGCACGGCCGCCGCCTTTTACAACGCAGTTTATGTAGAAGCGGCGCACGCGCGAGCCTCTGGTGCAAATGAACAGGCGTGCCACATGACGTTCGAACTGACCGCCACGCCCGAAGCCTTGCTTGCAGAACGAGACCGCCTCGACGATCTGCTTCAGACGTCGGAAGACTGGCGGGCCCTGGTCCAGTTACAGGCACGCGGCACGCGCGGCGAACATTTGTCGGCAATCGATGCCCGCGGGCTCGAAGCGCTGCTGCGCGGGGCCCTTGCCGAGAACCCGTTTTACCTGCGCCGCTGCGCCGTCGAAAATGAGCTGACGCGGCGCAGCACATTGATCGATGCCGTGCCGCCGGCCGTTACTGAAAATGCCGGCAGCTCCGGCCCGCCGCACGACGATTTAACGCGGATCCGCGGCGTCGACGCAGATCTCGCAGCGAAGCTGCGAGGGCTGAACGTATCGGCGTTCGCACAGATCGTGGGCTGGACGGCGGCCGAAGTTCGCCTCGTTTCGGAAAAACTCGGACTTGGCCGCCAGATCAGTGCGCAGAACTGGATTGAGCAGGCAGCAATGCTGGCAAGGCACAAGCCAGAAGATTCTTTCGCACATTCCGCTCCTTCCGCCGCAGCATCGGCTGCAAAAGCCACAGCGGGTCTCTCGCTTACCGCAAGCGCGCGTGAACCCACGCCGCAGGCGGCATTAGATCATCCGGCCAGTTTGATGCCACCCCTGCCGTTGCCGCCGCTAGCCTATGCGTTGAGGCAAGAAGAACCGGACGCTGATGAGCCTCCGCCGCGTCCGTTCTCGGTGGCGTCTATCGTTGCAACCTTACCTCCGGCCGAACAGGCGCAAAACACTGAACCGAGCCCTGCAGCGCCAACTGAAACGTTGATCGAGGCGCCGGCTCCGCCGCCGGATGAGCCCGCGCCGCGCACGGATGCAGCGCAATGGGCCAGCGACACGGTGCGGGAAGCACTGGCAATTCAACCGCTGGCCGCACTGCAAGCCGTGGAAGATGCCACTGAAGAATTGTTGGCGCGCGCCGGAATTGCGGAGCTTCCGAAGGTGTCGCATCTCGATCAGGCACGTGCCGCCGTAAAGCATCACGCCGAGCAGGCGGATAGCGGCGATCAGCCCGGCATAGTCCCGGATCGCCGCTTGACGCTGCGCCGGGGCATCGAGGAAGCCAGCGTTGAGATCGTCCGCAGCCCGGTGCCAGAGCCACCGCCCTTGCCGGCCAAGGCCCTGCACCCCGTTGCCGAGCCCGCTGGCAGAAGCCAACGGGTTCGACCAGCACCCGGCCCAATCGGCCGGTTTCTAAAGGCGTTAACCGGCAACTAAGACGTTGCGGCCGCGGGTGATCCGAAGCGCGCCCAAAACCGGATAAGATCCGCGGGGACAAAGGCTTGTTCGCGCGCTTAGGTCGCGCGGCCAAACAGTTGCGCGGGCGACCTGGAAGACTATCCTGCCTCAAGATCGAATGGGCCCGGCGCGCTTTGCTGCTGCACGGCCAGAAATTCTACAAGGAGACACGCATGTCGGTTGCGCCCATGAAGGCAGACGTTGGCATTCTTGCTGCCGGCCCCGCCCGCCTGATCGAGCGCTGCAGCGAAGCGGTATCATCGGCCGACCGGGTTCTGCTGGCAGCGAAGGCCGGTGTGCGCATCAAGATCCAAGAAGCCGGCGGCATGGACAATGCCCAGCATGCAGCCCACGGCCTGGCGTGGCTTGCGACCGGCGTTGAAGGCCTGCGCCAGATGCACGACTGGGCCGCGCGCATGAACAGCGAAGGCCGCTTTGGCGAGTTCGAGCAACTGCTGCTCGCCGCCGCGTTCTCGGAGTACTGCGCCCAGATCGCTGGCGGCATTCCGATGAGCCAGGTTGAGATCATTCGCGCCGAAGCCCTCGGCGTCTCGAAAACCGAAATCCGCCGCTTCGACGATTCCGTCGCTGATCTCGTCGCTGAGGGCGGATCGGAAACCGTTAAGGCCCGCCTCGCCGGATTGATCGCGGCGCAACCCGGCGCCATGACCTTCGGCGATACGGGACTTGATGAGACCCACGCCGAAATTCAGAACCTGATGCGCCGCTTCTGCCTCGACGAAGTCAATCCGCACGCGCACGAGTGGCATCTGCAGAACGCCTACATTCCGCTCGAGATTGTCGAGAAGCTGTCGGAACTCGGCGTGTTCGGCCTGTCTCTGCCTGAAGAATTCGGCGGCTCGGGTCTCGGCAAGGAAGCCATGTGCGTTGCCTCCGAAGAACTCTCGCGCGGCTATATCGGCGTCGGTTCGCTCGGTACCCGCGCTGAAATTGCCGGCGAACTGATTTTGCACAACGGCACGAAGGCGCAGAAGGAAAAGTATCTGCCGAAAATCGCGAGCGGCGAAATTCTGCCGACCGCCGTGTTCACAGAGCCAAACGTCGGGTCTGACTTAGCGTCGCTCAAAACCCGTGCCGTCAAATCCGGCAACGTCTACAAGATCACCGGCCAAAAGACGTGGATCACGCACCCCGTCCGTGCCGACGTTATGACCGTTTTGACGCGCACCAACCCAAATGAGGCCGGTTACAAGGGCCTCTCGATGTTCCTCGCCGAGAAACCGCGCGGTTCGGACGAAAATCCATTCCCAGCAAAGGGCATGACCGGCGGCGAGATCGAAGTGCTCGGCTATCGCGGCATGAAGGAATACGACATCTCGTTCGACGACTTCGAGGTCCCGGTTGAAAACCTGCTCGGCGGCGTCGAAGGCCAGGGCTTCAAGGCGCTGATGGCAACATTCGAAGGCGCTCGCATCCAGACAGCGGCTCGCGCCGTCGGCGTGGCCCAAAACGCCATGGACCTCGGTCTCAAGTACGCACTTGATCGCGTCCAGTTCGGCAAGCCGATCTACGAATTTCCGCGCGTGCGCAACAAGGTCGTGATGATGGCGGTCGAGACTATGATCGCGCGCCAGTTGACGTACTTCTCGGCCCGCCAGAAAGACGCCGGGCGGCGCTGCGACCTTGAGGCCGGCATGGCCAAGCTTCTCGGCGCACGCGTCGCCTGGGCCAACGCCGATAACGCCCTGCAGATCCATGGCGGCAACGGTTTCGCGCTGGAATATCCGATCTCACGCGTTCTCTGTGACGCACGCATTCTCAACATCTTTGAGGGCGCGGCCGAGATCCAGGCCCAGGTTATTGCGCGCCGCCTGCTTGAAGGCGCAAATTAGGATTACGCTGTGCGCATCACGTCGCGGCGGAACGATCCGCGCGGCGAAGGGGAAGCATGGCATTCCGCGATACCACTGACGGCTACGGCCTCATCACGCGACTGTTCCACTGGCTGATGGCGGTTGCCATCTTTGCCCTGTTCGCGCTCGGCTATTGGATGGTCGGGCTCGACTACTACAGCGCCTACTACACCAGCGCGCCGGACCTGCACAAAAGCGCCGGCCTGGTGCTGCTCGCGGCGTTTCTTGTCCGCTGGGGCTGGCGCCTTGCTAATCCCGACCCGGCTGACGGCGAACTAACGCCGTTCGAGCGCAGGGCGTCAAAAATCGTGCAGAAGGGCTTTTATCCGCTGATCCTGGCGATGCTGGTCAGCGGCTATTTCATTTCAACGTCCGACGGCGTTGGCATCGATGTGTTTGGCATCGTCACAGTACCGGCCGTGGCGCAAGACAAAACAATTGGTCTTTGGGCGGGTTATATTCACAAAGTCCTCGCCTACATAACGGTTGCGCTCGCGGTCGTTCACACGGCCGCCGCTTTGAAGCACCACTTTATCGACCGGAGCACGATCCTGAAACGCATGTGGTCCGGCCCCCCGCAAAGCTGAAACCGGAACGAAAAGGAATTTTTCCTATGTCACTGCGCTTGACGCTCGCCACTGGACTGGCGCTTACCGTGTTGCCGGTCATACCGGCCCACGCCGCCGACTACGTCATCGACAAGAAAGGCCAGCACGCCTCGATCAATTTCCGCGTCAAGCATTTGGGTTTTAGCTGGCTCGTCGGCCGCTTCGATACATTCGACGGCACGTTCTCGTTCGACAACGCCAAGCCCGAGGCGTCCAAGGTCAAGGTCTCGATCGACACCGCCAGCGTCAACTCGAACCACGCCGAGCGCGACAAGCATTTGCGCTCAGCCGACTTCCTCGACGTTGCGGCGTTCCCGACGGCAACGTTTGAAAGTACATCCGTCACGCCCAAGGGCGAGGGCAAAGCGGCAATCGCCGGTAAGCTGACGCTGCACGGCGTCACCAAGGACATCACGCTCGACGCGGATTATATCGGCGGCGGCGATGATCCGTGGGGCGGCCAGCGCCAGGGCTTCAGCGGCAAGACCACACTCAACCTCGCTGATTTCGGCATCAAGAAGGACTTAGGGCCGGCCTCCAAGACCGTTGAGCTGACGCTTGAGGTTGAAGGCGTGAAGCAGTAGTCCGTAGGGCTGGCGCATCGCCGGCGCCAGCCACCCGGAGCTTCAATGCCGCGGTCCATCCTCATCACCGGCTGCTCGTCAGGCATTGGCTTAGACTCCGCGCGCACCATGAAGCAGCGTGGCTGGCGCGTCATCGCGACTGCGCGCAACGCCCAAGACCTCGCACGCCTCAAAGATGTCGAGGGCTTAGAGACGCTGCACCTTGAACTCGCCGATCCACAAGCGATCGCCGCGTGCGCGGACGCGGCGTTGCACATGACCGGCGGCAAGCTCGACGCAATCTTTTCTAACGCCGCCTACGGCCAGCCGGGCGCCGTCGAAGATCTGACACCCGATCTGCTGCGCCATCAGATCGAAGTCAACCTGATCGGCACGCACGATCTGACGCGGCGGTTCATTCCGTCGATGCGCGCCAATGGGCAGGGCCGCATCGTGCAGTGTTCGTCGATCCTCGGTTTTGTGGCGGTTGCCTATCGTGGCGCCTATTGCGCCTCGAAATTCGCGCTCGAAGGTTTGACAACCGCCATGCGCCTAGAATTGGAAGGCACCGGGATCACGGTGTCGCTGATCGAGCCCGGCCCCATCCGCAGCCGCTTCGTCGAGCACGCGGTCGAAAATCTCGAAGCCCATATCGACATCGAACATTCCGCACACCGCGAGGTCTACCTCGCGCGCCTCGAAAGCATGAAGGCTGGCGGCAAATCGTACTTCAAGCTCGAACCGTCAGCCGTGACCAAGCGGCTGATCCACGCCGTTGAGCACCCGCGCCCCCGGCGCCAGTACTACGTGACGACTCCAACATACCTCGCGGCCATCTTCAAGCGCGTGATGCCGCCCGCCGCCGCCGAGTACTTCGCCAAGAAGTTCTGATCCGCCACGGCTCGTAGTGCGATTGGCCTTGGACGTTCGGAGCGTTCCGTGGTCACATGGCTGCAAGGATTGGCTGGGACGCGTGCAAGACACCTTTAGTAATGCTGATGTAATAGAAACGCCACCGCTTCGAGAGGCGGCGGCGCGCGATTTGTGCACCGATTGCGGCATCTCGCGTTCCGACGATGCCAAGCGCTGCGGCCGCGCCTGCCAATTCATCAAACCGGACTACGCTGCGCTTGAAGCCCGCGTACATGGCCGCACCCGCGATCCCGAGCGCACCGACGAACAATTTTTCGGGCCGTTCCGGCGCATGGTGCGGGCGCGGCTTGCCGCACCCAAGCCCGGCGCGCAGTGGACCGGCATCACCACGCGCATCGCCGAGCGGCTTTTGGAATCGAACGCGGTCGATGCCGTGCTGACGATGGCGCCAGACCCCAACGACAGGTGGCGGCCTGTGCCCGTACTCGTCACCAAGGCCGAGGGTATGGCGGCGTGCCGGGGTATGCGCATGGGCTACGCGCCGCTGCTTGCACTCTTGGAACCTGCACGCGCGGCAGGCCACAAGCGCATCGCCGTCATTGGCATTCCGTGTCAGGTTTACGCGCTGCGGGCACTCGAAGCCGAGCTTGGGTTTGAAAAAATCTACGTCGTCGGCACGCCGTGCTCGGACAACACCACGACGGAACGCTTTCACGAATTCCTCGCGCTACTCGCGGACGACCCGGCGACCATCACCTATCTCGAGTTCCGCGCCGACTATCATGTCGAGTTGCGCTTCACGGACGGGCGCAAAAAAGAAATCCCGTTTCTCATGCTGCCGCTGTCCAAGCTGCCGCCCGACTTCTTTCCGCTCACCTGCCGCACCTGCGTCGACTACACCAATGTGCTCGCCGACATCACGGTCGGTTACATGGGCGGCGAGGGCGAGCAGTGGCTGCTGGTGCGCAACGCGCGCGGCGAGGAGCTGCTTGGGCTTCTCGGTGACGAAGTCGTGCTAACGGCGCCCGGCAGCGCGGGGAAGCGGCGCGGCCCCGTCAGCGGTTTCATGAAAAACGTCGAGCTGGCCGCCGGCGGCCTGCCGCTGCGCGCAATGCCCAATTGGCTGCGCCCGATCATGGGCTGGCTGATGCCGAAGATCGGCCCGCGCGGCCTCGAATTCGCGCGCGCGCGCCTCGAGATGAAGGCCATCGAGACGGTGCTGCATCTGCGCCGCGAACGCCCGGCGATGATGAAAAACATGATCCCCGAACACGTGTGGCGGCTGGTCAAGCCGTATGGGATCGAGAGGCGGGAGGGGGAGTAACACCTCGACATCGTGCGGCGCAGATCGGCCCGCACAATGTGCGCGGGCCGAAGCGACCTCTCACTTCGCCAGATAGTTCTCGTGAACGATCTCGCCGCTGGCAGGCGACGATGCGAAGTAAACCGCGCGGGTGCCTTCGCGCACTTCGAAGTCGTTCTGGCTTCTCGACACCTTCTTTTTGACCGCGCCTTGCTTGGCCTCGCCAAGAAAGGCCTTGACGGCATCGCCTGACGGCACCGGTTCGGCCTTGCCGTCCTTCTCGCCGATGGCTTCCGTCGCGGCCGATTGCACTTGCTTCGCCCACATCTTGCGGAACAGGCCGTTCGACGCATAGACGTCGACGCTATTCAGTTTGCCGTTGATCGCGAACGCGTAGCCGACAATGTCGCCGCCGCCTTCGCCGGCCGCCTGCAACGCCTTGACGTACGCTGAGCGTTGCTCTTTCAACTTTTCGTTCTCGAGCGACAGCTGCAGGCTCGTCTCCGAGCTGGGCGACGCGACATCCGCCCTGACCCCGCTCGACAGCTTCATCTGCATTTTCGAGACGGAATCCCAGACGTCGGCCTGCCGCGACGCTGTACGATTCTCTCCAGTCGATCCGGTCGCGGCTGCGCGCGGCGCCTTCATGGCGAGCTTGGCTTCGCGCGATGGCACGGACTCATACGAGCTTGTGAAACGCGCCACACTCTCCGTGCCGCGCGCCGACCAGCGGCCCTGCTCGACGCAGAACGCGGCCAGCGGCACCTCGCCCGACTTCGGCGGCACAATGAGGCTCGACGTAATCACGCGGTCCTGTTTGCCGCCTTTGACGATGTCGCCGGACTGGATGAACACAGCCTCGTCGCCAATGTTCTCGATCTTGAGTTCATTGACGTCGCCGGTTTCGAAAACCTTGACGCGCGCTTGTTCGATGGCCTCTGCAAGCGTCAACGGCACGGGGCCGCCGGCGCTTTCGCCGTGAATGAAATAGACCGCGAGGTTGTCGTGGACGTGGGGCCCCGAAATGCGCGCGTCGCCGGCGGCGTGGCTAGAAGCCGAGAATGCGAATGCAGCCATAACTATTGCTCCAAGAAAATATAATCGCATGACATCACCATCTGTTGAGGCAGAGGACCGGGGACCCTGCGCTTCGAATTGGGCACCGTCCCGGCAACCCCGTGGCGGCACGGCGAGCGATCGATGGCGCAACGATGACCACCGGCTCTTTTTCTGGTTGTTGGCGACACGCGTTCCGCGCGCCGGCCGCCAACAACGTAAATGTCAGACGGAGGGTGAGACGGAATCCTTGGGGGTGGGGCGGTGTGTTTTTTTAGTGCTTGTCATCCTCGGGCAAGCCTGCCCCGGCGAAGGCCGGGGTCCCGAGCATCCATTCATCCGCTCGCGCCGGAGTTTTTGGAACGATGGATCCCGGCAATAAATGCCGGGATGACAGCGGTGGTGTGGCGGTTGGCGATGCCCCCGCAACGTCATGGCCGAGGCGATGCAAAGCATCGCGTACTTAGCCTGCCCCGGCGCAGGCGGTGTCGGCCATCCACGGCAAGCATCAGTCAGGGAGACTTAGCGGGGAACCGAATTCGCGACGCTTCACTTGCACCGAACCCCGGAATGTTTGTCGTGGGTGGCCGCCTGTCGCTCCTTCGGAGCGATCACTTCGTGACGCGGCCATGACGTGGTGGGATGGCGCACACCTCTCTCCACCCGCGTTCCCGGCCGGAGCGTTGCCGCACTTGCGGCGGCGCGTAGAGCCGGGTTCTTTCGCGGTGGCTGTCGTGCTCAAATGCAATCTGTAAGGGTCCCGAGTCTGCGGAGCAGCGAGAAGAACGCTGCGCCGCGCACGGGAATGGGGAAGAGAGGAGCGCGGCGCAATACGCTCTGCGCAAGTGCAGAGCGCGAAGCTATGGCGTTTCTCGGCCGAGTTCGGAATGGGATCGGGTGCAGCCACCATACACGGCAGGAGAACCCAACTAGCTGTGCATCCACAGCGGTCGCAGTGTTACAGGATGGAGATAGAAATGTTCTGCTTCACTCTTAAGTCGGTGCATATACATATTTCCGGAGGCTGTGACTTGAAAGAAGCGAACGGCAATTCGCAACTCGCGAAGCTCGATGCTCTCGACCAACCGCCTCAAAAAAAGGCTTGGAAGACTATTCGCGAAAGAGAAAAACAACTGCAGAACGATGCCGATAGAAATGATTTTGCTGTTATTCGCAAAGCGTATGCTCGGGCTTTTTCACGCAGCAAAGGTGGCGATTTCTTAAGCGTTGTTGAAGCGATTGAATTGTATCGTGAACAGAACCGTACATGCGCTTTAACCGGTCATGTCTTCAACGATGCCCACGTGCACGACGGAAAAGTACTCAAAGCTCCCTGGGGACCGTCACTCGACAAAAAGCAAACCCGCGGAAGTTATTCACGTGGCAATGTTCGTTGGACGTGCGCCATTGCCAACATGGCGCGCAACGAATGGCCTGATGAAGTATTTATTGAGATGTGCGAACTGGTCGTTCTTGCAAAGCCTCGGGCTGGTTCTCGAAACTGATTTCTGCAAGCACGCACAGCTCCGGTGGGCGTTTTCTGGTGAAGGTGGGCTAGCTACATGAAATTGAGTGCCCAAAACTTGTCCTAAGCCATCGCAATCTCAGTCCGATTATTTGGCGAGTTCGCTTACAGAATCCGTCAATGGCCCGCCGGGCTCCCTGTCGCCGATAGGCTTTAGGTGCTCATGATAAATGATACAGCGCTCTTCAAAGCGAGCTTGAGGCGTTGCTCCCTTTGAAAGTTCTTCCATCATTTCGGGCGAGACAACGTCTCGTTTAATAAGTTCCAACCCATTTTCGAAACAGCCCGGTTCGATGTAGCGCGAATTATCTACGAGCTCTGCAAGCTTATCCAGTGTCGATTTTCCTCTCGCGGTGAGTTTGACTGAGAAACAAGTGTTATCGATTGTCTGCAACATGATCTTTGTTGCGGCTATGTTTGCGCAATTGAAGTTGGAATTGGAGGATTCGCGGGTAACACCGGCGTCACCAATAGTGGGTAGCGAGCAAACCTGCAAAATGAACGCCACAAGAATGGTTACTGGTATTCGCCACATGACAATCCCCAAAGCGACCGCATACAATATTATGCTCTATAAGACAATTGAACGCGATCAAAACACAAAAAACGCGCCGCTGGGACAAGCCACAGCGGCGCGTTTTGATTTGATCGCACAAGAGGTGATTGACTTCATTTTTGTTTGCAAGCGGCGACTCTCGTTCCGAGAGCCGGCCGCCGCGTGCGGTACATTTGTTTGCGCACTGCGACTCCGCTTGCGCGACGTACTAAATTCAACTCACGCCTTGGCAGACCTGGCAACGACCTACTCTCCCGCGTCTTAAGACGAAGTACCATCGGCGCAGGGGCGTTTCACGGCCGAGTTCGGAATGGGATCGGGTGCAGCCACCCCGCCATAATCACCAGGTCGGCGAAGGCGTGAGTTTGAATTTCGCACAATGCTGGTCTTTCTAAGTCCTACGCTCATCGTGGGGGACTGCGCCTCTTCGCGCCTCTAGGCGCGAGCGTGCAAAGCACGCCGGCACAAGTGCCGCCCCGCCGGAGCCGCGTCGCGCATTTTCAGCGCGACATGCGGCGTGAGGCAAAACGATGAGCATTGCTTAATGAGAGCAATCAAGTCGATCGAGTTATTAGTACCGGTAAGCTACATGCATTGCTGCACTTCCACACCCGGCCTATCAACGTGGTGGTCTTCCACGACTCTCGAGGGAGAACTTGTTTTGAGGTGGGTTTCCCGCTTAGATGCTTTCAGCGGTTATCCCTTCCGAACATAGCTACCCTGCTGTGCCGTTGGCACGACAACAGGTCCACCAGAGGTTCGTCCATCCCGGTCCTCTCGTACTAAGGACAGATCCTCTCAATTCTCCGACACCTACGGCAGATAGGGACCGAACTGTCTCGCGACGTTCTGAACCCAGCTCACGTACCACTTTAAATGGCGAACAGCCATACCCTTGGGACCTGCTCCAGCCCCAGGATGTGATGAGCCGACATCGAGGTGCCAAACGACGCCGTCGATATGGACTCTTGGGCGTCATCAGCCTGTTATCCCCGGCGTACCTTTTATCCGTTGAGCGATGGCCCTCTCACGAAGAACCACCGGATCACTATGACCAACTTTCGTTTCTGCTCGACTTGTCAGTCTCGCAGTCAGGCTGGCTTATGCCATTGCACTCGACGGTTGATTTCCGACCAACCTGAGCCAACCTTCGCACGCCTCCGTTACGATTTAGGAGGCGACCGCCCCAGTCAAACTGCCCACCATGCGCTGTCCCGGATCCGGATAACGGACCGCGGTTAGACAACCATAATCACTAGAGTGGTATTTCACATTTCGGCTCCACCAGAGCTAGCGCCCCGGCTTCAAAGCCTACCACTTATCCTACACAAGCAGTCACGATTGCCAGTGCAAAGTTGCAGTAAAGGTGCACGGGGTCTTTCCGTCTAACCGCAGGAACCCCGCATCTTCACGGGGAATTCAATTTCACTGAGTGTGTGCTGGAGACAGTGGGGAAGTCGTTACGCCATTCGTGCAGGTCGGAACTTACCCGACAAGGA